>DRLC01000304.1 GCA_011053145.1 Planctomycetota bacterium | reverse complement strand
GAAAGGAGATGATGCCCGTCGGCGAGGAACACGGCGGTGTTGACCTCGTCGAGATGACCGGAGAGACGCGCTGATTCGGTTCCCGTCGCCAAGTCCCAAAGGCGGATCGTTCCGTCGAGAGACGACGTCAGCATCCGGTGGGGCGGATCGACATCGATCGAGGAGACGGCGCCGGCGTGTCCCTGGAACTGCATTCCGGGTTCCAAATCCGCGGCGGACAGAGCCAAGACCCGTGGGCCGACGGCGCAGAGGAGTTCGCGTCCGTTCGGCGTGTACGCGATGCAGTGGACGGGCGCGTCTCCGAGCAGCACTCGGTGCACCCGCCGTCGTTCGTCGAGGTTCCAGGTCGTCACATACCCGGAGGAATACCCCACTGCGAGAAACGCTCCGCGGACCGAGAAACCGAGCGCGGAAACCGGACCATCGCTCGAACGGAGCACGAAAGCGACGGAGTCGTCCGAGGAGTGGAGGAGTCTCACCTCACCGGAGGCGAGTCCGATGGCGATCAGATCCGCGTTCGGAGAGACGGCCAGCGCCATGATCGAGCCGGATCCGACCGAAAGGCTTCGCACGCGCCGTGCCGTTTCCGCGTTCCAGAGGGTCACCGCGCCTCCGCGCGTCGCGGTCAGGAAGAGCGGCGTGCCGGGAAGGAACTGGAGGCTGTGTACGGGTCCCCGGAGCGGTCCCGCGCTCGCGAGTTCGTTTCCGAGGCCGTCGAAGATGTGCAGGGCGCCTTCGGCGGAGCCCGCCACGAGAAAGCGCCCGTCCCCGCTCGCTGCGACCACCAGGATGCTCGATTCGATCGGAGTGAGGATGCGCTCGCTCGAATCGGAGAGATAGTCGAGAAAGCCCCACTCGAAGTCCCGAAGCGCGGGCGGGCATTCGCCGAGGCGTATGCGGGCGTCATTCACCTCGAGGTTGCGCAGGTGCAGGCTGGCCGAGTGCAGGTTCGCGGTGTAGGTGCCCGCTTCGATCTCGCGGTTCTTGGCCTGGACCGTTCGGATCCGGTTGCGCTGCAGAAGAGAAATGACCGTGGTGGCGATCAGCGCCACGAGCACCAGTGCTTCTAGCGCGTGGGAGAGACCGCGGTTGCGTTCTCGCCACTTGCGGATGCGCGCCCAGGTGCCCGTGCGCGCCGCCTTCACGACGCGGTGCTCGAGCCAGGCCGTGATGTCGTCGGCGAGGTCTCGGGCGGAGGCATAGCGATCCTTCGGTTTCGCCGCCATGGCCTTCGAGCAGATCGCCGCGAGCTCTTCCGGTGCCTCCTCGCCGAGCGTGTGGATGCTGCGCGGTGGACGCCGCAGGAACTCCGCGAGCCCGGAAGCGTCCGGCGACTCTTCCATGGTTCGCTCATGGGGCACGCAGCCGACGAGGAGTTCGTAGAGGATGGCGCCGAGGGAATAGATGTCGGAGCGCGGGCTGGCCGAGGTGGGATCGGTGAACTGCTCGGGGGCCATGTAAGCCGGCGTCCCCACGACGCGTCCCGATGCGGTGCGCTCGCCGACCAGAGAGAGTCCCCAGTCCATCACGAGCGCCTCGCCGAACGGGCCGACCATGACGTTATCCGGCTTGAGGTCTCGGTGGATGACGCCGCGCGAGTGTGCGAACGCGACCGTCATGCACACGCGTTGGAGGAGGTCGACCGCTCGACGCAGCGTCCACCCTTCACGCTCCTTGCGCGCCAGTCGAAACACCTCCGCGAGGGTCTTGCCGCGCACGAGCGGCATCGTGAAGTAGAGCCTTCCCTCCTCGTCCATCGCCAAGTCGTGCACGGGAACGATGCCGGGGTGGTCGAGCTGTCCCGTGACGCGCGCTTCGCCGAGGAAGCGCCGGAGCCTGCGCCTGCGTTCCGCGGGATCCTCGTCGTCCTCCTCAAAGAGAACCTTCATCGCGAGTTCGCGCTGCAGGCTTTCGTCCCAGACCCTGAGGACGCGTCCCATCCCACCGGTCCCTACTTCTCCGAGGAGCTTGTAGCGAGAGCGGCCCGGGCTGCGATCGCGGATCGCGAAGAGCTGGGCATCGAGGTCCCCCACGCCCTCGTCCAAGGCCGCCGAGATGGCGGGCGGGAGGGGCGAGGGGCTTTCGTCGGAGCGGTCCGGGTGTGCCGGACCGCCGCCGTCCGCTCTGGTGCGGCGAGTTGGCATGGGTCCGTCCCCACGTCGGGGAGAGAACCCATTGGGTCATCTCGTGCTCGAATCGGCAAGTTCGCTCGATCGGACCGACGCGAGCGCGGGGTCCGTGAGCACGACCGTTTCGAACGCGAATCCCGTTCCCTCGAGCTCCAGGGGCTCTCCCGTCAGGCTCGAGGGGCCCCGTGCGGAGAGTTCATAGGGTGCGTATGGATCCAGTCCCGAGACGCGGAAGCGACCCGAGGAGTCGGGAAGGACCCAGGCGATCGGATCGGGCTCGCCGCTCGGTCCGGCCCGCGAGACCAGGACCCGCGTCGAGTCGAGTTCGAGTCCGACGATCGAGCCTCGCAGGGTCAGAGTGGAGTCGGGGAGGTGCAGTTCGACGAAGGCGTCCGGGGAGACCGAGGACGCATCGAGTTCCGACGTGACGAGGTCTTCGGCGTCGCGCGCCACCGCGAGGCTGTACTGCGCGGGGATCACGCCACCGAAG
>DRLC01000303.1 GCA_011053145.1 Planctomycetota bacterium | reverse complement strand
CCACCTCCTGGACGCTTTCCTTGGCACCGGAGCTCGCGCACCCCGCGACCAGGAGAGCGAGGGTGAAGACGAGGAGACGTGACGGGAGGCGTTGGAGGAGGTTCACGGTCGAAGGCGCGAATCGGGAAAAGGGAACAGGGAAATCGGTTCTTCCCGGGGGAACCCTCGGCGCGCGCGGGCCGCGATCTTGAGCCCCGAAGCCCCTCTCCCGTGGCCGCCCGCCCGCGCGCCCGATACGGTGTCGGTATGGGCGAATGCGAAACCTCGGAAAGGCCCGGAGAAGGCTCGGCGACGGAGCCGGCGGAGCCGTCGTGGCGGGGGCGCGCGGCGGCTCTCCTGTTCGTGCTCCTGCTCGCCGCATGCGTCCGGGGCGTGTTCTGGGGCGAGGTGTCTCGCTCGAGCGACTTCGCGCATCTCGCGGTGGATGCGGAAGGCTACGACGAGCAGGCCCGGGGCGTTTTGGCGGGAACCTGGCCCGGGGATCAGGTTTTCTAC
Organism: Planctomycetota bacterium; assembly: GCA_011053145.1. Taxonomy (GTDB): domain Bacteria; phylum Planctomycetota; class UBA1135; order UBA1135; genus DRLC01. Next base: position 3,146 of record DRLC01000303.1, on the reverse strand, counting down.
CAGGACGCGCTCTACCCGTACTTTCTCGCTGCCCACTACCGACTCCTCGGCGATCGGCCCGAGGACGTGTTTCGGACCCAGCTCGTCCTCGGCACCGCCACCGCGGGACTCGCGCTCGTGCTCGCTTGGCTGCTCTTCGGATCGTTCGAAGGAATCCTCGCGGGGGTCCTGGCAGCCACCTTCGCCCCGTCGCTCTTCTACGAGACACTGCTCCTCAAGGCGAGCCTCACGCTGTTCGTCCTGACCGGAGGCCTCGTCGCGGTCCTGTGGGCGCGGAGACGCGGAACGCTCGGGTGGTTCTTCCTCTCCGGAGTCCTGCTCGGGGGCGCGGCCCTACTGCGCGGGAACCTGCTCGCGCTCGTGCCGCTCACCGCCCTGTGGACCTTTGCGCTTCCGAGGGATGGGAAGACACGGCGTGTTCGAGCTCTCGCCCAGGGGCTCGCGATCCTCGCGGGTGCGGCGATCGCGATCCTCCCCGTGACGGTTCACAACGTGCGCGCCGGGGACTTCGTCCTGATCACGTCCCAGGCGGGCCAGAACTTCTACATCGGGAACAATCCCGTGAACTCGACGGGCAGCTACGCCCCCCCGGCCGGAGTGCGCGGAGTCCAGAAGTACGAACAGATCGACTTCGCCCGGCTCGCGGAACGGGAGGTGGGCCGCGCGCTGAAACCCTCCGAACGCTCACGCTTCTGGTTCGAGAAGTCCTTCGCGTTCATGAGGTCGCAGCCCTCGAAGGCCGCCGCACTCCTCTGGAAGAAGGTGCTCCTGTTCTTGAACCACCTCGAGGTGCCCGACAACGCGGACTTCGAGACGACCGCGAGCGAGGTCCCCCTCCTGCGCGGTCCCCTGCCCACCTTCCCGCTGGTCCTCGTGCTCGCCGCGGCGTCGCTCGTACTCGTTCGTTGGAACCGCGAGCTCGGTCTCGTCGCCATCGCCGGTGCGGCGATCTTCGCCACCGTGGTCGCGTTCTACGTCTTCTCTCGCTACCGCCTGTCGATCGTTCCGGTCCTGATCGTCTTCGCGGCCGCCCTCCCCCGGGCCCTCGTGACGCAGCTCGAGGATCGCAACCTCCCGCGCCTCGCGGGCGCTCTCGTGGTGGGAGGACTCGCCTGGGGAATCACGTCGCGGGACGTCTGGGAGGGATCGAGGTCGATGCTGCACTACAATCGGGCGCTGTACGCGATCGAACACGACGCGCCGGACGAGGTGCCCGCCCACCTCGAGCGCGCGCTGGAGCTCGACCCGTGCAATTGGTACGCGCTGCTCCTGCGAGCCCAGCTCGCGGCAAAGGCGGGGCATGGGGACGCCGCTCGGTCGGACTTCGAACGAGCGATCGCGTGCGCCCCGGGCGCTGCCGAACCGCGCTACAAACTGGGACTCTTCCTGCTGGCTAGGAACGACCTCGAGGGAGCGCGGGCGGCTTTCGAATCCGCGCTGCAGGCGGAACCCTTTGACGTGGCCGTGGTCAAGCTCGCCGAGACCGAGTCGCGGCTCGGTCAGCTCGATGCCGCTCGCGCGCGCCTAGACGCCCTCATCGAACGCCGGCCACGCTACACCCCGGCCCTCGAGCTCGCGCTGAGGCTCGCCAAGCGGGCGAGGGATCCGGAGCGGGTTCGTGAGCTCGAGGCCCGGCTCGCCTCCGACGCGAAGCGCTGAGCCGCGGGGTCGGTCGCAGGCCCCGGTCCGCTATCATCCCTCGATGAACCTCGTCCACGTTTCGGCTCTCCTGGCCCTCGTCGCCTCCTGCGGGTCCCTCTCAGCGCGCGTCCCCACCCCGAGGAGCGAGGAGGTCCTCTACCACGTCTCGTTCCCAGCGCCCCAGACCCAGCACGTCTCGATCTCCACGGTCTTCCCGACCGGCGGCCGCGACGAACTCGTGGTCTCGCTCCCGACCTGGAGGCCGGGGCGATACCACATCCTGAACCCCGCCGGGACCCTGCGTGGATTCACCGCGCGCACACCGGACGGGACGCAGCTGCAGGCCCGCAAGACCGCCGTCTCGACCTGGGCGATCACGACGCTCGGCGCGCCGCGCGTCGTGATCGACTACACGATCTACGCGAACAGCCTCGGCGACCGCACGCGCCATGTGGATCCGACCCACGCCTTCCTCTCCGGCTCCTCGGTCTTCCTCTACAGCGACAGGCTGCGCAGCGCGCCGCTCACGGTCGAGGTCGATCTCCCCACGGGCTGGGACATCGCCACCGGACTCGAAAGGGTTCCAGGGCGCGAGGACGCAGTCGCCGCTCCAAACTACGACGTGCTCGTGGACTCGCCGCTCGAGATCGGGCTGCACGATCGCGTCACCTTCACCGTCGCGGACACACCGCACGAGTTCATCTATTGGCCTCCCGGAATCGAACGCGACGACGAGCGCATCATCGAAGATGCGACCAAGATCATCGAGGCCCAGCGAGCGATCTTCGGCCGGCTCCCTTACGAGCGATACGTCTTCCTCGTGCACGGCTCGGAGGCGCGCGGGGGAACGGAACACCTGAACTCGACGATCATGCAGACCTCACGGGCGGCGCTCGAAGGGAGCCGCGAGAACGATGACGCATACAAGGGCTTCCTGAGCCTCCTCGCCCACGAGTTCTTCCACACCTGGAACGTGAAGCAACTGCGCCCGGCCGGCATCCACCCCTATGACTACCAGCACGAGAACCTCTCGGACATGCTGTGGGTCTGCGAGGGAACGACGAGCTACTACGCGGCGCTGACACGGACACGGGCCGAACTCACGAAGCCGGACAAGTACCTCGAAGGACTCGGAAAGGCCGCGGCCGGCCTCTTGCGGAGTCCCGCGACCGCGGTGCAGAGCGTGGCCGAGGCGAGCCGCGATGCCTGGATCGACGCCCGGAACGCCGACTCCGCCAACTCGAGCGTCGACATCTACGGGAAGGGGTCGCTGGTCTCGTTTTGCCTCGACATGGAGGTTCGCAAGCGCACGGAGAATCGTGTTTCCCTCGATGACGTGATGCGCACGATGTTCGAACGCTTCCCTCTGGACGGCCCGGGCTATCGGCGCCAAGACATGGTGGCGGTTCTCGACGAACTCACCGGCACCGAGTTCTCCGGGTGGTTCGCGTCGTATGTGACGGGCACCGACAAGCTCCCCTATCGGGAGAGCGTCGGGGCGGTGG
>DRLC01000302.1 GCA_011053145.1 Planctomycetota bacterium | reverse complement strand
GATCCTGATCGAAAACCCCGCTTGCTGATCCTCCTTCGAGGGACCCTTTGAGCAACTTGATCCACACCAAGGCGGACGGAAGTCGAGTCGTGAGACTCGACCCGAACCGACGTGTTCTCTTCCTCACGAAGGATCTCGAGAAGATCCGCGCTCAGTTGCGTGGGGAGCTCGACCTTTCGATGGGCGAGGTCGATCCGGCCGACCTGCTCGATGACATCAATACCGACGTGATGACGCCGGCCTGGGTGTGCTTCCGGCATCGCCCCGAGGACATCGCGCTCGATGCCTACGCCGGGCTCGTCGACGCAGAGGGCAAGCGGGTTTTCGAGACGCGTGCCCTGATGGACGGTGGCTTTCAAGTGATCGTCTCGGGCCAGCGCAAGGGAACGGGGTCGAGCCGCGAGACCGCCCCGCAATGCGAGAAGTGGTCGGGTATCGAACTGGTGATCGCCGCGTCGTTCGCGCCGATCCACGGGCGCAACAACATCAACCTCGGCCAGCTCATGGGCGATTACGTCCAGCTCGAGCGGTTGCAGGCGGGCGAGGAGATCCCGCTCGAGGAGTTCACCGCGCAGTACGATCCGACGACGCGCGCGATCCTCGAGTCGGGCGGCCTGTTCCCGTTCTCGGCCAAGGTGGCGGAGGGCGCGATCGATGTGCCCGCGCCGGCGACGCCGAAACGCCCGATGACGATGGCGGAGAAGGTCGTCGCCTCTCACCTCGTCGGGGCCACGGAAGGTGAAGCCTTCGTCCGGCCGGGCGATTCCTGCCTCGTGCGTGTGGACGGAGGCTTCAGCCACGAGTTCACCACAGCGCAGGTGCATGAGTTCCTGAAGCGCGAGTACGGGAGCGACTACACGCTTCCGAACCCGGCGAAGTTCGCGGTCTTCGAGGATCACCTGCTCTATGCGGATGGGGTGCAGCGCATGGCGCCGTTCCGCGACCAGATCCAAACCCTGCGCGACCTGCAGAACGAGTTCCAGCGCCACACGGGCGTTCGCGACTACTCCGCCAAGGACGGTGTCTCCCCGGGAATCTGCCACCAGGTCGCCCGCGAGGAGTTCATCGACCCGGGCGACTTCATCCAGGCCACCGATTCCCACACCTGCATGGGGGGCGGGAGCAACGCCCTCGCCTTCGGCGTTGGGGCCACCGAGTACGCGGCCCTCATCCACGCCGGATTCACGCCCCTGCGGGTTCCCGAGTCGATCCGTTTCGAGCTGCACGGATCGCTCGCGCCGGGCGTGACCGCCAAAGACGTGATCCTCTTCATCCTGGAGGAATACGCGACGCGAGAACTCACCCTCGATCGGGTCATGGAGTTCGGCGGTCCCGGCCTCGCTTCCCTCGCGATGGACGAGCGCGCGACCCTGACGAACATGGCCACCGAGTGCTCGGCGAAGACCGGGATCTGCGAGGGCGATGACCGCGCCGCGCGCTGGATCGCCGAGCGCCGCGACGGGGAGACCCCTGAATCGATCGCAGCGCGCTTCGTGTCTCCCGATGAGGGCGCCGAGTATGCCGGTGGGGTCCACCGCATCGACCTCGATCGCATCGTGCCGATGGTGGCGCGGCCCGGGGACCCGACCTTCGGCGCCTCGATCGCGGAGCTCGACGAGGTCAAGTTCGACATTGCGTATGCGGGCTCATGCACGGCCGGCAAGGAACGCGATTTCGACATGTACGCTGACGTCCTGCGCGAAGCCCTAGAGTCCGGGCGCAGGGTGGCGGACGGCGTGCGCATGGTCGTCCAGTTCGGAAGCGCCTCGGTGCGCGACTACGCGCGCGCCAAGGGCTACCTCGAGATCTTCGATCGCGCCGGCGTCGAGGTGATCGACCCCGGTTGTGGGGCCTGCATCGGCTGCGGCCCCGGCGTCTCGGAACGCGCGGACCAGGTCACTGTCAGCGCGATCAACCGCAACTTCGCCGGCCGCAGCGGACCCGGACAACTGTTCCTCGCCTCCCCCTTGACCGTCGCCGCGAGCGCGATCGAAGGCCGCATCGTGGCCTTCGAGCCCGGGATGTTCCGCATCCCCGTCCAAGCTCGCTGACCCCACAGCTCAACAGCACCATGAAAGAGATCCAAGTCGCAGTCGTCGCGGGAGACGGTATCGGCCCCGAGGTCACGGCGCAGGGCCTGCGCGTGCTCGACGCGGCCGCCGAGGTGTTCGGATTCTCGGTCAAGAAGACCGAGTACCCGTTCGGGAGCGAACACTACTTTCAGACCAAGGAGATCTTCCCGGACGACGCCTTCGAGGAGGTCAAGCAGCATGATGCGATCCTGCTCGGGGCGATCGGTGACCCGCGCGCGCCCGTGGGACTGATCGAGTACGGCATCATCGCGAAGATGCGCTTCGAACTCGATCTCTACATCAACCTGCGCCCGATCAAGCTCTACGACGAGCGCCTCTGCCCGCTCAAGGGCAAGAAGCCCGAGGACGTGGACATGGTCATCATCCGGGAGAACACCGAGGACGCCTACGCGGGCATGCACGGGTTCTGCCACAAGGACCAACCCCTCGAGGTGGCGACCCAGACGATGGTCTACACACGCGAGGGGGTCGACCGCGCGATCCGCTATGCGTTCGAGACCGCCCGCGCGCGGAACAAGCGCAAGCAGGTCACGCTCATCGACAAGGCGAACGCCGTGCGTGCCCAGGACATCTGGACGCGCGCCTTCGAGGAGATGAGCCGGGAGTACCCCGACATCAAGACCGACCACGCGTACGTGGACGCCGCTTGCATGTGGATGGTCAAGAATCCCGAGTGGTTCGACGTCGCGGTGACGACGAACCTCTTCGGGGATATCGTCACCGACCTCGGCGCGATGATCCAAGGCGGCATGGGCATCGCGGCGAGCGGCAATCTGCACCCGGGCAAGGTCAGTCTCTTCGAGCCGATCCACGGCTCCGCCCCCAAGCATGCCGGCAAGAACGTCGCTTCCCCGGTGGCGACGATCATGGCCGTTTCGATGCTGCTCGACTACTGCGGGCAGAGGGAAGCGTCCCAGGCCATCGAAGGCACGATCCAGGACCTGCTCACCTCCGGTCGCCTGAAGGGGGTCGGCACCGGCGTCCATTCGACCGACGAGGTCGGAACCATGGTCGTCGAAGCCCTGCGCTCGACGGCTGGCGTCGGCTAGCTCACACGTCGCTGAGCTGCATGACCTCGAGATTGCTGGTCCGGACCGGCGATCCGAGAGCGGCCTGCCAAAAGAACGCGGTTCCGACCAGGGACAGGTCCTGGGGGACGAGGAACGAGGGCATCGCTGTTCCGTCGGCGTCGAGGAGCCCCTGGGCGGCGTGGTATGCACCGGTGAGTTGGATGCGAATCCACCCGAAGGCGGTCGGGGTCAGCGATGTGCTCGGGCTCAGGAGCAGGTTGTAGTAGCCCATCGGCGAGCCGTGGAGTTCCATCGTGAGGGTGTGGCCGATCCTCGGCCAGCTATCCCAGGCGATCTGTCGCTGGAGGTTCCAATGGATCTCCGACTCTCCGCCGAGCCAGATGTCAGGGTCGCCATCCTGGTCGATGTCGCCGACTGCAAAGCGAGCCCCGCTGGAGGAGCGTGGGAGGTCGGAGAGTGAGGAGGACGCATCCGTGAAGCTCCATCCTCCCTCGTTGCGGAACAAGAATCCGGCGTTTCCGAAGACGTCCAGGTCTCCGTCGAGATCGAAGTCCAGCGTCGCGATGGTCCCGCTGCTCGGCGGCATAGGGGCGAGTGGAAGTTTCGCCCGGGCCCCGGTGCCGAAGGTGCCGTCGCCTTTGCCTTCGAAGACCTTGATCTGATCGAAGCGATGCACGAGCAGGTCCAGCGATCCGTCCCCGTTCATGTCCGCCAGGAGGAAGTCGTCCACCGACTGGAGGTTGAGCGTGATTCCCCCCGGCGTGGGGGCGAGGGATCCGTCTCCCGGGTTCAGGAAGACCTGGTAGAACTGCTTTGCGTTCGGATCGATGCTGGCGATCACGGCATCCAGGTCGCCGTCTCCGTCGAGGTCCCCCAGCTCGGATGAGAACGCCCGGATCGGGATCAGGGAACTGGCCGCGCTCAGGGTGAACGAGCCGGTGCCGTCGTTGAGCAGGATGTAGTCCAGGAGATCGCCCGGGGACTTCTCCACGGTGATGACGAGGTCGTCGAAGCCGTCGCCGTTGAGGTCTCCGACGTCGATGTCCGCGGTGTCCGGGAGGAGGAGGTTCGAGAGAGCGGGCAGGTTGCTCGGTGTGTTCGCGAAGGAGCCGTCCTCGGCCTGGATCAGGAGCCTCAGGCCACTCGACCCCGTCCCCACGGAGAGGACGTCGAGGTCCCCATCGCCCTCGACGTCCGCCAGGGCCACCTCGATGCTCGATCCTGTCAGAAAGCGTGGGGTTTCGAAACTCCCAGCCCCGTCATTGCGGATCCAGTGGGCGGCGCGAACACCGGTCGAACGGTCGATGGCGATGACCGCGGCGTCGCAGTACCCGTCGTCATCGATGTCTCCGAGGACCACCTCGTCGTAGTCGTCCTCGAAGGACTCGGGAGCGATCAGGGCCAGCTCGAAAGCGCCCTCTCCGCGGTTGAGGAAGAGTTCACCCCGCACCACGCTCGCGAGGATGTCTCCATCCCCGTCACCGTCCAGGTCCTCCGCGAGGAACTCGCCGAACGCGTGTTCCGCATTGTCCAGGAGCGGAGAGGGAACCGCCTGGAACGTGCCACCGCCGACGTTCCGAAAGATCCGTAGCCCGTTCGATGCTCCGAACTGGTCGGGGAGGAGTCGAACGACGAGGTCCATTCCCCCGCTGCCGTTCCAGTCGATGAGTTCCCATGCGGCGATACCCGGGGTCGCACCCGGGGGCAGAACGCCGGTGGGAATCGCCACGAAGTTCCCCGTCCCGTCGTTGGCCGCGAACTCGAAATCCGCCAGTCCGAAGAGGAGGTCCAGGTCTCCGTCCTCGTCGAGATCGAAGGCTTCGATGTGGGTGCCGCCGATCGGAGGAACCGAAGCCGATGCATCGACCGTGAAGGTCCCGGCTCCGTCATTGCGCAAGAGTTCGTCGGGGTTGCTCCCCACGGCATCGAGATCTCCGTCGCCATCCACGTCGAGCAGCGTCAGGGACTTGTGGGTTCCGTTCCCGAGCTTCGAGGATGCGTCCGTGAACACGCCGTTCCCGTCGTTCAGGAAAAGCTGGTCCGTTGCGCAGCAGAGGAAGGTCGAGCTGACGGCCACATCCACATCCCCATCGCCGTCGACATCGCCGAGGCCGTGCTTTCGGAGATCGTTCATCGCCGGGAAGGCGCCGGGTTGGAGCGCGAATGTGCCGTTCGGCTGAGCGACCAGAAGGCGCAGCTCGCGGTCGTCCTGGAGCACGATGTCGACCCGTCCGTCCCCGGTCAGCTCGGCGGCGGAGATTTGCGTGGGACTGCGCCCGATCGTCGGGAGAACCACCTCCACGTCAAAACGCGCGGCCCCGCGATTCCGGAGGAGGACCAGCTCCCCGAAACGCGTGCTGACGATGTCGAGGTCCCCGTCGGCGTCGATGTCGGTCACCGCACGGACCAACAGCTCGAGGTCGGTGGGCACCATGCCGTGGAGTCGGGCGAACTGCTGGCCGGAGGCTGTGGCGGCGAGGGAAAGGGCGGCGATCGCGAAGGCGGGGGCGAGCTTCATGTTCGTGGAGGGGTAGGGACTGGGGTGCCTGGGAAGCGGCTCGTCATCCTACCCCGACCCCGGCTGCCCAGGGACCCCTCCGAGCCCGGGGGAGCTATGCCGGCAACCCGCCGGGGTTCAGGAGCGTGCGGCGCTGCGTGCGACGGGACGCGCGAGCGGGTTGCACACGGCGTGTGACGAGCCGCCATGCGCCGTCGAGATGGGTCGTGGCGGGGGTGAAGTGTTCGCGCAGGAACGCGGAGTGCAGCTCGAGGACCTGGAGAGGTTCCGGAGCGAAACAGCGTCCCAGGTCGATCGCGTCCGCCTCGGGCGCGAGGGCATCGCCGGGGCGTGTGTCTCCGCAGTTGGAAAGGAACTCGGAGACGGCGCGGGGCGTGGAAAGCAACTGCCCCGCTTCGGTCGCGAGTTCGGCGTGGAGGAAGAACTCTTCGCGATCCGAGCTCGTCACGCGCAGGCGCATGCGGAACGTGTCCTTCTCGACTTCGAACGCACAGCGACGATGCTCGCGCCGCAGGACCATTTCGTTCCAGCGGGCATCGAGGCGCGAGGAGGTTTCGCGGCGCACGACCCATACGCAAGGCGCGCCGGTCCCGCGGTCCTCTGCGGCGATGCGGTAGGAGAGGTGGTGCGAGGGAGCGCTTCTGGCAGGGAGGATTCTCGAGCGGAGTGTCCCCAGTCGGCTGTAGCAATGGACGAACAGCGCGGAGCCGGCGAACCGCCGTGGGGCGAGCCCTTCCGGAAGCAGCGCTGCGGCCTCGTCGAACGCCACGCGGTGCACGACCAGGACCCGACCCTGAACGGGACGACGAGCGAGTCGCAGATGCGGGAAAGAGGCCATGGACGACCCCGAGTCTAGGACAAGGCCGTACAGTCCACTAGGAGATCGGCACCGGTTGCTGGGACCTGGCATCCCGCGGCTTCCGGGCACGGCCGGCGTGGAAGGGATCGCGTGCCCGCCCCCCCCCGGTGGGGTCGGCGCAAGAGGCTGTGGAGAAGCGATCCCCGGAATGGGGTGGGGGCGGTGGACCGTGGGTAGGTGAATCGGGCGGGGGGAGGTACGGTCTTCCTCCACGATGCGAGAGCGAGAGCATGGAGCGCGGGCCGCCCGGGTGAAGGCGATGGCGGCGAAGGCGATGGCGGCGACGAGTCAACCCCTCGCCACCGAAACGGCCCTTCGGATCCTGCGTGCGGGCGGGAATGCGGTCGACGCCGCGATTGCGGCGAACGCGGTGCTCGCGCTCGTCGAGCCCACGGGAGCGGGGCTCGGGGGTGACCTGTTCGCACTCGTCTGGAGTGCGCGGGAGGGCGGTCTCGTCGGGCTCAACGGAAGTGGGCGTTCGCCGCGAGGGCTCTGTCTCGAGGAGCTGCGCAGACGATGCAGCGGGCGCATTCCCGCGGTCGGCCCGCTGTCCGTTTCGGTTCCGGGATGCGTAGACGGCTGGTTCACGCTGCACGAGCGCCTCGGACGGCTCGCAATGGATCGGGTGCTCGCGCCGGCGATCGAGCACGCGCGGGAAGGCTTCGCCGTGACCGGGGTGATCGCGCGCGAGTGGCACTCGAACGGGAGGCGGCTCGGTGCCTTCCCGAACTTTGCGGACGTGTTCCTGCCGGGGGGCAGAGCTCCGCGAAAAGGAGAGGTGTTTCGCAATCCCGCTCTCGCCAGGACCCTTGCTGCGATCTCCGAGGGGGGACGCGATGCGTTCTACGGAGGCGAGATCGCGCGCGCGATCTCCGACTGCGTGCGGGAGCAGGGAGGCTACCTATCCACCGAAGACCTCGCCCGGCATCGCTCCGAATGGGTCGAGCCGCTGGCGGTGGACTACCGAGGCGTCGAGGTTTGGGAGCTTCCCCCCAACGGGCAGGGGATTACGGCTCTGCAGATGCTGCGCATCCTGGAAGGGTTCGATCTTTCCGCGATGGGGTTTGGAACGGTGGATCACCTGCACGTCCTCATCGAGGCGAAGAAGCTCGCGTTCGAGGATCGTGCACGCCTCATCGCGGACCCGGACTTCGTGGATGTGCCGGTGGAGTGCTTGCTTTCGAGGGAGTACGCGGAGGAGCGGCGAGCCCTGATCGATGAAACCCGCGCGCTCACGCGCGTCCCGCCCGGAGGCGGCGCGATCGAGCACGGCGACACGGTCTACCTCACCGTCGCCGATGCGGAGGGGAACATGGTCTCTTTGATCCAGAGCAATTTCCGCGGCATGGGCTCGGGGGTCGTGCCCGCGGGACTCGGCTTCGTCCTGCAGAACCGCGGCGAGCTCTTCGACCTGACCCCCGGGCGCGCGAATTCCTTCGCCCCGGGCAAGCGCCCCTTCCACACGATCCTTCCGGCGTTCGTGACGAAGGACGGCGCGCCGTGGATGAGTTTCGGAGTCATGGGCGGCTCGTTCCAACCCCAGGGGCACGTGCAGATCCTCACCAACCTGCTCGACTTCGGGATGGACCTGCAACTCGCCGGGGACGTCCCGCGCGTGGCTCACTACGGATCGTCCGAACCCACCGGCGAGCGCGCGAACGACGGCGGCAGCGTCTCGCTGGAAGAGGGCTTCGGAGCGGGTGTGCGCGATGAGTTGCGGCGTCGCGGTCACCAGCTTCGAGACGTGCCCGGGGGATACGGCGGTTACCAGGCCATCCAGTGGGACCCGCGCACGCGCGTGTTCTTCGGCGCCAGCGAGATTCGCAAGGACGGATACGCGGCGGGGTTCTAGAGCGGGCATCCCCGGGGTGGAGCAGCGGGGAGGCACAGCTCCTGGGGGCTCACTGCGAACCCGCGAGTCGAGCGAGCAGGGCACGCAGGGCTCCCTGGCATTCTTCGCCGAACCACTCGTCGAGGAAGCGTTCGAGTTCGTCGCCCGCCATCGCGTCCAAAGAGGCGGCGAGGTCGGCGCGACAGAGCTCGCGCGTCCGAGCGAGCGTGACCGGCGGGAGGGTCGTGAAGTGGCCGGCGCGTTCCAGGGCGCGGGGGACGACGTCTTCGGGCGGGACGACCTCATCCACGAGCCCGAGGTCCAGGGCTTCCTCGGGAGAGAAGAGCTTCGCCGTCGTGCACATCCGTTCGGCGCCGCGCAGGCCTACCACATGGGCGGCGGCTGCGAAGATCGGGCCGGGGACGCGCACGCCGACCGCGACCTCGTTGAGGCCGATCTTGAAGCGGCCCTCGGCGAGGACGCGCCAATCGCAACACAGCGCGAGCACGCACCCTCCGGCGGGGGCGTGCCCGGTCAACGCACCGACCACCGGAACCGGCGAACAGGCGATGGCCCGCATCGCGCGAAAGAACGCGATCCAGGCGAGCCGGACCTCGTCGCGGTCGAGCTCGAGAAAGCACGGGACGTCGAGGCCCGCGGAGAACATGCCCGGAGCGCCCGAGAGCACGATGGCGCGCGCACCGCTCGCGGCCGCTCGTTCGACGGCGTCCGCTATCGCGGTCAGGAATGTGGGGGAGAGGGCGTTTGCGGCTGGGCGATCGAGTCGCAGTTCGGCGATGCCGTCGTGGGAGGTGTG
>DRLC01000301.1 GCA_011053145.1 Planctomycetota bacterium | reverse complement strand
TTTTCGTTCCTCTCTGCCGGGTGAGGGCGAGTCCCCTCCGGGAGAACCCTGAGTATGCCCCGCTCGTGCATTCCCCGATGCGGGAATCCTTCCCGCGCAGGAGGTCGTGGACAGCTCCTGGAATCCGGGTGGGTAGGAGCACGAAGTCGGCCCCGAATCCATCGCGGCGGGGGTCGAGCCTTGCTGGACCTCGGATCGGTTCCGATGCTCTGGGGGTCGGCCGAGCGCCGGCATTGCGATGCGGATCCCGGCACTCGAACTCACTGCGGACTTCGACGCGCTCGCGTGGAAGTCGACGAACGTCGAAGGCGTTTCCTGGCTTCCCCTCCACGTCGAGGGGTCCGCGAGCGGAGCCACGCGCGGAGCCGCCACCGTTCTGATCCGGATGGAGCCCGGGGCGAGCTATGGCGCGCACCGCCACCTCGGGGACGAGGAGGTGCTCGTTCTCTCCGGGGGGTACCGGGACGAGCGCGGCGTCTACCCGCGGGGCACCTTCGTCCACTATGAAGCGGGCAGCGAGCACCGCCCCGTCGCCTGCGAGGACGAAGGGGTCTGCATCCTCTTTGCGGTGGCGACCGGGGGAATCGAGCTCCTGGGCGGCGCCTGAGCCGATCCCCGCGCTTCGGCCCGCGCTGCTATACTCTCGATGTTCCCCCCGCGTCCGTCCCCATGCGAGGTTTCTCCGTGCCGCGACCCAGCTCCTGTGCAGTCCTCCGTTCCGTTCCGTCGCGTTTCTCCGCGGGGAGGGCGCGATGATCACCCCCCAGCTCGACGCACTCGTGGAGAGCCTGCGCGCCGAATTCGCGGGTGAGTCCCGTGGCAAGGTCGTGGCGAGGCTCCTCGCGGACTACGCCTCCACCGAGAGCGACTGGCGCTCCTTCGCCTTCCATGCGCCGAAGAGCTACACGCGCAATCTCGTCGAACGCAACGAGCACTTCGAGCTCCTGATCCTCTGCTGGGACGAAGGCCAGGAGAGTCCGATCCACGACCACGAGGGCCAGGACTGCTGGATGGGCGTGCTCGACGGCGACATCGAGGAGGTGCGCTACGACACGCCGGCGGAGGGATGGCGCGGTCCCCTCGAGCCGCGGGCTTCGGCGACCTTCGAGCGGGGTCAGGTGGCCTTCATCCGAGACGACATCGCGCTGCACCTCGTTCGCGGACACGGCGGTGCGAAGGCGGTCTCGCTGCATCTCTATGCCGCGCCGATCGATGCCTGCAGCATCTACTGCCCCGAGACGGGGGAAATCTCCCGCCGCACCCTCGCCTACCACTCGAAGCGCGGCGAGCTGGTCACGGTCCAGGACTGATGACCGACCGCGGGGAGGGGCGAGCCGCCACCTTCTCCCCTCGGTGGCGGCTCCGGTTCTCTCTCCTCGGCTCCATCGCAGCGACTACGAGATCCACTGCGAGGACCCCTCCCGGGCCGGCAGGGACGTTTGGTTGACGCGGAAGGCCATGTCCCCACGGTTCTCCAAACGCGATCGGAGGACCGGGTGTGCAACGATTCCGGAAGAAATCCGGCGCGCCGTCCCGGAAGGCCCCGGGAAGGCTGCCGGGAGCCCCCGCTGTCCTTGCACCCCCCGTTCCTCACCGCTACATTTCCCGCCCCTTCGGCGAGGTAGCTCAGTCGGTTAGAGCACTGGCTTCATAAGCCAGGTGTCGCGGGTTCGAGTCCCGCCCTCGCTACCAGGGACGCCTCCAGGATGCGCGGCTGGCAGGAGCGGGGCGGCCTCCGTCTTCAGGGCGGGCTTGGGATCCTGCCCCCCGGGGGCCACGGGGCGGTCTCCAGGGTCCAGGCCCCCTCCTCGAATACGACCTCGTCGTCGAGCAGCAGCGTGTCCGTGGCCGGGAAGACATCCACGTGGTGGCGCGCGCGCTTGCGGTCGATCTCGCGCTTGCGGTAACTCGGATGCTTTGCTCCCAGGGACAGGTGCACACCGCACATGCGCTCGAACGTGCCGATGTCGGTCACCGGGGTCCGCATCCCGAGGGCCCGGTTCAGCCCGAGTCCCAGCTCGCGGACCCAGACCTGGCCCTCATCGCGGTGGATGTCTGCGAGAACACGCTCGAAGGCGGCGGGGGCGCCGGGCGCGCGCGTGACCCGGCCGTCCTCGATGACCAGAGGGAAGGGTTCGGGGGCGAAGCGGACCTGGAAGTCGGAATCGCCGAACGCGTGGATGCGGACCGTTCCCTGGACGGCGGCGAGGTCCCGCGACTCGGTGAAGACCTCGCCGATCGGAAACTGACCGCCGACGTTGCGCATCGCTCGATAGTCTCCGACGTTGAGCTTGGCGGGCTCGAGGCCGGCCGGGAAGACGAGCGGGGCACCGCCCGAGTGCAGCGTTGCGCTGCGGGCACGATCGACGCGTTCCTTGAGGGCGGTGCCGACGCCGCGGAAGTACCCGGGGTCGTAGGCCAGCGCGGAGACATAGGTGCGTGCCTCGGACTCCCGGATGCGGGCGAGGTGCGGGTGTTCGATGACCTTCAGGGAGCGTCGAAACAGTTCAACGCGGATGCGGAACGCATCGAGTCGGAAGCTCGTGGACTGAATCAGGACGACGAGGCTGCCCGCTCGCAGCTCCTCGAACGACGAGCGAACCGCATCCTCGCCAGCTTCGTCGAAATCGAGGAAGCGAGCATCGGGAAGGCACTGGCGGTAGGCCTCCGCGAGGAGTCTGGAGAGGGCACAGCGCCCGTCGCCGACCACGAGAGCGGGATCCTGCGCGCGATGCTCGAAGGCGAGCGTGAGCACATCGCGGATGTGGGTTCGAGCATCCTCGAGGTCCGCTCCGTCGAGTGGGGAGGCGGATGCCATGGCGCGGCGCGCGCTCAGCGCGCGTAGCCGATGTCCTTGAGGCGTCGGACCTCCGCGGCATCGAGTTCGATCTTCTCGGGAGCGATTCCGAGGCGATCCGCGAGGGCCTTCGTGCTCGCAAGGACCTCGTCGAAACGAGCACGTCCGAGGGCGAGCTCGGGGGGGGCCTGCGGGACCAGGTTCCTGCGTTCCAGCGGATCGTCCGCGAGGTTGAAGAGTTCCTCGCGCCCGGTGTCGAGCAGGCGGATGTACTTGAACGATCCCACCATCACCGCGAGGCGGTCCTGGAAGTAGAGCGTTCCGGTGGCCGCCCGCGGGGAGGCCGGGGCGGCGAGCGGCGCGCCGTCCGCGTCCAGGAGCGACCCGCCCGTCATGCGATCGCGGTCGGTTTCGACGCCGGCGAGTTCGAGGATCGTGGGGGCGATGTTCTCGAGCGAGACGGGATCGTCGATGCGCGCCGGATAGGACCCGCCGGCGCGCTGTGCCTCGGCCATCGCGCGCGGGAGCTTCACGAAGAGAGGAACGTCGAGCAGCTCCTCGTAGACCGTGTGCCCGTGCTCGAACCCTTCGTGCTCGAAGAACTCCTCGCCGTGGTCGCTCGTGACGATGACGAGCGAATCCTCCCAGAGCCCACGGCGTTTGAGATCTTCGAAGACCCGACCGAGGGCCCGGTCGAGGCCTCGCGCCTCGGCGTCGTACAGCGAGCGCACCCAGTCGCGACCGCGCTGGTCGAGGACGGTGTACCCGCCGCGCACGTTCTCGAGGTCGTTGTGCGTGAAAGTGTACGAGAGGCCGGGAGGCGGCGAACCCGCGGGACGCATGTCGACCGGGGGGTCGTAGACGATGTGGGTGTCGTAGTAGTGCAGCCACAGGAAGAAGTCTTCGTCCCCGTGTTCGTCCAACCAGTGGAACAGGCGCGCATTGATCTCGTCGGCATCCGGTTCCCCGCGCGGTACCGTGCGGTCGTGATGCCAGGCACGGAACAGGAACCCGATCGAGCGCGTCGGCAGCATCTTTCGCGACGTGAACAGGTACTGGTCGAAGCCGCGGTAGAGATGCCGTGACGGGGAGAGCACGAAGTTGTGGCCGATCGCCGCGGTCCGGTATCCCGCCGCGGCCATGTGTTCCGCGAGCGGCGTCGCCTCTTCCGGCAGGGACGAGGTGCGGGTCGTGGCGCCGTGCACGAGCGGGTGCAGCCCCGTCAGGGCGGAAGTGACCGACGGCAGGGTCCAGGCGCCCGGCGTGCGCGCCTTCGTGTAGCAGTACGCGGAGTCCGCGAAGGAATCGAGCACCGGGGTCGGGCCCGCCTCGGCGGCGTAGGTGCTCAGCGCGTCCCGTCGCAGGGTGTCGGCGATGATCAGGATCACGCGCGGGACCCGGTGCCCGGAGGTCACCGCACGTTCTGGGCGCTGGACCTCTCCTCCGAGAAAGAACGGTGCCGCGACGATCGCGGCAGAGACCGCGACCGCGGCGGTGACGCCGGGCGTGTCGAGGCGCGCGGTCCGCAGCCTACCGGCGAGGAGCCGGAACGCGACGAAGCCGACCAGGAGCCCTAGGACCACCCCGTTGCGCAGGACCATCGGGTCATGGCGCGCCGCGTCCCAGTCCAAGAGGTCGATCTCGATCCCCCAGGCGAAGAGGCCGGCCGTGATGGAGAGTCCGAGGGCTTCCAGTTCCCCCGCGCGTGGCCCGCGCAGCACCAGGAGGCGGCCGGCGATCCCGAGTAGCAAGTGGACCCCGAAGACGACCGCGAAGGTGAGTCGCAGCGCGGAGAGCTCCTCGTGGAGATCGAGTGCGCCGGGCTGGGCGCGCAGGTGCCCGACGAGGGCGTCGAGGAGCGCGATGAGCGCGGCGGCGCCGAGGGGCGTGGAGAGGATGCGGAGCGTTCGCTTCATCGGGTCGGGAACAGGGAGTGGAGGGAAGCGCGCAGTTGCGCGTGGAGCTTCGGATCCTCGATCGAGGTCGGGTGGCGGCGCTCGTGTCCACCGGGGCCGAGGCGGAAGAGCTCCTCGCCGTCCTCGCTGATCCGCAGCTTCGCCGATGCCGTGCGCAGCACGCGCTCGGCGGCGGACTCGGCGTAGACGAACGCACGCGGGGCCACGTCGTCCGCTCCGAACGCGCCGACGAGGGAGCGGGAGTCGACGCCGCTCGTCTCGGCCGGGTCGAGTCCCGCGAGCTCGATCAGGGTCGCGAAGAGGTCGACGCTGGAGGAGAGGGTCGTGCGCTCACCCGGCGCGATGTCGGGGCCCAGCGCGAGCAGCGGAACGTGGATCCCGCCCTCATAGCACGTGCCCTTCAGGCGTGTCTGGTTGCGTCCGACCGGCGCGACCCGGCCAGGTGTCCCGTTGTCCGTCGTGACCAGCGTGACGGCGTCCCCGGTCGCCTCGATCAGTTCGCTCGCCACCTTCGTGAAACTCTGGACCATCCCGAGGTAGCGCTTGCGGTCGGGCCAGCGGCGGCCGGCCTTCATGCGCAGGAAGCCCCCGAGCTCGAGTTCGGACGCCGGCTGCTTGATGTCCTGGAACGGGATCGAGAGCAGCTCGTCCGGCGTGCGATGAAAGGGGGCATGGGCGGCCTGGAAGGAGACCATCGCGAACCGCGGCGCGGGAGCGCTCTTCCACCAGGAGAGGAAAGCGTCGCGCAGAACCAGCGTTTGGTGACGCGTCTCGCGGCGCTCCGTGCCGTCCTCGACGCGCACCCAGTCTTCATATCCGCTGCCGCCGCCTTCATCGACGTTCGTGGGCACGCCGGCCTGCCAGTTCTGGAACCCCGCGCGCATCGGGGTGCGCGACCGGAGCTGGGGCGAGGGGTCGGGGGCGCCGAGGTTCCACTTGCCGAAGAGGGCGGTGGAGTACCCTCGCGACTTCAGGAGGCGAGGTAGGGCGAGGAGCTTCGGGGAGATCGTCACTCGCGGAAGTTCCCCGGCCGCCTTCCCGTAGTAGTCCCAGCGGCCGAGCGGCGGGGCGAGCCCATCGCGGCGTGGATAGCGGCCGGAGAGGATCGTGTACGCGGTCGGAGAGCCGGTGGGCTGGGAGAAGGTGTTTCGGAACACGAGGGCGCGCTCGCGCAGGCGCTCGAACGCGGGCATCGGCGTGTCGCCCTCGAGGTCCGGCCAGCCGATGTCGTCCCCGACGAGCAGGAGCAGGTCGGGAGGGCCGACGCGGCGTCGACGGATCCAGGGGGCCCCCGGCAACACCCCGCCGAGTCCCAGGGCGAGGGCGGAGGCGAGGGTCGTCCGGCGGTCGGGGCGGAACTCAGCGGGCATCGGGGGAGGCGAGGACGTCGGACATGGTGTAGAGGCCCGGAGCGCGACCGATGAGCCAGCGCGCGGCGCGGCGCGCCCCGCGCGCGAAGAGGTCCCGATCGAGGGCGCGGTGGCGCAGGAGGAGTGTCTCCCCTGGGCCCGCGAAGAGCAACGCGTGTTCTCCTGCGATGTCGCCCGCGCGCACGCTATGGATCGGAATCGAAGGGGGTTGGTCCCCGGGCGGATCCGCTTCGAGGGCGCGGGCGAGCGCGAGGGCGGTTCCGCTCGGTGCATCGCGCTTGCCGCGGCGGTGATACTCGAGGATCTCGACGTCAAAGTCCGCCCCCAGCCGCCGCCGAGCGATCGCCGCGAGCTCGCGCAGGACCGCCACGCCCGGGGAGAGGTTCGGGGCGAGGACCACCGCGATCGTGCGGGCGGCTTCCTCGATCGACTCGAGTTCCTCGCGGGACTGGCCGGTCGTGCCGATCACGATCGGGCGGCCGAGCTCGGCGCAGCGAAGCGCCTGCTCCGCGCTCGCGGACGGCACCGAGAGGTCGATCAGGACATCGAAGGCTCGTTCGGTCGAGCTCTCCAGCGGGACGCCGAAGGGGGCGGTCCCGAGGACGGCCCCGAGGTCCGCGCCGAGGTCGGGGCGCTCGGGGGAGGCGAGGGCGGCGGCGAGGACCAGTTCCGGGTCGTCCCGGAGCAGTGCCGCGACCCGGCGCCCCACGCGCCCCGTGGCGCCCGAGAGCGCGACCCGAAGGCGTGTGCCCGGCCTCGTCGTGTTCGTCGTCGTCTGCAATGCTCTAGCTTCCGCCCCGCTGCGGCGCGAGTCTACGGCATCCGGCCGAGGAGGGCGCGCGCGAGCTTGGCGGCGTCGAGGTTGCCGCCGGAGACCACGCAGGCGATCGAGCGGCAGGACGCGAGCTCCTCCGGTCGCGCGAGAGCGACCGCCACCGGGGCCGCGCCCGCTCCTTCGGCGACGACGTGGACGGAGTTCGCGAGGACCCGGATGGCCTCCGCGGCGCCCCCGTCATCCGTGAGGAGGCTCCCGGCGAGCAGCCCGGAAGCGAGGGGCCACATTTCCGCGAGGACGCTGCGTCCGCCGATCCCATCGACGAAGCTCTCCCTGGGTTCGATGTCCACGGGGCCGCCCGCGGAGAGAGCGGCATGGAGCGGCGCGCGCCCCTCGACCTCGACCGCGAAAACGCGCACCCCTGGTGCCCGGGCGGCCAGGGCCGATGCGATCCCCGAGGAGAGGCCGCCTCCGCCGTAGGGGACCAGGACCGCATCGAGGTCTTCGATGGACTCGGCGAGTTCCAGACCGAGGGTCGCATTCCCGGCGAGGACCTCCAGGTCGCAGACCGGGTGGATGAAGTGTCCGTCCGCTTCCGGGTCGCCGCGGTCGGTGAGGACCTGCCACCAGCGCTCCGGCGTGGTGCGGATCACCCTCGCGCCCAGGCGCTCGATCGCATCCAGCTTCCCGGCCGGGGCGGTGTCGGGAACGATCACGGTGCACCGCACGCCGAGCCGCCGCGCGTGCCAGGCGACGCCCTGGGCCATGTTGCCGGCGCTCGCGGTCACGAGGCCACCGGCGAGTTCCTCCGGGGAGAGTGCGAGGATCGCGTTCCCGGCTCCCCGCAGCTTGAAGGACCCGATCGGAGAGAGGTTCTCGCAGGCGAGGTGGACCCGGTAGGGGAGCGAATCGAACGCGGGACCCCGGGCGGGAAGGGGAGCACGGGGCGGATGGACCGCGTGCAGCCGATCGCGGGCCCTCTCGATCGCATCGAGCGGGATCGGAACGGGAAGGCGCGGGGGGCTGGAGCGAGAATCCATCAGGGAAGGGGCGGGGGATCCGGGAGGGTAAGCCGATCGGGTGCAGCGGGGAAACAGAGCACCCCGCGGGGCGGTGATCGCCGCGCGGGGTGCTCCTTGATGCGGAAGGGGAGTCGGGTCCTATTCCTTCGGGCGCGGCCCCTTGGGCAGGTTGGCCTTGGGAAGTTCGAGCCCACGCTTCTCGAGGTAAGCGCCGAGGGACTTGCGGCCATCCGCGAGGGCATGGCGCAGGCCGGTCTCGTTCTCGTCGGCGGCCACCTGGAGGGCCTTGTCGATCGCCTTCAGGGCCAAAACCGCCGCCTTGTGGGCGGGGGAGGACTTCAACTCGCGTGCCTTCTGCCGGGCACGGACACGCCGGATCTCCTCCTGGAGGTCGGCGATGATCTCTTCGGGTGTCCGGCGCTTACGGCGCTTCTTCACCGTTTTCTTCTTCGACATGTCAATACCTTAGGTGGAGCCGTCCTGCGAGTCCGGCTCGCTCCGGGGAGGGTCCGTTTTGCAGGTGTGCGACGCGGAGCAAAGGGGTTTGCTCCAGAGTCCAAAGCACTTGCTAGAGCGGAGAGATAAGGGATACGAGCGGAGGAAAGATGGTCACTTGGGAGGAGGGGGTCAAGGGGCAAGCGCGAATCCTCCCGGAACCCTTATCCATCCGGAGGAAGGGGCGGTCCCGCGGGCAGTGAAGGGGTCTCGGTCGCCTCGAGTCAGTCGGAGGAGCCGCGGCCCTCGAGGCCCAATTCCTCGGCGTGGGGCCGGAGGGCCTCGATCACGAATGCGATATGTTCGCCCAGATCGACCCCCAGCAGTTCGGCCCCGATCCGAACCTCTTCGCGGTCCACCTTGGCGGCGAACTTCTTGTCCTTGAGCTTCTTCTTGACGCTCTTGGGTCCGAGGGAGGCGATTCCATCGGGGCGGACCAGGCAGCAGGCTCCGACGAATCCCGTCAGCTCGTCACAGGCGAGCAGGGCCTTGTCGAGGGTCGACTCATGGGGGACGCCCCAGCGCGTGTAGTGGGCGGAGACCGCGTGGGCGATCTCCTCTTCACCGCGCTCCCGCAGCCAAGCCACGATCCGATTCGGGTGCTCTTCGGGCCAGCGGTCGTAGTCGGCGTCGTGCAGCAGGCCCGCCAGCGCGAACGCACGCTCGTCCTCTTCCCCGCGGCCGTATCGCCTGGCGGCGGCTCGCATGACCTCCTCCACCGCCCGGGCGTGGCGGCGCAGCGCCTCGGACGGCGTCCATTCGAACAGGAGCTCGAGAGCTTCCTCCCTGGAGAGCGTCCCGGTGCTCAATGGAGGAACAGGAGCTCGTGGTACTTCGGGAGCGGCCAGAGATTGTCGTCGACGAGGGCCTCGAGGGCGTCCGAGCGGGACCGCACCTCGGCCATCGCGGGCATCACGCGATCGCGTGCGTATTCAGCCCGCGGGATCGGATCGTCTCCGAGGTCACGGACCCCCCGCTGGACTTCCCCGAGGGCATCGATCGCTTCGATCAGCCGGCCGACGGAGCTGGCCACCTGTCCGAGATGGGTCTCCTGCGCGGAAAGATCGATGTGCGCGGAAGCGGCGCGGGCGGACTGGATCGAGTCGGCGACGCGCCGCTGGTGTTCCATCGCAGCGGGGAGGACCGAGGTGGTGGCCATGTGCAGGGTGCACTGGGCCTCGACGTTGATGCGGTGCGCGTAGGCCTCGAAGAGGATGTGGGCACGGGAGGTCACCTCGCGCCGACTGAGGACGCCGTAGGTTTCGAACAGCTTGACGTTCTCTTCGGAGGCGAAGCGTTCGAGTGCGGTCGGGGTGTCGGTGAGGTTCAGGAGGCCGCGCTCTTTGGCTTCCCGGCGCCACTCCTCGGTGTAGTTGTCGCCGCTGAAGAGAATGCGCTGGTGGGCGGTCAGGGTTTCCTGGACGACGGCCTGGACAGCGGTTTCCACCGAAGCTCCAGAAGCGATGCGCTTCTCGAGCTCGGTGGCGAGGTGGTCGAAGGACTCGGCCACCGCGGTGTTGATGACCGTGTTCGGGTAGGCGAGGGTCTGGCTCGAACCGCAGGCCCGGAGCTCGAACTTGTTGCCGGTGAAGGCGAAGGGGGAGGTGCGGTTGCGGTCGCTCGTGTCCTTCGGGAGCGGGGGAAGCGTGGTGACCCCGAGCTGGACGTGATCGCGCGACGCCGCCTTCGCGTCCGTCCCGGCGATCAGGGACTCCACGAGGGACTCCAGCTCGGAGCCGAGGAAGATCGAGAGGATCGCGGGCGGGGCTTCGTTCGCGCCGAGGCGGTGGTCGTTGCCCGCGCTCGAATAGGTGGCGCGGATGAGACCCTGGTGGACGTCGATTGCGCGGATGATCGCGGTCAAGCAGATCACGAAGCGCATGTTCTCGTGGGGCGTCTTGCCGGGATCGAGCAGGTTGCCCCCCTCCGCGTCGGCCATCGACCAGTTGTTGTGCTTGCCGCTCCCATTGACGCCCGCAAAGGGCTTTTCGTGCAGCAGGCACTTGAAGCCGTGGCGCCCCGCGATGCTCTCGAGCACCTCCATCGTGAGCATGTTGTGATCCACCGCGAGCGAGACGTTCTCGTAGAGCGGTGCCAGCTCGAATTGGTGCGGTGCCACCTCGTTGTGGCGCGTCTTGACCGGAACGCCGAGCTGCCAGAGCTCGTTCTCGACGTCCATCATGAAGTTCATCACGCGCTCGGGTGTCGAGGCGAAGTAGTGGTCCTCGAGCTCCTGGCCCTTCGGGGGGCGCGCGCCGAAGAGGGTTCGGCCGCCGACGCGCAGGTCGGGACGCAGCTTGTAGAGCTCGCGGTCGATCAGGAAGTATTCCTGCTCCGGGCCCATGGTCGCGTAGACGCGGGAGGTCGGGTGACCGATGATCCCGAGGAGCCGTCGAGCCTGCTTGTCGAGCGCCTCGCAGGACCGCAGCAGCGGGGTCTTCGTATCGAGCGCCTCCCCCGTCCAGGAGCAGAACGCGGTGGGGATGCACAGCGTCGTTCCGTAGCGCGTCGTGCGTAGGAACGCAGGTGAGGTCGGGTCCCAGGCGGTGTAGCCGCGGGCCTCGAACGTGGCGCGGATCCCGCCGGAGGGGAAGGACGAGGCGTCGGGCTCGCCCTTGATCAACTCCTTGCCGGTGAAGGCATGGATCGCACCCCCCTCGACGACCGGGGAGAGGAACGAGTCGTGCTTCTCCGCGGTCAGTCCGGTCATCGGCTGGAACCAGTGTGTGAAGTGCGTCGCTCCGCGCTCCACGGCCCAGTCCTTCATCGCATCCGCGACCGCGTCGGCGATCTTCGGGTCGAGTCGTTCGCCGCGCTCGATCGTGTTGCGCAGCGCCTGGTAGACATCGGGCGCCATGCGGCGTCGCTGGACCACGTCGTTGAAGACCTTGCGCCCGAAGATCTCCGGGAGCGGGACCGAGAGGTCGGCCGAGGGCGTGGGCTGGGCGTGCGAGGAGATGCTCTTGAGGGCGAGCTGCCTGGGGGTGGTGCTCATGGCGCCGGGCTCGGGCAGGGCCGAGGTGGGGTCGATGGGGCGGTCCGGGTTGTGAAGCGGGCGGTGCCGGAGGTCTCCGGCGCTCTGGGTTGCACGTTAGCTTCGGTGCGCCTTCGATGCACCGGAGAGGGGCGGAAAACGAGTCCCGGATCGAAGCGAGCCGGAGGTGCCCGGGGATTGCCCCGCGCCCCACCGGCTCCCTCGCCTGTGGCCCGGATCCAGAGTGCTAGCCCGGCTCATTCATGAGCCTGCACCCCAGACTTCGCAATCGACCGCCTTCGGCGGTCTCTCGTCCCCTGACGGCACTTTGCGATTCCTGCCGTCCTCGTCGACCCGTCAAGGGGGGATCCCCTTTCAAGGGATCCACTGGATCCCTTGAATCCGCTTCGCGGACCGGGGCTTACCTTCCGGGGTCAGGAATCGCAAAGCACCATCAGGAAACGAGTTGCTGTGCCTGGTGCACAGGCTCATGAATCACCCAGGCTAGGGCTGGTTCAGGTACGTCGCCGCGTCCCCCTTGGCCGTCCCGTCCGAGTTCAGCCAGGAGTCCAGGATGATTCCCGCGTCCGGGTCGGTCAGGCGCTGGAGGACCCCCGCACCGAGGGGGCCGGACAGGGCCGGGTTCGCCGCGCCCGCACGCAGCGGGTTGACGCCGTTCGGGTCTTCCATCGGGTGGCTGTTCGAGCCCGTGGAGCTTCCGTCCTCGAGCACGATCCGGTCCAGGTCGAAGAGGACCCGGGCGGGGTCGAAGTTCGACGCCGGGGCGACCCCGTTGCAGCCGATGCGGTTCGCGTTCGTGTCGAGGGGATTGACCGGGCAACCGTCCTCGTCGAAGAGGAAGAGCCCGCTCCCAAGGCCCGCCACCTGGTGCACCCAGATCGGAGATTCGAGCGCATTGTTGGTATTCCTCCCGATGTGCTGCTGCAGGAGCGCGTAGTCGAGTGCGGCGTAGTCACCCGCGGTGTAGGACGCGAGGAAGCTTCGGTACTCGGTCCCGAAGGAGGCCATTCCCTCGTCGGTGAGGTGGCAGGCCGAGCAGTAGCGCGGTCCTTCCTTGTCGCTGGCGATCTTGCCGCGGATCGAGTGCGGCATCATCAGGTTGTGCGCCATCGAGGGCGTCGGCGTCGAGAGCGTGTTCGCGCCCGTCGCGTTGCGGTCCGAGAACGCGAACACCCCGGAGTTCTGGTTGTTGCGGTCCTCCCACTGGAAGAACATGTCCGAGTTCGCAGCGATCGGTCCGATCTTGCCGTCCACGCCAACGCCGAGCTGGAAAAGCACCGGGGTCTGGTAGACGAAGTCGGCGATCGTCTGGCGGAACACGATCCGTTCCCCGGTGATGTTGCTGAAGTTGTTGCCGGTGTTGTACTCCCCCCCGAGGTGACAGCCCACGCAGGAGTTCGTCCACGAGGAGTGGCAGGCGGCGCAACTCATGTCGTCGCTGTGGCTGAAGCCGGCCGAGGCCGTCCCGGTCTGTTGCGGGCCGAGTCCGGTAGCGCTCGATCCGTCGTCGCGGCCCATCGCATAGGAGGCCTTCGGGCTGTAGAGCGGCGCGCCCGTGGTGGGATGCACGCGCCCCGTGTCCACGGTGACGTCTCGCGTCTGGTCGATGTAGTGCAGGGCACCGGTCAGCTTGCTTCGCAGCCAGTAGTCGCCATTCTGGTCGCGTGTGACGTGGGAGAGTCGATTGCCCCGGCTGTCCACCGCCACCTGGGCGCTGTTGCCGGCCCAATCCGTTCCCTGGACCGTCGTCGCGTACTGGTCCACGGTCCCGTGGCACGACTCGCAGCGGATGGCCACGCTCTGCTCCATGCGGCTCATGATCTCCCCACCGGAGGCGACGTCGCCACCGTGCAGGTCGTAGCTGCCGTGGCAGTCGATGCATCCTAGACCCGCTTCGTAGTGCACGTCGGGCGGTGTATCGTCCCGTCCGTCCCCGTCGTAATCCTCCTCCAGGATGTACTGGTTGTGGTTGCGCCCGTTGAAGGTGCGGTTGCCGACGGCTGGATCGAAGAGCCGGGTATCGCCGTTCGTCGTCTTGAAACTGACCGGGTTCGCCGGGTACTGGTTGCCGCGTCGCACATCCTGGTTCTGGTCCAGGCGGATGCCCCAGTACTGCATCACCGTACGGTTCGAGCCCTGGTGGCATCCGGCGCACGCGTAGTCGTCGATCCCGCCGACGGTTTCTCCGCTCGGGAGGGTCTGGGCGATGCTCTGGATCAGGTGGCGCTTGGGATGGGCGAGCTCGGGTTCGTCGATGTTGTCGGGGTCGAGGGGCTCGGTCCGGTTCACGTTCGGGTCGCCGGTCGTGCTGCGACCCGAGAGGCTGTAGCGCATGTGGCACGCGGTGCACCCGGAGGAGCGGAAGTCCCCATAGCGGTTGTTCGCGCCGGCGCTCCCGAGGTGGCAATCGCCGCAGGTGAAGGCCACCTGTTCGTTGTAGAGGCGCGCGAGCTCCGAGTCGGTCACCACGCGGCCGTCGGGGAGGATGTCTGCCTGGAGGTTGGCGGCGTCGTAGGCCGGGTTGCCATGGATCGCGTCGGGGCTCGGGTCGTTGCGAACGCTGTAGACCGGGAGTTCGACGAGCTCGCCCACTTGACCCACGCGGGCGGAACCGGGGTTGAAGCCCGTGTCCTGGAGGTCGCGGAAGGCGAAGTCCACCGCGGTGTCCTCGTGCAGTCCCTGGTTCGCGGGCACGGCGTTGTCGGCCCCGATCGAGAACATGCCGCCTGCGAGGATGCCGCTCGCGGATCCCGAGAGGCTTCCCGCGACGCTCATCGTGTGGGAAGCATGGCACGCGCCGCAGCCGCGGCCGTCCTGGCTGACGCGCAGGTCGCCGGGGGCGATGAATTGCAGGTAGTCGAGGGCGCTGTAGGTCGTCCCGTTGACCGTGTAGTCGGGGAACTTGTCGATGCCGGCGAGGGTCAAGCGGTTGAAGTACGCGAGCGGGTCGGTCTGCCACTGGGCGCGGTCTCCGATCTCGGGGGGCGGCGGAACGTGTGCCGTCGCGGGATCCTCGCCGTTCGGATTCCCTCCATGACACTGGGTGCAGGTCAAGAGGGCGGCTCCCTGGAACGGGTGGGGGTTCTCGAGTCCGGGACCTGCGTAGTCGTTCGCCTGGGACCCGTTGTGGCAGGTCATGCACGTCTCGGTGCCGACCGCGAGGTTCCCACGGCCCGCCGAGTTGCCGCAGCCCGCCGAAGCCGCCAGGGCCGCCAGCGTTGCTCCCATCGCGAGCGCGAGTCCGATCCGGCGCGCGCGAATCCCGTACGTCTCCCCACAGTGATCTTCCATCATGCTCCCCCTGGCGCGCTCCCCAGCGCGACTCTCCTCGCTCCCCGTTCGGCTCGGGCGCAGGCGGATCTCAAGGGAAACCCGGGCACCCTTCGCGGGATGGGTCAGAAGTGGACCTCGGCTTGGTTCCAGTTCGTCGGGAGGTGGCAGCGGTCGCAACGGTCCACATAGCCGAGCCCGGGGTGGTTCGTCGCGCGTGCGTAGTCGTCGCGGTGGCAGGTCAGGCATTCGGTGTCCGTGGGAACGAAGTTCCCGACCTCCGCACCGACATGGCAGCGACGGCACGAGGTCGCGGCATGGACCCCGACGAGCGGGAAGCGCGTGCGCGCATGCATCTCGATCTGGCCCCGCGGTCTCCAGGTGCGCTGGTCATGGCACTGTTCGCAGTCTTCTCCGAGTTCGCCGAAATGCGCGTCGTCGTGGCAGCCGAGACACCCGACCGCAGCGAAGGCGGCCACCGGGCCACGGTCGTTGTGGCAGCGCAGGCACTGGGCGTTCTCGTGCGCTCCTTCCAAGGCGACACCCGTTTCCTGTTCGTGGTCGAACGAAAAGTCCTCCACGAGGGTCCCCCAGTCTCCTCCCGCATGGCAGGTCGTGCACTCCATCGGGAAGCTGTCGTGGGGAAGCACCGGACCCAGTCCGCGCCACCAGCGGTGCTGCGCGAGATCGGAGGGTCGCTGCACGGCGCAGGCAACCACCAGGAAGGTGACTCCGAGTAGCGCCGCCGCGACGCTCTTGCCGGTTGTGCGGGTCATGGGATCAGTAGCTCTGCTCCAGCCGGAGGCCGATGGAGAGCGCCGCCTCGTCGTCGTACAGGAGCGCGTCCACATCGAAGTACACGTCGAATCCGGACAGGGAATAGATGCTTCGACTGCCGCGCAGCCTGTGCTGGACGAAATCGTCTACGGCCGAGCTGAAGCCGTCGGCGCGGTGGACGCTCCACTCGTAGAAGAGATCGTAGCGCCCCTCCTCGTCCTCGACGCTGTAGGTGACGCGCCCTCCTCCCGAGGTCGTGAAGCGGCCGCTGGTGGCGAACGCGGTGAGGTCCGTGCGGCTCCTCGGGGTGAAGAGACCGGGGAACTCGATGCCCGCCTCGAGGTCCCCCCCCGCCTCATCCTCGTCGTCCCAGAGTCCCACCTCGCCGTGCAGGCGCCGATCTTTGCGCGCGCGCGTCCAGCCACGCGCCGAGACGCGGTCGTACCGGTCCCTCGCGAGTTGGCCGGGTTCCACCGGGAGGAGTTCGTTGCGCAGCAGCTCCGCGAAGCGCAGGCGCCGGAATCGAAACTCGATGCCCCCGTCGTTCCCCTGACGGGAAAGCGAGTAGATCGCCTGGGTGATCTCCGGCCCGGAGGCCTTGTTGCGGTCCTTCGACCCATAGAAGTCGACCCAGGTCGAGCCGTGAAAGCTCCACCCGTTCACGGGGACGTAGCGCACCTTCGTGACGACGAGATCGCGGTCGGGGGACCCGCCGTGCCAGGTCTTCTGTAGGCCGGCCGTGACGCTGAAGCGCTCCGAGGGATCGGCGTTCCAGCGGTACCAGGCGGCCACGGAGAGGTCGTCCGCAGGCCGGAACCGGGCGTCCAGTTCCGGGAGGTATCCCAGGCTGACTCCCCACCGATCCGCATTGGCCCGGCGTGTCTCCCACTGCACGCCGTCGACGACCCCGAATTCGGGCAGTCCGCGCTGCAGGAACCTTCCGGCTTCGATGCGCGAGGGCTGGAAGCGCGTTCCTCCGATGGCGTAGGACAGGCGCTCGAACCGCAACGTGGAGTCGTCTTCGTTCGCAGCATCAGGGACCACGGTGGAGCGCGCGTCGTACTCCGCATCGAAGCGAAGCGTACCCCCGCGGCGGAACGGGTTCTCGATGCGCAGGTTCGTGCCCGCGCGCAGCTGGGAATCGTTGCGCGAGTCCTCCGATGTCCAGGTGCGATCGAAGATCAGGTAGCCGCGGCCGGAAACGCGCGGCGCCCGCCGCTCGGGTCGCACCGCGCGCGCGCGGTGCAGGAGCGGCATCCCCTTGCGCCAGCTCTCGTCCCGGTTCTCCCAGCGGGGCTCGCTCGGTGGGGGGAGGACGGGCGGATCCGCGTTGGGGTGGAGCGGTTCGGTCTGTTCCTCGCGACGGAAGCGCTCCGGTGGGACACGCGCCTCTCCACGCACGCCGGCTGCGATCGCGGCGCCCTCGTCCTCCAGGCGGATGCGGGCGGATCGGGTGTCGACGTTGATTACCGTGCCTCGCAGGGTTCCTCCAGAGCGCGGAAAGAGGAGCACCGGGTCTCCGACCGCGAGTCCGTCGAGCTCTCCGCGGTCCACCTCGAGCTCTCCCGGAGCGCTGACCTCGAGGACGCGCAGGGCGAGGCTCGTCCATTCGCCTTCCGATTCGCGCTCCTGCGGGGCGGCTGCCGCGAGGACAGCCAGTAGACAGGGGGCGAGGGCCCGCAGGACCCAACCGCCGATGTGCTGACCCTGTTTCACCTGCTAGAACCTCCTCCGTCCCCTCGACCGCGCCCCACCCCCGCGCTGCGCGTCGTGGCAAGCGTCGCAGCTGGTCTCCAGGGGTCGGTATCGGACGATCACGCCTCCGGACTCCAGCTTCTGTGCGGTATGGCACGCGGAGCACTCCACCTTCGCGTGGGCGCTGCCGAGCGGGAAGCGAGACTGGCGCTCGTGGTCGAAGCGTAGCGCGTCCCAGCCGACCGCCGAGCGGTGGCAGCTCGCGCAGTCGGTCGCTCCCGTTTCGTCCCGGAACTGACCGGCGTGGGGGTTCGTGTGGCATGCCCCGCATGCGGTGCCCCGGGCGGCGCCCCACGTCCTCCCGACCGCATCGGGTCGGACGCGTGGGGTATGGCAGCTCTCGCAGCCCGTTTTCGCGTGCGCTCCGTCCAGGTCGAAACCGGTCCACAGCCCGTGTTCGAAGCGGTTCGGCATCGCACGGAACGACGTCTCGCTGTGGCACCGCAGGCAGTCCGAGCCGCCGTTCCTGCGGGTCGGGAGCCCGGGCGCGTCGAAGAGCCCTTCGTGTGGGTCCCCATGGCAGGAAGCGCAGCCCGTGACGGTGCCGAAGCTCGTTTCGACCCGACCGAACCGCCGACCGGTCGCGTCGCGGGTGGCCGTGGGAACGTGGCAGGTCTCGCAGCGCTCCTGGAGGTGGGCTCCGCGCAGTTCGAAGCCGGTCCATACGCCGTGGTCGAAGGAACGAGCCGTCTCCGGATCCTCCGTTTCCACGTCGTCGAAGGTCGTCGACACGTGGCAGACCGAGCAGGTGCCGCGTCGCCGCTCGTCCTTGCGGTCGGCCAAGAAGGTGTCGAAGAATCCACCGTGGGCGTCGGCGTGGCAGAGCTCGCAGCGTTTCGGGGTCCCGTGGAACCGACGGGGTTCCTCCTCGGGAGGATCGAGGTGGCAGGCGTTGCATGCGAGTTCGGCGTGACTCGCTTCGAGCGCGAACGCCGTCCTCCGGTGCGCCGCGACGTCGAATGCATCCTCCTCGAAGCTCTCCCGGTCATGGCATGCGGTGCATTCCCTTCCGGCGAAGCGACCCTTCGAGAACTGGTCCCCGTGCGGACCTTCGTGGCAGGAACTGCAGGAAGCCTCGGGTCGGCCCGGGAAACGCGCGTCGAAGTCCGCGGACGGCCCGAGATGGCACGCGGAGCAGGAGAGGTCCGCGTGCGGGGAGCGAAGACCGAAGCCGGCCGCATCGTGGAGCTTCGGTGTGACGAGCCGCTCGAGCGGTGGCACCGGCACGTCCCCGGCCGGGGCGGCGGGCGCGCCGTGGAAGTCGAGGTGCTGGGGGATGTGGCAGGTGGCGCAGGCGGCC
>DRLC01000300.1 GCA_011053145.1 Planctomycetota bacterium | reverse complement strand
CGGCGGGCGCTCGAAGAAGCGCTGGCCCGCGAAGCACGACACGATCCTGTGGTATGGAATGGATCCCGTGCGGGCCACCTTCCGCTATGACGACATCGATCGCATCCCGTACATGGCGCCGGGGCTCGTCGGGAAGGAGAAGGCGGCTCGGGGCAAGACCCCGACGGACGTGTGGTGGCAGACGATCGTCCCCACCTCGGGCAAGGAGCGCACCGGGTACCCGACCCAAAAGCCGCTCAAGATCCTCGAGCGCATCGTGCGGGTTCACTCGAACCCGGGGGAGCGGGTGCTCGACTTCTTCGCGGGGAGCGGGACGACGGGCGAGGCGGCCGCGCGGTTGGGGCGCTCCTGCCTCTTGATCGACGAAAACCCCGAGGCCGTCGAGGTGATGGCGCGACGTCTGGCGCGGTTCGGGCCCCGGGTTCGGCAGGGGGCGTGACCTCCGCGACCTAGGGCGTTACGGCACCGTAACCGGCCCCCGGCTCGGTGGGGGGGCAGATCCCGCGAGACCCCATTTCGTCCCGCCAGGCACGGGATTTGTCAGAGGACGCCCACGATGCCCGGCCCTTCGCTATCCTCCCCGCCCCGATGATCCTCTCCGTCCTCTTGACCTTCCTCGCTGCGCCCGCCCAGGAGCCCGCGGCCCGCCACGAGGTCGTCCCCGACTTCCGAGTCTTCGCGGGACCGGCCCGCACCACCGAGGACTTCGAGGGCGTGCGGCTCGAGCGGATCACCACGGCGGTGCCGTGGCCGCGGGGTCTGGTCGTCGTCGGCGATCGCTTGATCGTTCTGGCCCGGGGCCGTCACCGCAACGCGGGGGGGATCGATCCCTCGATCGACGATGCGTGCGGGACCCTCTTCGAGGTGGACCCGGAGATCTTCGAACCCGTCCTGCGCGGCGAGGCCGCCGGGGACGAGGTGCGCAGGAACGCGCGTGTGTTCGCCGAGCCGGAGGACGGGCCCTTCCGCCTCTTCCACGCCTCGATGGGGGAGCCCGCCGAAGCGACCACGATCGACCGGCCCTATTGCACGCTGGCCCACGACTCGGTCTCCGGGAACTTCTTCCTCTGCGGCTACAGCGGCGTCGACCTCCCCGGCAAGCGCTTCCGCAAGAACGCCTCGGACTCGATCCTGCGCTTCGACCCCCGCGACGGGCGGTGGCATGTCGTGGAGCGGCACGACCCCGGTGTCGTGCCCGAGGGCGAACTCGGCTACGTGGTCTCGAACGACTACTACCCGCATCACGATCCCGAGCGGCACCCCGCGCCCCACGGTTGGCTGAACGGTCCCGATGGGGGACTCGTCGTCGGGGACTACTTCTATGCCGCCGGCAAGGACAACCACACCGTCGCGCGTTACGACCTGACCGAGATCCGGCGAGACCCGTCGGCTCCGGCTCCGGCGAGCGAGAAGGTCCTGGGACGCGCCGTCGACCTGCGCCTGGGGGGGCGCATACGACGGGTCGAGGCTCTCGGAGCCAGTGCCCTGGAAGCGCGCGACGGTTACCTCTACGTCGGCTATCGGACCTCCTCGATCGTCGTGCGTTTCCCGATCGAGGAGGAGACCGGCAAGCTCGTCGAGCCGGTCGTCGGTGAACTCGTCGCCGTCTTCGAGCCGTGGGACCCCGAGAGCGGGCGCAGCGCGAACCTGATCGACATCGCCTTTTCCTCGAAGGGAGAATTGTTCGTCTCCTGCGCATCCAACGGTCGTGTCTGGAACATCGGGATTCCCGATCCCGAGAACGTGTTCGACGGTGTCGACGTGGGGGACAACCCGACCCGAAACCGCCCCTTCCTCGACCTGCCGAGCATGACCGCGAATCCGCGTGCTCGCTGCGGCAACATCACGTTCGACGAAGAGGACCGGGTGTACCTGTGCTCGGGAAACTACGACAGCGGCACCCGGCTCGCCGGCGTCATCTATCGAGCCGTACGCGATTGACCCAAGGCTCGGACGGGCACGGCTCGCTTCGTATGGGTTTCGCGGCGGGTCTTGGAATCGTTGCTTCCGCATCCCACGAGGGGGGAGTGGAATTCGGCGGTGGGCACGTCCCGGGCCCTTCGATCCCTCCCCTCCTCGGGATCGGGCCGGCCGACATCGGTCCTTTGTATGGGATGCATGCCCTCACGCGCTTCGTGATGACCTTCCAGGGATGGAGATCGCCGAATTCCATCAGGGCCGGGGCCCTCGGGTCCCGGCCCGACCTGTAGGGCCCGGATTCCGGGCCGGCACCGGACGGGTTTGATCGCGGCATCGCTTCTCGCGTCCGCGTAGGATGCGGCGATGGCCTCCCCGAGCGAGCTCCCTCCCATTCCCCGGCGACGGGACACGGATCACGACCCCGACGCCGTCGCCGCCCGGCTCCGCTACGCCGAGGATCGAGCGGGAAGGGCGCTTTTGCACCTCGCGGGGCGTCCCCAGGCGCCGGGGCACACGCGCGGGAACATCGAAAACCTCGTCGGCTTCGCCCAGGTCCCGGTGGGACTCGCCGGTCCGCTTCGTTTCGAGGGGGGCCGCGGTCCGATCGAGGTGGTCGTGCCGATGGCGACGACCGAGGGGGCGATGGTGGCCTCCTACTCTCGGGGGATGAAGGCGATCGGGGGCGGGGATGCGAAGGCGCGGGTGATCTCCTCCACCCTTTCCCAGCACCCCGTGCTCGTCTATGCCTCGGCCCTGGATGCGATCGATGCCGCGCGCATCGCGCTGGAGGAACGGGAGAGGTTCGAGGCGTTGACCGCCGAGATCACTTCCCATGGGCGGCTCGTCGGCCTCGAGCCGGAGCCCGTCGGACGCCGTCTCGTCCTGCGGTTGCTCTTCGAGACCGGGGACGCGATCGGGATCAACATGGCCGCCCATGCGTCGGAGCGGATCAGCGCGCGGCTCGCCGAGCGCACCGACCCGCTCGAGCGGTTCGTCCACGGGGAGGATGTCGAGAAGCGCGCCAACGCGAGGGCGCTCGTCGAGGGTCGCGGCCGCAACACGATCGCCGAGGTGGTCATTCCACGCGCGTGGCTCGCGGAGACCCTGCGGGTTGCCCCCGCGGATCTCGTCGCAATCCACCGCACCTATACCCTCGGCTTCGCCCGACTCGGGACCCAGAACCAGCTCGTCCAGGCGGCCAACGGACTCGCCGCGGTCTTCCTCGCCTGTGGGCAGGACGTCGCCTACGTGACGGAGAGCTCCACCGGGACGCTCGACTTCCGGGAAACGACTGGCGGTGATCTCTACGCGAGCGCGCACCTGCCGAACCTGCTGATCGGCACCGTGGGGGGCGGGACCGCCCTCGGGACGGCTTCCGAGTGCCTCGACCTCCTGGGGGTTCGCGGCGACGGCGGAGCCGAGCCGTTCGCCGAGATTCTCGCGGCGACGGTCCTGGCTGGGGACCTCTCGCTGCTCGCGTCGTTCTGCACCCACGAGTTCGTCGGCGCCCACGAGCGCCTAGGCCGCAATCGACCGCCGGCGGGGGGAGGGACGTGAGCGGAGAGAAGCGCCGTCCGGAGATCTGGGTCCTCGTTTCCTATGCCCTGGCCGCGTCCGGCGTCGTCCTGATCGTGATCCTGGGCTCGCGTCCCGGTGGGGCCCTCCCGATCTTCCTCTACCGCACCGGGACCCTGGCCCTTGGCCTCGCCGCCGCACTCTGCGCGACCGTCGGCTTCGCGGTCAGCGCGCTGCGCAGGCCGGTCTTGCAGCCCGGCCGGCTCGCGGGGCTTCTCTGCGCCGTCGGGACCCTATGGGCTGCGTCCTATCCGCTCGCCTACCCCTCGTCCCACGAGGGGCACCCGAGTCGGGTCGAGTTCGATCTGCCCTTCGCCGGTGAGCGTCGTGTGCGCTGGGCGGGACGGCGGCGGGAAGGGAACATCCTGGTCCTCGACCCCTCGCGCTGCTTCGGAATCGCATTCGAGCCCGCCTCGGGATCCTCGGATCCGCGGCGGGAACCGGTGCTCGCTCCCGCCCCCGGGGAACTCGTCGGGTGGCTCGAGGACGCGGTGGTCGTCGGAGTGGGGGCGGAGGAGTTCCTCGTCCTGGAAGGTGTGGTTCGCTCCCAGGGATCCCCATCCGAGGGAGTCACCGTGCCCCGCGGGGGCCTTCTCGGGACCGAGGGTCGGCGCGGTCTCACGATGCACCTCGAGGACCGGCCCACTCCCGGGACCGGGGAGGGGATCCCGATGCGTCTCTTCGGTCTCGCCCGGGAGACGGGGCGGGGGCCGCTGGGGAGCCCCGAACCCGGGGAGAGGGTGTGGAGCGCCCTTCCCGCCCCGGGGGACCCGGGCCTGGAAGGACGCTGACGGATCGGCGTGGAAGGGCGAAAAAGACGCGTTCTCCCTCGTTGACAGCCCGCCGAGAGGCTGTAGGGTGGTCCGCTTTCTCTGCGGAAGTGCGACTCAAGCTCTCCGCGACTCCTCCCGAAAACGCCCTGAATCCCCGGGGGAAACCTTCTCTCAAAGGGTTCCCGACCACGGTCACCGTACCGATCGTGGATTCCGGCGGTGCCTTCCCCGAGACCGTTTCTCATTTCCGCGCCAACCAGGGCTCTCCGTACGCCCGCGCCCAGCGCTCCACAGTCCCAAGCACACCCGAACGCCATGTCCTCCGCCGTCAAGACCAAGAACTCCTCCTCGAAGGGAGGCTTCCTCGAGAAACTCCAGCTGCGGCGGAACATCGGGATCATGGCCCACATCGATGCCGGCAAGACCACCGTCACCGAGCGGATCCTGTTCCTCTCCGACAAGATCCATCGCACGGGTGAGGTGCACGAGGGCAAGGCCACGATGGACTTCCTCGAGGAGGAGCAAAAGCGCGGGATCACGATCCAGTCGGCTGCCACCTCGGTCGACTGGAAGAATCACGAGATCAACATCATCGACACCCCCGGCCACGTGGACTTCACGGCGGAGGTCGAGCGCGCCTTGCGGGTCCTCGATGGTGCGGTCGCGGTCTTCGACGCGGTGCAAGGCGTGGAAGCGCAGTCGGAGACGGTCTGGCGTCAGGCCGACCGTTACGGCGTCCCGCGCATCTGCATGATCAACAAGATGGACCGGGTGGGTGCGGACTTCGAGCGCTCGGTGCAGACCATCGTGGATCGGCTGGGTGCGAACCCGGTTCCGATCCAGTTCCCCGTGGGCTCCGAGAAGGATTTCAACGGGATCGTCGACCTCGTCTCGATGAAGATGTACGAGTTCGACGAGGAGTCCACCGGCCGCGCATTCAAGGAGGTTCCGATCCCCGAAGCCATCCGTGAGGAGGTGGATCTGCACCGCCACGCCCTTTGCGAGTCCGCGGCCGAACTCGACGAGGAGCTCCTCGACCTGTTCGTCGAGGACAAGGAAATCCCCGAAGAGAAGCTCCGCGCAGCGCTGCGGCGGGGGACGCTCAACATGGAGATCACTCCGGTCCTGTGCGGCTCGGCGCTCAAGGACAAGGGCGTTCGCTTCCTCCTCGACGCCGTCATCGACTACCTGCCGAGCCCCGCGGACGTCCCGGACATCGAAGGCAAGGATCCGAAGACCGACGAGACGGTCACCCGCAAGCCGGATCCCGAAGAGCCGATGTGCCTGATGGCCTTCAAGACGGTCGCCGAGCCGACCGGGGACCTCACCTTCGTGCGCGTCTACTCCGGCGTGCTCCGCAAGGGGACGCGTGTCCTCAACCCGCGTACCCGTAAGTACGAGCGCATCGGCCGTCTCGTGCGGATCCATGCGAACAAGCGCGAGGCCGTGGAAGAGGTGGTGGCTGGGGACATCGCCGCGACGCTCGGTCTCAAGAACACCGCGACCGGCGATACGCTCTGCGACGAGAATGCGCCGATCCTGCTCTCGGAGATCCAGTTCCCCGAGTCCGTGATCTCGATGTCGATCGAGCCCAAGTCGAGTCAGGACCGCGACAAGCTGACCGAGATCATCGGGCGCATGATGCGCGAGGACCCGACCTTCCGCGCGCAGACGAACGAGGAGACCGGAGATCTCGTGATCTCGGGGATGGGCGAGCTGCACCTCGAAGTCGTCGTCCATCGCATCATGGGGGACTACAACTGCGAGGTCGTCACGGGCCGTCCGAAGGTCGCCTACAAGCAATGCCTGCGCAAGACGAAGGAGGTCGAGTGCCGCTACGTGCGCCAGTCCGGCGGTCGCGGCCAGTTCGCGGTCATCTCGGTGCGCTTCGGCACCGGCGAGACCGAGGATGGGATCTACCAGTTCACCAACAGCATCAAGGGCGGCGCGGTTCCGCGCGAGTACATCCCGGCGGTGGAAGCCGGGATCAAGGAGGGTGTCTTGGGCGGTGGCCCGGCCGGCTTCCCGTTCGTCAACGTCACCGCGGAGTTGTACGACGGCAAGTCGCACGAGGTGGATTCGAGTGAGCTCGCGTTCCATGCGGCCGGAGTCCAAGCCTTCCGGGACGCGTGCGAGGGCAACTCGGTCATCCTCGAGCCGATCATGAAGATCGAGGTGCGCACCCCCGAGGAGTTCCTCGGTAGCGTCGTGGGGGACCTGAACTCCCGGCGGGGCGAGGTCTCGGCCGTCGAGGCCCACGGGGACCAACGCATCGTGCGCGGCCTCGTGCCGATCGCCGAGATGTTCGCGTACACCTCCGCTCTGCGGGGCGCGACCCAGGGGCGCGGTTCCTTTGCGATGGAACTTCAGGAGTACCGCCCGGCGCCGAAGAATGTCGCCGAGAAGGTGCTCAAGGGCGAGCTGTAGAGCATCCCGGATCCAAAACCGAAGGAGGCGCGGGCGTGGGTCTCGTGGGTCGAGACGCTATGATTTCGCCCCATGACCCGCACCGCACGCCGCCGATGGAGTCGTGAATTCCAGGGAGAGATCGATGGGATCGCCCTGGGAGGATCCGGCCCGGTTCTCGTCCATGGCTACGACCCGCCCGTGGGCGGGAAGTGGATCGACAATGTGATCCCCGGAAAGCTCGCCGCCTATGAGCGCGGTTCCGGGGAGGAACAGTGGGTCTCCCCCTGCGAAGTGGGATACGGGCGCGGGTTCGGCTGCGGGTTGGGGCCGGAGGAGGACATCGTCGTCCTCGGGCCGAGCATTCGCGGCCACAGGATTGCGCGCATGCGGCTCGCGACGGGGGAGTTGCTCGGTGCCTGCGAGATTCGCCCCTTCGATCAGGCTCTCGTCTTCCCGGACATGTGCGTGTCCGTCACACCGGATCGGATCTCGGGGATCATGACCTCGGCGATGCTCGAGGTCTGGAGCTTCACGCGCGAGGGCGAGCGCTATCACGTGATCGGCCGGGATCGCGTGGACGGCGAGCACCTGATCGTGACCTACACGAATCAGGAGCGAAAGCGCCAGGGAGTCCTACGCCTCGACATCGAGAGCGGAGACTTCGTCGACACGCTGATCCCCCCCGATGTCGCGAACATCCATGAGATGGCCGCCGATGATGGGATCTTCGTCCTGCTGGTGGGGGATCGCCCGCCGAGTCGCTTCCATGCCTCGGCGGGCCCCGGAAAGCTCCGGCTCGAGGGGTGGCGCGCCGACGTTTCACCCGGTTCGGGCGGTCACCCGCTCTGGCGCCAAGAGGTGAACGATGACTCTCCCGATGAGTTCCCGGACGTCAGCATCAAGATGGACAGCGGCAAGCTGTATGTGACCTCGGGCGCGCTGCTCGAAGTGCGCGACGGGCTCAGCGGCCGACTCCTCGGGGAGATGACGCTCCCCGGCCTCGACGAGCGGATCGCGTGGACCATCTCCGAGGGAGCCGGACTGATCGCGGAGGAAACCCGGGTCTCCATCTTCGAACTGCCGGCCTGAACGAGCGAACCCTTGGCCCGGATTCTTCATGAGCCTGCACCCCAGACTTCGCAATCGACCGCCTTCGGCGGTCTCTCGTCCCCTGACGGCACTTTGCGATTCCTGCCGTCCTCGTCGACCCGTCAGGGGGGATCCCCTTTCAAGGGATCCACTGGATCCCT
>DRLC01000299.1 GCA_011053145.1 Planctomycetota bacterium | reverse complement strand
GCACGTCGTCCGCGAAGGAAAAGACGCGCTCGGTCAACGCCCGCCGCTCGGCCGGCCCCTCTTCGAGCGCCCGCGACTCGGCCTCGAGCTCCCCGAGCCGAGCCAGGATCGATTCGGTCTGCATGGGGAGATCGTACGGAGTCAGGACCATTCCCTCCCGATTTAGCGAAGCTTGCGCTGGCGCAGCGCAAGCTTCGCTAAATCGGGAGGGAATGGTCCTGACTCCGTACGATCTCCTGCGGTGATCTCCAACATTGGATCCATTCCGGGCTTCCACGAGCCCTTCGCGTCGCTCAGCCACCTCCTCGCCGCCGGGGTCTTCGCGGTCCTCGGCGTGCGTCTCGTACGCCGTGCCCGCGGAGATGCGCGGCGGGTCGCCGCTCTTTCGATCTTCGCCTTCACGACCGTTCTGCTGCTCTCGATGAGCGGGGTCTTTCACCTCCTGGACGAGGGGACGAGCGCGCGCAACGTGCTCGGGCGGCTCGACAAGGCGGCGATCTTCGCGTTGATCGCAGGGACCCACACGCCCGTCCAGACGCTCTTCTTCCGGGGGCTGGCGCGCTGGGGCGTGCTCGCGGCGATGTGGCTCCTCGCCGCCTGCGGGATCACGCTCTTCAGCGTCTTCTACCACGCCCTCCCCCCGGGCCTCGGCACCGGGACCTACATCGCGATGGGTTGGCTCGCCGGCCTCGCGGGCATTCAGGTGTGGCGTCGCGAGGGAACCGCGGGCGTACGCCTCCTGCTGCTCGGCGGGCTCTTCTACAGCCTCGGCGCGATCCTCCTCGGCCTCGACTGGCCCACGCTCCTCCCGGGCATCTTCGGCCCGCACGAACTCTGGCACGTCGCCGTCCTCGCCGCGCTCGCCTGCCATTGGAGGTTCTTCTTCGAACACACCGGGCGATCGACGGAGAGAGTCCGTACCTAGGATGGTCGGGGCGAGAGGATTCGAACCTCCGACCTCTGCAACCCCATTGCAGCGCGCTAGCCAGGCTGCGCTACGCCCCGACCGAGGGCGGGAGGTTATAGGCGGCGGGGCGCTCCGCGTCAATCGGAACGGGGGTCGGAGGGGTAAGAACGGGGAGAAGTCGGGGCCGGGGCCGGGGGGCGACGTGGACGGGGTGGCGTGGGGGACTCAGAATGGGGCCATGCCGAGGACCGGACGATCGCTCGCGAGGAGGCGCAACTTCGCCCGCCGCAGGCACCGCAGTTGGATGCTCTCGATGACCCTCGCGAGCTTCGGCTGGGGGACCTGGTGGGTGCTCCTGCTCGTCGAGAAGCTCTTCGGCCTGCGCCCCGACTCGCTGGTCGTACCGGGATTCATCTCGAGCGCGTTCGCCGTGGCTGGGTTGGCGGTGGCGGTATGGTGCTTCCGCGCGCGGCGCTCGTGGATGATGTTCGTGATGGTGCCCCTCTTCGCGAACCTGAGCCTCTTCTTCGTGCCGTGGCTCGCCGAGGAGCTCGCGGGTCGGCGCGGCTGAGATGGATCAGGACACGCCGGGGAGCCGCTCGGCGATGCAGAGCATCCACGCCCCCGTGGCCGCGGTGATCACCGTCAGGAAGAGCACGAGGTAGGCGACGCGGCGATGCCACAGGAGCCAGGTGGGCTCACGGATCGTCAAGCTCCCGAACACCACCGGCAGGAGGTAGGAGAGCGTGGTCGTCTTCGCGAGGGCGAGGTGGAACGGATAGATCCACCCGGTCGCCTTCAGGTCGAAGAGGTGGCCGAGCCGCTCCGCGAAGAAGATCGTGATACCGAGGGAGATCACCGAACACACCACGAGCGGAATGTGGCGGCGGCGGTGCGCGGCGTAGCCGGTGGCGACGACCCCGCCGAGGAACGCGAGGGTGATCACGAGGAAGAGCGGGAAACCGATCGTCGGACTCATCGAGAGGCCCCTCCGAGGCCGTCCATCTCGCCGACCGGCTCGCGCTGCATCAGCTCGGTCACCCCCTGGCGCGGGTCCTTCCCGTCGAAGAGCACCGCGTTGACCTGCTCCGCGATCGGCATCGAAACTCCCCGCGCCTCGGATTCGGGACCGAACAGCGCACGCGTGGTCCACACGCCCTCGGCCACCATCTCCATCTCGTCGAGGACCTCTTCGAGACTCTTGCCTCGACCGATCTCCTCGCCGACATGGCGGTTGCGCGAATGGCGGGAGTAGCAGGTGGTCGCGAGGTCCCCGAGACCCGCGAGGCCGAAGAAGGTCTCGGACCGCGCGCCGTGGGCCTCGCCGAAACGAGCCATCTCGATGATGCCGCGCGTCAGGAGCGCGGCCTTCGCGTTGTCGCCGAGCTCCAGCCCGTCGGAGATCCCCGCGGCGATCGCGATCACGTTCTTGAGCGCGCCTCCGAGTTCCGCGCCCTTGGGGTCGCCGTGGGTGTAGATGCGGAAGCGCTCGTTCGAGAGCGCGAGCTGCACGCGCCGGGCGAGGTCGTCATCCGCGCTCGCCATCACGATCGAAGCGGGCAGGCCGCGCGCCACCTCCTCGGCATGGCTCGGGCCGGAGAGCACGCCGAGGGGCCGCTCGCCGAGGACCTCGGAGAGGATCTCGCTCGGCGTGTGGAAGGTCTCGATCTCGATGCCCTTGGTCGCGGAGACCACCGGCGTATCACCGGGGAGTGCGTCCTCGAAGCGCTCGATCGCTCCCCGTAGGAACTGCGTCGGAACGACGCTGAACGCCACCTCCGCTCCCTCCCCTGCCTCGAAGGGATCCGCGCTCACCGACAGATCCTCCGGGAGCTCGACGCCGGGAAGGTAGCGGCGGTTCTCGCGCTCCTCGCGCAGCGCCTTCACCTGCTCGGGAAAAGCGCTCCACAGCGTGGTCTCGATTCCGTTCTCGACGAGCAGGAGGGCGATCGTCGTCCCCCATCCCCCGTCGCCGATCACGACGGCCTTTCGTAACGGTGCTTGCACGCTCAATCGTCCTCCTCGGACTCGCTTCGCTTCTTGCCGGCGCCGATGCGCGGCTCGGTTCCTGCCAGCATGCGCGCCATGTTTGCACGGTGGCGCACGAAAACCAAAAGGGTGAGCAGTCCGGCGCCCAGGACGACGACCCGCCCGTGCAGGAAGGAATCGCTCGCATCCATCCTCCACCAAGCCGCGAGGGGGAAGCTCAGTCCCATCGCGAGCGAGGCGAGGCCCACCATGCGAGCGAGCGCGAGGGTCAGAAGCCACACGAGCCCCCCGACGAGGAACAGGACCGGGTCGATCCCCACGAGCGCCCCGCACCCGGTCGCGACCCCCTTGCCGCCGCGAAAGCGCAGGTAGATCGGCCAGACGTGCCCGGCCACCGCGGCCCCGCCCGCGACCACCGCGAGCGCGGGAAGGCGGTGATCTCCCCCGCCGGCGATGCGCAGCGCCGCCGGCGCGAAGAGTGCGCTCGGCACCCACCCCTTGGCGAAGTCGCACAGGAACGCCGCGAGCGCCCACGGCCGCCCGAGAGCTCGCCCGACGTTCGTGGCCCCGATGTTCCCGCTCCCGACCCGGCGGATGTCCACGCCCCGCATCTTCCCGAACAAGAGGCCGAAAGGGACCGAACCGAGGAGGTAGGAGACGAAGGCCAGACCGAACGCGAGACCGACCGGAAACGCGGTCGACCCCGTCGCCCCTTGGATCGATCCGATCACGCCGCGCAGGCTGAACTCGACGAAAGCCATGGAGAGGGCGCGGCCCTGCGCTCTCCCACGGAGAGGGCCGCGACGTTCGAGGATAGCGACCCCACCCCCGGGAGGCGACGACGGGCCGCCCCGGTCCGTACACTCTCCCGGTGGCCCGCTCCCCCGAGACGAGAGCCTTCGGCATCGACGCCGGAGGCACCTTCACGGACTTCGCCTACCTCGACGGGGGCGAGCTTCGCGTCCTGAAGGTCCCCTCCACGCCCCACGACCCCTCCGAGGCGGTCCTCAGGGGTCTCGAGCGCGCCGGCGGGGTCGCCGCCCGCGACCATGTGATCCACGGCACGACGGTGGCCCTCAACGCGCTCCTCACGGGAAACGGCGCCCGGGTCGCCCTGGTGACGAACGAGGGTTTTCGCGACCTGATCGAGATCGGGCGCCAGGAGCGTCCCGACATCTACGCGCTGGTGCCCGAGCGGGCGGCTCCGCTCGTCCCCCGGGAGCTGCGCTTCGAGGTCCCCCAGCGCAGCTGGCCCGCCGCGGGAGCGCGACGCGGCGAGGGGCGGCTCGAGCTCGAGGAGGTGCGCGCTCCCACCTCCTCCGAACTGGAGCGGCTCGCGCGCCGGGTGCGCGCCGCGCGTCCCGAAGCGATCGCGATCTGCCTCCTCTCGAGCTTTGCCGATCCCGGGATCGAACGCCGCGTGGCCGACGCTCTCGCTCCCCTCGGCGTGCCGATCACGCTCTCGGCCGAGCTCCTCGCCGAGCACCGCGAAGTGGAGCGCTTCTCGACCGCGATCGTGAACGCGGCATTGCAACCGCTGGTCGCGCGCTACCTCGATTCCCTCGCGCGCGGCACGGGCGCGAGGCTCTCCATCCTGCAGTCGAGCGGCGGGACGATGGACGCGGCGCGCGCGGCGAGGGAACCGGCCCGCATTCTGTTCTCCGGGCCCGCCGGCGGCGTGGTCGCCGCGGCGCGCGCGGCGCGCGAAGCGGGGCTCGACGCGTTCTGCGGGCTCGACATGGGCGGCACGAGCACGGACGTCTCGTTCCACGACCCCGCTGCGGCCGCGCGCGGGAGCGCGCACTCGGTCGACCCGGTGCGCGTCGCGGGGCAGATCGTCTCGGTGCCGAGCCTCGACCTGCACACGATCGGATGCGGGGGCGGATCGGTCGTGCGCATCGACGCCGCCGGAGTGCTGCACGTCGGCCCCGAGAGTGCGGGCGCGGACCCCGGCCCGATCGCCACCGGCGGCGGGCCCGAGCCGACCGTCACCGACGCCCACGTGCTGCTCGGACACCTCGCGGGCGGTCGCTTTCTCGGAGGGGAACTCGAGCTGGATGTCGACGGGGTTCGGCGCGCGTTCGAGGACCTCGGGAAACGCCTCGGGACGACCGCGGAGCGCGCCGCGATGGGCGTACTCGAAGTCGCCCGCGCGGCGATGCGACGGGCCATCGGCGTGATGACGCTACAACGGGGAGGAGATCCCGAGCGCATCTCGCTCGTCGCATTCGGCGGCGCGGGCGGACTGCACGCGGCGGACCTCGCCGCGAACCTCCGGATGGTCGCGGCGCTCGTCCCGCGCCACCCCGGTGTGCTCTCCGCGATCGGCATGGTGTGCGCGGAACCCAGTCGCGACCTGGTGCGGAGCGCCCTCGTCCCGCTGGAGGCATGGAAACGCTCGCAGCGGCGCAGGGTCTTCGCCGAACTCGCACGCGAAGGCCGCGCCTCCCTGCGCGAGGGCGGAGTCGCCGCGCGCTCGATCCGCGTCGAGAACACGCTCGACCTGCGCTACCGCGGGCAATCCTTCGAGATCCAGATC
>DRLC01000298.1 GCA_011053145.1 Planctomycetota bacterium | reverse complement strand
CTCCTGCGCTGGTTCTGGTGGCGCATCAACGCCGCGACCGAGCTGTGCGCGATGGTCGTCTCGTTCGCGCTGGCGCTCTACTTCCAATTCGCCGCGAAGTTCGATCTCCCCGGCGGAGGGTTCGAGGACTGGCAGCGGCTCACCGCGATCGTTGCCGTCACGACCGCGGCGTGGCTCGCGGTGGCGTTCCTCTCGAGACCGACCGACGAGGCGGTACTGCTGTCCTTCTTCACCAAGGTGCGCCCGGAGGGGCCCGGGTGGAAGCCGGTGGCAGCTCGGGCGCGCGAGCGTGGGATCGAGTTCCCGGCGGAAGGCGCATCGGATCTTCCGAGGGGTCTTTTGTGCGCGTTCCTCGGGACGGTGGGGATCTTCGGCCTGCTCTTCGCGACCGGGTTCCTGCTCTACGGGCGCCAGGCGGCCGCCGGCACCCTCCTCGTCGTGGCGATCCTGGCCTTCACGCTCCTGCAGCGATCCTGGAGAGGCCTCGACTTCGCCGACCCGAACAAGACCCCCTGACCCGTGCGTTCCCCGAGGATCGTGATGCGACCCAAGGCACTTCTTCCGATCGCGGCCCTGTGCGCCGCCTGCACCTCATCCCGCCCTGGCCCCCTCGACCCCGTCGGACGGCGACCGGACGGCGCGACGCTCACCCCGGTGAACCAGTTCATCGAACCGTACGGGGCGACGATCGAGCTGGACGGGATGCGACCCCAGGCCCTCGCCCTCTCCGCGGACGGCT
Source organism: Planctomycetota bacterium (assembly GCA_011053145.1). GTDB lineage: Bacteria > Planctomycetota > UBA1135 > UBA1135 > DRLC01. Next base: position 9,874 of record DRLC01000298.1, on the reverse strand, counting down.
CGAGGATCTTCGTCTCCGGGAAGAGCTCCGAGCTGGTCGTTCTCGATGCGCGGGACGGGGCCGTCCTCCAGCGGGTCGGCTTCCCCGCCGCGGAGCAGCGCTCCCCCGCGCGCGTCTCCGACCACGAGCTGGACCCGGACGGCGATGCGCAGCTCTCCTTCACGGGGCTCATCACCTCCCCGGACGGCCGCTTCGTCTACGTCTCGAACGTGAACGGCTCGATCAAGGTCTTCGCCGTGGCGTCGGACGGTTCCGTTTCGCCGTCCCACTCGATACCGCTCCCCCCCGCGAACGCTCCACGGCGACGCGAGGAGATCCCGAGCGGGCTCGCGCTCAGCGAGGACGGGACTCGGCTCTTCGTCTGCGGCAACCTCTCGAATCGCCTGCTCGAAATCGACACCGCGAGCGGCGCGTGCGTGCGCGCGTTCGACGTCGGGGTCGCTCCCTTCGACGTGCGGATCGTTGCGGGGCGGGCGTTCGTGACGAACTGGGGAGGTCGGCGCCCGCGGGAAGGCGAACGCGTGGGGCCGGCGGGGCTCGGTACCGTCGTCGCGACCGACGAGCGCGGGATCGCGAACCAGGGCTCGGTCTCGATCGTCGACCTCGATGGGAACGAGAGCACCGCGGTCCGGGAGGTCCGCGTGGGTCGCCACGCCTGCGCGCTGGCCCCGACACCGGACAGGCGGCTCGTCGTGGTCGCGAATGCCGGCGACGACACCCTGAGCGTCCTCGATGCCTCGACCGGGAAGGTCGTCCGAACGATCTCGTGTCGTTCCCACCCGGCGGACCTCCTGAGCGCGACGCCGAACGCGCTCGCGTTCGATGCGCGGGGGGAACGGCTCTTCGTCGCGAACGGGACCGAGAACGCGATCGGTGTGTTCGAATTCGATGGGGACGAACCCGAAGAGACCGCGCTCGTCGGCCTGATCCCGGTGGGGTGGTTCCCCGGGGCGCTCGCATTCGACGCGCCGCGAGGCCGTGTCGTCGTCGCGAACATCAAGGGCCTCGGCTTCGGCCGCCCGCGCGAGGGGGAAAAGGGCCCGGAGTTCAACACGCACCAGTACCACGGTTCGGTGAACCTGGTCCCGATCCCGGGCGAGGAGGAACTCGCGCGCCTCAGCGCGCGGGTGGACCTCGACCTGCGGCGCAGCCGGATCGAAGCCTCCCTCGCGCCTCCGCGGCCGGATCGTGCTCCGGTCGCGATTCCCGAACGCATCGGTGAGCCGAGCCGCATCCGGCACGTCGTCTACATCATCAAGGAGAACCGCACCTTCGATCAGGTCCTCGGGGACCTGGCGGGCGGCGACGGCGACCCCAGCCTGTGCGTGTTCGGCGAGGAGGTGACGCCGAACACCCACGCGATCGCGCGGGAGTTCGTGTTGCTCGACAACACCTACTGTGCGGGGATCCTGAGCGCGGACGGCCACAACTGGTCCACCTCCGCCTATGCATCGGACTACCTCGAGCGCAGCTTCGCGGGCTGGGCGCGCAGCTACCCCGACGGGATGACCGAGTCCGACAAGGACGCGCTCGCGTACTCCCCGGCGGGCTTCCTCTGGGACCACGCCCTGGCCGCCGGGCGCAGCGTCCGGAACTTCGGGGAGTTCTGCCAGAGCCGCGTGCGCTGGCGCGACCCCACGCGGACCGGGGAACCGGACTTCCTCGCCTGCTGGCGCACCTGGCGAGGGAGGAGCGACGAGGTCGTCTTCGGCTGCGAGCCGGTGGTCCCTTCGCTCGATGGCGTGTCGGTGACCTCGACCGTGGGCTGGAACATGAACGTGCCGGACCAGTTGCGGGCCGACGAGTTCCTCGCCGACCTCGCTCGCTGCGAGGCGAACGGCGAGTACCCCGAACTCACGATCGTTTGCCTGCCGAACAACCACACGAGCGGGACCGCAGAGGGAGCGCCGACGCCGCGTGCCTGCGTCGCGGACAACGACCTCGCGCTCGGGCGCATGCTCGAGGGGCTCTCCCACTCGAGCTTCTGGGACGAGATGGCGGTCTTCGTGATCGAGGACGATCCGCAGGCCGGCTGGGACCATGTGTCCGGATACCGGACCTGCGCGCTCGTCGCGAGCCCGTTCGCGCGTCGGGGTGCGGTCGTCTCCCGTCGCTACAACACGACGAGTGTCCTGCGTACGATCGAGGCGATCCTGGGGTTCGGACCGATGAACCTCTTCGATGCGAGTGCCGACCCGATGTTCGAGTGCTTCACCGACGAGCCCGACCCGACCCCGTTCGTCGCGCGCTCGAACCGGGTTCCCCTGGACGAGATGAACCCCTCGCCGGCGGCGCTCGGCGATCGAGAGGCGCGCGACGACGCGCTGGCCTCCGCCGCGATCGACTGGAGCGGCGCGGATCGTGCTCCCGAAGACCTGCTGAACCGGATCCTGTGGCGCGCGGTGCGCGGCGACGAGCCCTATCCCGAGTGGGCGATCCACGCCGCTCCCGATGAGGACTGAGAGGGGAAAGACAGGTCGCGTCCCGGCGGCTATCGTGGGGCCGGTCCCACGAACGGAGGAAACCGATGAAGGATGGCACTTGGGGTTGGAACGTGATCGCCGCTTTGATCCTCGGGGCAGGCGGGGTCCGGGGGCAGGAGGGGGCGCTGCCGGTGCGCTTCCCGGGGCCTCCGCCGGGCCGTGCGCATGCGAGCGCGGAAGGGACGGAACTCGTGCTCTGGAACGACATCCTGCGGATGCGCTACTCGCTGCGGGATGGGAGCGTTCGCAGGGAGAGCTTCCGGAACGAGATCTCCGGCCAGCAGATCCCGCTCTCCGGTGAGCTCTTTCGGTTCGAGCTGGAGGACGGGAGCGTGGTGCACGCCTCGGACCTCGAGCTGGAACGCGATCCACAGGCCCTCGTCCTCCGGGGCGGTGGACGGGCGGACGGGCGCGCGAGCCAGGCCTCGGGGCAGCTCCTGCGCTGCGGATTCAAGAGCGAGGACCGCGACCTCCGGGTGGTCTGGCTCGCCGAACTCCTCGACGGGGGGAACGCGGTCCGAGAGACCCTGAACGTCCACTCGCTGTCGGGCTCCTTCCCGCTCGCCCGCATCGTCACGTTCGACACCCCCCTCGACGGATGCGAGCGGATCGGGGCTGTCGAGGGGTCCGTTCTCGCGCGCGGAGACGTGCTCTTTGCGCTGGAACACCCGATGGCGACGAACGAGGTGCGCTATCCCACGATGCGGGTCGGGAGCTGGGATCCGACGACCACGAGCTCCCCCGAGGCGCGCAACATCTCCTTCGACGTGTCGGACGCGGTGCGGTCCGACGGTCCCGTGCGTGTGCGCTTCCAGTACACGCGCGGCGGCCAGCGCCTCGACGTCTTCTGGGTCGCGCTGCTCGTCGACGGCCGGGAGGTCTCCCGCGACGAGCACCACGGCCACACCGGAGACGTGGACGTGGACAACGAGTACGACCTCACCGTCCGGAACCATTCGCCCGGCGCTCGCGTCACCCTGGTCGCTTCCGCGAGCGGGGACGGCGGGAACGACTCCTTCGGGGAAGTCACCTGGTCCGAGCTGGGAACCGTTCCGCGGGCCTACACCGCCCTGGAGGTGGCGCCCGTCCAGGAGGGAGAAACCCTCGGCGTGCGCACGCTCTACTGCGCGACGGCTCCCGGCCAGCGACGGCGTTCGTTCCTCTATGACCTCGAGCGCAACCGCGCCCACCCCTATCGTCCGTTCCTGCACTACAACACCTGGTACGACCTCGGATACTTCACGGACTTCGACGAGAGCCAGGCCCTCGGCGTGGTGCGGGCCTTCGGCGAGGAGCTCGTGAAAAAGCGCGGCGTGCGCTTCGACTCGTTCCTCTTCGACGACGGTTGGGACGACCACGGGAGTGTCTGGGGATTCCACCGGGGTTTCCCGAACGGTTTCGGCGCCCTCGGAGAGCTGGCGCGCTCCTACGGCGCGGGCCCCGGCGTCTGGCTCTCCCCCTGGGGAGGCTACGGGAAGCCGCACGACGAGCGCATCGCCGCTGGAAAGGCGGCCGGGTACGAGACGAACCAGCGCGGCTTCGCGCTCAGCGCTCCCAAGTACTTCGAACGCTTTCGCTCGGTGTGCCTCTCGATGGTGGAGGAGTTCGGCGTGAACATGTTCAAGTTCGATGGGCTCGGTCGAAAGACCGGGCGCTATCCCGGGAGCCGCTTCCCGAGCGACTTCGCCGCCGCGATCCAGTTGATCTCCGACATCCGCGGAGCGGACCCGGACATCTTCATCAACCTGACCACGGGAACCTGGCCCTCACCGTTCTGGTTGGAGTACGCCGATTCGATCTGGCGAGGAGGCTACGACCACAGCTTCGCCGGTACGGGCACGCCGCGCCAGCAGTGGATGACCTACCGCGACGCACAGACCTACTCGAACGTCGTGCGCGGCGGTCCGCTCTACCCGATCAACTCGCTGATGGTGCACGGCGTGATCTTCGCGCCCCATGCGAACAAGCTCGACACCGATCCTGGGGGGGACCTGCGCGCGGAGATCCGAACGGCGTTCGGGATGGGGACCGATCTTCAAGAGCTGTACGTATCGCCCGGGCTGCTCAGCGACGAGAACTGGGACGACCTCGCCCAGTCGGCGAAGTGGGCGCGCGCCCGCGCCAACGTGCTCGTGGACGTGCACTGGGTGGGGGGGGATCCGGGTGCGGGGGAGGTGTACGGATGGGCGGCCTGGGCTCCCGGCCGCGCGACCCTGACCCTGCGCAACCCCGGTCCCAAGGGGACGAGCTTCCTGCTCGATCCCGCGGCGCTCTTCGAGCTCCCCCCGGGGGCCGCGATGTCGTGGGAGCTGGTGAGCCCGTACGCGGACCAGCGCGTCGGTCGCCTCGACCTCGAGGCGGGCGAAGAATTCGTGCTGCTCCTCGCCCCCTACGAGGTGCTCGTCTTCGACGCCGTTCCGGCGAAGGGCCGCTGATCGGACCTCTTTTTGGCGCCCGATCCTGCGTTCGCGCTCGGGCACGAGGCTAGGATACCCGCTTCGAAGAGGCCCGAAGTCGAACCGCCCGATGAGCACCCCTCCTCCCACCGAACCCATGACCCGAGAGCCCCGCGGAGCCGAGCGGAGGCGCCACCCCCGCGTCCCCTTCGACTGGCCCGTGACGATCGCGCTCCCCGACGGCGAGCACGCGGCTCGGCTGCGTGATGTCAGCCGTGCCGGGGTGTGTTTCTTCCTGGACCGACGGATCCCCGAGATGACCGTCCTGCGGCTCGCGGTGGACCTCCCCGAACGGGGTACGGGCGCGGCCCGCTCGCCCGAGTACACCGTGCGGGGTTCGGGTGTGGTCGTGCGCTGCCGACCGCTCTCTCCCCACGTCGATCACTTCGAGGTCGCGGTCTTCCTGAACGACATTTCCGAGCTCGACCGCGCGAAGCTCGAAGCCTTCGTCCAGGCCCACGGGGAAGGCTGAACGAGATGGATCTAGCGGTGCGCCTCTTCGCCTCGCTCCGGGAACGGGCCGGGGCCGATGAGCTCACGCTCCGCGGGCTCCCGGATGCGCTCGACATCCGCGGGCTGAAGCGCGAGCTCGAGGAACGCCATCCCGAACTCGGGCCGCTCTCCCATGTGCGGGGCGTCGTGGGGACCACCTACGTCTCCGACGACACCGCCCTCGCTCCCGGCGATGAGGTCTCCCTGCTGCCGCCTGTCTCGGGCGGCCTGCCCGACGGGCTCGAGGCAGGGGTGTTCGAACTCTCGGCCGACCCCCTCGATCCCGAGGACGCTCGCCGCCGGGTCGCGCACCCGAGCGCGGGCGCGATCGTCGTCTTCACCGGTACGACCCGGGACCACAACCGGGGGGAGGAGGTGACGCGCCTCGACTACGAGGCGTTCGAGGAGATGGCCGGCGCCGAGATGGCGCGCATCTTCCAGGCCTGCAACGAGCAGTACGGGCCGGCCTCGGCGCGCCCCGGCGGGCTCGGGCCGGAGGCCCTCACCCTGCGCATGCTGTGCCTGCACCGCACAGGGACGGTGGAGGTGGGAGAACCCTCGGTCGTGATCGCGGTCTCGAGCCCCCATCGCGATGCCGCGTTCCGCGCCGCGCGCTTCCTGATCGACGAGCTCAAGAAGTCCGTGCCGCTCTGGAAGAAGGAGTGCTATGCGGACGGCCACCACTGGATCGGCGATCGGTCCTGAACGAACCATGCACGAGGTCTCCGAAACGCTCGCGATCGAGATCGTCCCGGTCACGCCCTTCCAACAGAACACGACGATCCTGCGGGACCGCGCCACCGGCAAGGGCGCGATCGTCGATCCGGGTGGGGAGGGCGAGCGCCTGATCGCGGCCTGCGCGCGCGACGAGGTCGAGGTGGTCGCGATCCTGCTCACCCACGGCCACGTGGACCACGCCGGGGCTGCGACCGAGTTGGCGCGTCACTTCGCGGTTCCGGTGATCGGCCCCGGCGAGGGGGACCGCTTCTGGCTCGAGAGCCTGCCCCAGCAGGCGGCCTCGTTCGGGCTCGGCCACCCCGCCGAGGTCGTGCGCCCCGACCGTTGGCTCGAGGACGGCGACACCGTGGAGGTGGGGGAGCTCCGTTTCGAGGTCCTCGCGTGTCCTGGACACACCCCGGGCCACGTCGTCTTCTTCCACCGGCCGTCGAAGCTCCTGATCGTCGGCGACGTGCTCTTCCAGGGCTCGATCGGCCGCACCGACTTTCCGAAGGGGGACTACGACACGCTGATCCGCTCGATCCAGGAGAAGCTCCTGCCCCTCGGGGACGAGGTGACGTTCCTGCCCGGGCATGGCCCGACCTCGACCCTCGGACGAGAGCGAATCGGGAATCCTTTTCTCGTCCACCCGGAGGCCTATCGCCCCGGTTGACCGACGTCGCCCTCCGGGGGCCAAGAGGGCCTCGGCACCGGTGGCGGAGGGGGAGAGCCGTTGCTACCTTCTCCCCGCCTGTGCCCCGAACACCCCATCGGCGCGACGAGGAACCCCCTATGGAACACGGACGAGGAAGCGTGAGTTTGAACGTCGAGGGCGTGGAGCGCGAGGAGCTGGAGGTCGACGTCCTGCTCGTCGGAGCGGGGCCCTCCTCACTCGCCTGCGCGATTCAGCTCAAGCGCTTGCTCGACGAGCGCGGCCTCGGTGATGCGAGCCTGCTCGTGCTCGAGAAAGCCGAGGACATCGGCTACCACATCCTCTCGGGGGCGGTCATGGACCCGCGCGGAATGCGCGAGCTCTTCCCCGATTGGCGCGAGCGCGGCTGCCCGGTGGAAGCCGACGTGACGTTCGACTGCGTCGACTACCTCAAGGCGAACGGCAAGAAGAAGCGCCTCACCGGCGCGCTCGTTCCGCCGCCGCTGCACAACGAGGGGAACTCGATCATCAGCCTCTATCGCGTCGTGCGCTGGATGAAGGACCAGGCCGAGGAGCTCGGGGTCGAGATCTATCCCGGCTTCGCCGCGGCCTCCGTGAACTACGACGGCAACCGCGTGACCGGCGTGCAGACGCGCGACGCGGGGATCGCGAAGGATGGGAGCCAAAAACCCCAGTTCGAGCCGGGCATGAACGTGCGCGCGAAGGTGACCGTCTTCGCGGAGGGCACGCGCGGCAGCCTCGTGAAGGGACTGATCGCGAAGCTCGGGCTCGACGAGGGAGTGAACCACCAGATCTACGAGACCGGCGTGAAGGAGATCTGGAAGATCCCCGAGGAGCGCGGCAAGGAGCTCTTGGGATCGGTGATCCATACGATGGGCCAGCCCCTCGGGACCTCGGGCTACGGCGGAGGTTTCATCTACGGGATCTCCGAAAGCCGCCTTTCGATCGGGCACGTGGTCGGGTTGGACCACCCGGACGCCCGACTCGACCCGCACGCTCTCTTCGTCGAATGGAAAAAGCACCCGGCCGTGGCCGAGCTTCTCGAGGGCGGAGAGATGTTGCGGTACGGCGCGAAGACGATTCCGGGCGGTGGCTACTTCGCGATGCCCAAGCTCCAGGGGGACGGATTCTGCATCGTCGGCGACAGCGCGGGCTTCGTGAACATGGCGCGCCTCAAGGGGGTGCACCTCGCGATCGGCTCGGGGATGCTCGCCGCCGGGGCGATCGCGGACGCGCTGCAGAAGGACGACACCTCGGCCGCCGGACTCGCCGGGTACACCGAGCGCTTCGAGTCCTCGTGGCTGCGCGACGAGCTCTGGGGCAAGCGGAACTTCCGTCAGGCCTTCCAGTCCGGGTTCTTCATGGGCGTGCTCGACGCCGCCGTCCAGCAGGTCACCGGGGGGCGCGGGCTCGTCGGACGCCGCAGGGCCCTCGCGGACCACGAGACGATGCAGCCCGCCTCGAGGGCGCGGATGACGACCCCGAGTTTCGACGACGAGCTGGCCTTCGACAAACTGACCGACGTCTACAAGTCGGGCGCGATCCACGAAGAGGACCAGCCGTCTCACCTCGTGGTCACCGATCCGGACCTGTGCGTCACGCGCTGCACGCAGGAGTTCGGCAACCCCTGTCGCTTCTTCTGTCCCGCGGCGGTCTATGAATGGCCCCACGCCTCGGCGGAGGAAGCGCGCGACAAGGGCGGCGTCGTGATCAACGCGTCGAACTGCGTCCACTGCAAGACCTGCGACGTGAAGGACCCCTACCAGATCATCGAGTGGACCGTCCCCGAAGGGGGCGGCGGCCCGAAATACATCGACATGTGAACTCCATGAACCTCACCATCCAATCGGCCGCGAAGGCCTGCCCGAAAACCGATCTCCTCGTCGTCTTGGCCACCGAGGAGGGCAAGCTCGAGCTGCCCGACGGCGTCAAGCTCGCGCCCCTCGCGAAGAAGGCCTTCGGCGGAGAGTTCCGCGAGGCCCGACTGACCGATTCCCTCTCCGGGCCCGCCGCGCGCGTGCTCGCGATCGGGCTGGGCAAGCGCAAGGACGCGGACACCGAGCGCCTGCGCCGCGCCGGAGCGATCGCCGCGAAGAAGGCCGAGAAGGTGCGGGCCGGGTCCCTCGTGATTTGGTGCTCCCCGGCGATCGAGAAGGCCGTCGGCGGCGCGGAGGCCGCGGGGGACGCCCTCGCCCAGGGGGCGGTGATGGGGACCTATGCGATGGGGTTCCTGAAGAGCGACAAGAAGAAGCCGTACCTGAAGCGCATCACGCTCTCCGGCGGCGGCGCGCCGTTTCGGCGAGGCGCGAAGCACGGCGACGTTCTCGGCCGTGCGAACTGCTTCACGCGCCGCCTCCAGGACACCCCCGGCAACCTGATGCGCCCGCGCGACCTCGTGCGCGAGGCGCGCAAGATCGCCGGCAAGTCGACCGCGATCCGGATGAAGGCTCTCGACGAGAAGGCGATGGGCGCCCTCGGGATGGGGTCGTTGCTCTCGGTCTCCAAGGGGTCGTCCGAGCCCGCCTACCTGATCCATCTCTCCTACAAGCCCAAGCGCAAGGCGAAGAAGAAGCTGTGCGTCGTGGGCAAGGGGCTGACCTTCGATGCGGGCGGCATCAGCCTGAAGCCGTCCGCGAAGATGGACGAGATGAAGTACGACATGTCTGGCGGCGCCGCGGTCCTCGGGCTCTTCCACGCCCTCGCCGAACTGGATCTCCCCGTGGAGGTGCACGGGCTCGTGCCCACCTCGGAGAACCTCCCGGACGGCAAGGCGAACAAGCCGGGCGACGTCGTCACCGCGATGAACGGCAAGACGATCGAAGTCCTGAACACCGATGCGGAGGGTCGCTTGATCCTTGCCGACGCGCTCTGCTACGCGGAGAAGAAGGTCAAGCCCGACGCGATCGTCGACCTCGCGACCCTGACCGGCGCGGTCATCGTCGCCCTGGGGCACGAATTGACCGGTGTGATGGGCTCCGACGAGAAGCTCCAGGACGCACTCGTCGCGAGCGGCAAGGCCACGGGAGAGGCGGTTTGGAAACTGCCCCTGCTCG
>DRLC01000297.1 GCA_011053145.1 Planctomycetota bacterium | reverse complement strand
TTCGCAGGAGAGGTACTCGATGCGCTGGTATAGACGTGGCCTGTCTTGGGCCGTTGCCCGATTGCTAGTGGTGGCAATCGTTGGGGCGATCGTTGGAGCGCAAACATCAGACGGTCCCCGCAAGTCCCACCTACCGCCCAACACGACCGCTCCTCATGCTGGCGGGAAGTACCCCTGCCGCTGAATTCCGGACGTCCTGCTCTTGGGCATGCTAGGTCGCATCATCGGTGCCCTTGTAGCCGTTGTGGCCGTCTGCGTTCTCGGCGTAATGGTGTTGGCCAGACGGGACGACGAACCCGGTACGGCACGCCGGACGGTCCGGAACGGGGGAAAGGAACTTCCTGTCGCTCCAGGAGGACTGGATTCTTCGGATCCCAGCGAAGGCGGGGTGGGGCTTGACGCGGAGCCGGGCTCCTCGCGGGTGGAGATGCCCGGTGGAAAGACGCCGCGGTCCTTGCGGGGAATCGTTGAGTCCGCAGATGGGGCCGGCATTGAGGGGGCAGCCGTGACCGTGACCGCCCTGACCCGGCGCGACATCGAGTGGGAGCCCGCCTGGGCGCGGGGGGAGTGGGGGGAACTGGATTCGCCGCGGGTCACGACGAAGACGGGCGGGGAGGGGAGATTCGAGGTCTCGCTCGATGGGTTGGAGAGTGAGAGCGGGCGGGGCGTGCTGTTCGTGCGGTGTGTCGGGTACGGCTCGGCGCTCGAGGACGTCTCGCTCGACGAGGGGGGATTCGTCGAGGTCGTGCTCGAGCCGGCGGAGAGGCTCGAGGTGCTGGTCGTCGACGAGGAAGGGGTGGCCGTGCCTGGGGCCACGGTCGTGCGCTATGGGGTCGTGCCCGGTGGGCCGTCCGCGGCGCGGGCCAGCGAGGAGGAATTGCGGGCGAGGTATGCGCGGGACGAGGGCGTGACGGATCCGTCCGGCGTGGTGGAGATGGGAGCGTATGGCGGGGAAGTCGTGCTCGTGGCGAGTACGGAGGATCGGGTCTCACTGCCCTGGAGGGGCGTTGCGAAGGGCCGGGTCGTTCTCCCTTTGCTCGACGCGTTCGAGCTCTCGGGGGTGGTGCGGCTTCCGGATTGGTCCGACCTCGACTACGAGGGAGAGCGGAGGCTGCGCGTCAGCGCGAAGACGGGCGGGCTCGATCGGGAGTTGGCGGTCGTGCGGCACGTGGAGGCGGGGCCGTATGGTCCGCTGCGGCTTCCGCGGTTCGAGTCGACGGACTACACCGTCCACTTGGAGGGATCGCCGATCATCCCGGTCCGGGAGACGTTTCGGCCGAGGCCGGACGTCGACCAGATCCAGGTGGACTTGAATGCCGAACGCGGGGCCAACGTCTGGTGCAGGTTGGTGGACATGGACGACAACCCGATCCAGGAGGGCGAAGCGACTCTGCTCTGGGTCTGGGAAGGGAAGCGGAACCAACTGACGCGGCACACGAGTGAGGATGGCTTCCTCAACATGTGGTCGCTCCCTCCGGTGCGCTTCGATGTCATCGGCAGAGCTCCCGGGTATGCGACCACGCGATACCCGTCGTTTGCCGTGGACGTGGATGGGTACGTCCCGCTTCACCTGCCCCGGGCAGGCGTCATCCGGGGGCGCTGCCTCGCGGACGGAGAGCCGGTGCGGGACTTCACGGTCATGGTCTACCAGAAGGACCTGGTGGTCGGGGACACGGTGCAGTTCGAGGGAAGGGACGACGGAAGCTTCGAGATGGACGCGACGCCCGCGGCAAAGGTCCTCGTCTCAGCGTCGTCCGCGGACTACCCGCCCTGCGAGCCCGTCGAGCTGGACGTCGGGGAGGGGCAGCCTGCTTCGGTCGTCCTCGAGCTCCATCCTGGAAGAAGCTTGGTGGGGAAGGTCGTCGATCTCGGGTCGGGGCGTCCCATCGAACAGGCCGCCGTTCAGCAAGTGATCTGGATCGGGACGACAGGCAGCGTGCGGTGGGGCAGTCCGGTCTACACGGATGATTCCGGGAAGTTCCGGGTCGATGACCTCGGGAGTGGGGATGTACGGATCGAGGTGAGTCGCGAGGGGTATGCGACGAGGCTCGTATCCGTCGGAGGAAAGGTGGGAGGGGATGCGACTCCCCTTCGAGTCGAACTCAGTCCGCCCTCCAAGTTGATCCTGCGCCTGACCGGGCGTTCGGCGGCGGAGTACGCCGGCGTGGAGGTGACCGCAAGCGCAGGAGGCGGGAGCTCGCTAGCCGCCACCCCAGACTCCAATGGGGTCGTGACCTTCTCCGGCATAGGGCCGGGCGTCTACAAGGTGGCTGTGTGCGGGATACCTCTCGGACGGCCCACGTACCTGTGCTACCTCCTCGTTCACGCCCGAGAGGTTCGGGAGGCGACGCTTCCGGTTGGCGGTGCGAATCATCTCACCGTCAGCTTCGACCGACAGAGATTCGCTCCCGAGGAGTCGACCATCTACGTGCACGTGTACTGCCTCAGCGCGGAGGAGGATGCCCCGCTCATCTGGGGAACGTTCGACGAGGCAGGATCCTTCGAGGCGTGGGGCGTTCCCTCGGAGCGAGTCTTCGTCCGGGCGAGCCTTCTCGACGGTTCTGTGATTGCGGCGACGTCCGGGAGGTTCGAACGGGGGGAGTTGCACCTGGAGCTGGCGGCAGAGGACCACCCTCTCGTTCTGCGCGTCGTCGACGATGGGAATGATCCGGTTCCGGGGATCCACGTCTATCCGATCGATCCACAGACACGCGCGGGGACCCGATCCGTAAGGACCGATGAGGACGGCGAGGCGGAGCTTCACGGACTGCCGAAAGCAGACGTCCCGCTGCTCCTCGTCCAGGGACAGCGGGCCGCGTCGGTCGAGACGAGCGTTGATGGGCGCCTGGACGAGGGGGAAGTCGTCTTTCGGCCGGTCGGGAGTCTCGCGCTGACACTCGTGAACCACGGCACGCCGGTGCCGGGGGTCGAGGCGGACCTGTATTTCGGGCCGGTGCGGATTCCGGCGTTCTATCGGGAGTCGGACGAAAAGGGGGTCGTGGCCTGGGAACACCTGGCTCCGGGCGAATTCGAGGTGAATCTCGCGCGCCCCGGGTTCTGGGAGGAGCGTCGGGCCCTGACCGTGGGGGCGGCGGGGACGCGGGCGACGGTCGAACTCCGGCGTTTCGGGGACCTGCGCCTGACGATCCGGAACGCGGATGGACTGGCCGTGTCCGGGCTCGCGATCGATCTGGTGGACGAGGCGAGTGGGACGCACGTCTCCGACTGGATCGAAGCGGGGCGCGTGCGTGGATCGCTCGTGACCGACTCTCGGGGAGAGGTCCGCGTGGAGGGGCTTCCCGAGGGCAGCTATGGAGTCCGCGGGGAGCAGGGAGACCTGCTGGGAAGCGTGGAGTGCGAAGGGGGAGTCGAACGCAGCGCGATTCTGTTGCGTTCAAGGGACTGACCCGGCGGTGGCGTTCACCCTCCGCGGGTTCTGGATGCGAAGGCTTGAGACGGTGGGGTGCCGCAGGGTGGGCGAGGGGTCTTTTCCGAGGGGGTTGATCTTGCACGTCTGGGGGCACAGGAGCGGGCCGAGCCCCAGGGCAGAGTGGTCGAAGACGTCCTCGTAGCCCAGCGCGATCACCGGGACGCTCGGACCGGCCCGCTCGAGAACCGTGGAATCGATCCCGCGGGGTCTCCGTCGCCGGTGAAGCTCGGATCTGGCAGCCTGATCGCGGCCTCGCCTTGCCGACCCAAGTCCACCTGCGAGGCGGGGATTCGTTCGCGGGAGTCCACTCACGTGGGGCGCGTTCGAGATTGTCGGGGGGGGGAAATCCGCGACCGTTGCCGTGGAGTCGACGGTCGTCCTCAGTCCTCGGGAAAGAGCGCGCGCAGCGAGGCGAGAATCGATTCTCGGAGGGCGTCGGGGCACGGGATGTAGGGCACGGTTCGCTCTCGGTCCGGATAGTCGCCGCAGGAGTAGTCGGTGCCGTCGATCCAGAAGTAGCGCAGGTCGATGTCGAGGTATTCGCGCGGGATGTGGAGGAGGTACGTGCAGATCTCGTGGCCGGGATCGCCGTCGTTGAAGTAGTCGGCGGCTGCCCTTGTGGTCTCGGGGACCGCGAAGACGCCGCCGATGAAGTAGTCGATCGAATCGATGTCGTCGATGCGGAGGGTGAGTTGGGGAGACGTGAGGTATGGGGTGTTGATCCTCGCCTGGATCGAGACGTAGGCCTGATCCAGGTTTCGGAAGACGAGGACCTGGGCGTCGCCTAGCATGAAGGCTTCGTCGTACTCGTCGGGGAGATCCGGGTTCGCGTCGTAGAGTTCGAGGGCGCGATCGTTCGGGGGGGTGCGGGCGTCTTCGTGGGTTGCGGCGTAGCGGAGGACGGAATCGACGAGGGTCAGATGGCCGAGGACGTCCGGAATCGTTTCGGGGACGAAGGTGTTGGCGATCCGGCTAGCGTCGGAGAGATCGAGGAACGCGGGGATGGGCTCTCGGGGGAGAGCGGGAGACCGCTGCGCGCGAGGGCCAGCGGATGTCGCGAGCCGGGCGGCCGAGGGAGCAGGGGGAGCGGACAGCCTGGAGGAGGAAAGGGGGATCTGGCCCGAAGACCGGGGCGGTGCTCCGATCACATGCTTTCCCCGTTGCGAGAGGGAAACGCAAAGAGCCCCGGACACGAGCCCGAGGCATGCGAACAGGGGAAGCCACTTGGATCTGGAACGGCGCACCTGGCGGGTCCCGCAGGTCGTCCGCCGCGGAGTACGTTCGGTCCGGCCCGGAGGCTTCCCCGTGAACTGTGGG
>DRLC01000296.1 GCA_011053145.1 Planctomycetota bacterium | reverse complement strand
CTGATGGTGCTTTGCGATTCCTGACCCCGGAAGGTAAACCCCGGCCCGCGAAGCGGATTCAAGGGATCCAGTGGATCCCTTGAAAGGGGATCCCCCCTTGACGGGTCGACGAGGACGGCAGGAATCGCAAAGTGTCGTCAGGGGACGAGAGACCGCCGAAGGCGGTCGATGGCGAAGTCTGGGGTGCAGGCGCATGAAGAATCCGGGCTAGGGGCCCGACCGTGGAACCGCGAGTCAGGCAGCGAGGAGCGTGTGCGCGATGCGCACAGCGCCTCCACCGAGCCCGGCAGGCCGGCGAGCGCCGCGCCCGGTGAGTTCGGACCAGCGGTTTCTCAGTTCCGCCGCCAGCTCCAGGCCGACAAGAGCATCGTGCACGCCGATCGGGAGATGGGGCCCGTGCGTGCGGTACCAGTCGAGCGCGGGGCGATCGTCGTCGTAGTTCGCGAGAATCAACGCGGGAACCTCGAGGTAGGCGAGTTCGTACAGGGTCGTCCCGAGTGCGGTGAGAGCAGTCCTCGAGCGCGCCATCCACGGGGCGAGACGAGTCCCGGGATCGAGGACATGGACCCTGCGCTCCGGGGACATCCGGTCCTCGAGGTCCTTCGCCAGCGCACGGATTCGGTCCCTCCTTCCCGCCATGTGGTGTCCAACGCCGATGGCGAGGTCGCCCGGAACGAAGTCGAGCAGCGGGAGGACGCGCTCGGTCAGCCCGTTCGGGTCACTCCCACCGAAGGTCACCAGGAGAGCGATGTCGCGGGACCGGTCGGGCTCTGTCCGCAGAACGTCCTCTGCGAGCGGTACCCAGGGCGCGCCCGCGAGCACGCGATCGGAGTGCTCGCTGTCCCATGCGTCCGGAACGAAGTGCAGCGCGGGATAGACGATCCTTTCGGCTCGATCTCGGTCCGCAATGCGGTTTTCCACGAGGAACGCGGGAACGCCTCGTCGCCCGAGACGTTCCAGCTCCTCCTCCCACCCGAGGAAGCCGTCCAGCCAGGCGCTGCGGATGGGGCCGTCCGGCCAGCCGTCGGATGCCAGTCGAACCTCGAAGGGTTCGTCCGAGAAGGCAGTTGCCGTGCGCGAATCGTCCACGACGAACAAGACCCGCGCTCCGAGGCGGGCGAGTTCCCGTCCAACGGCCCGAGACCGCATCACGTGCCCCATGCCCACCTCGGCGCCCGACCGAGCACGAAGGAGAACGAGTCCGTGCTCCCCTTCCGTCATCCCACGGGCCTCCGGTACAACCCGACGCTCGCCACCGTGCGGCGACGCCTGCGCTCCTCTTCCCGGCAAGCTCGGTTGTCGTCGCTCTCGCGAACGTTCCCATGGATCCCCCGCACATCCGGGCGGGCGTCGAGCCAGCGGATCGCCTCCAGCGTCGAGAACGCGGTGTCGCCGTAGCGCTCGAACACGCGACGAACGAAGGCCAGGTCCTCGGGCTCGTCCACGCACAGGCGCAGGCCGGGACGGTCGTAGTCCGGATCGACTTCGATGTCCACGAAGCGGAATCGGGCTGCCTCCCGTTGGAAGAAGAAGCTCGCGACGTGCTCCCGGTCACGGGCATCCCGACAGGAACGCGCCGCGAGCAGGGCCCGCGTCGAGAAGGCACCCGCTCCGGCCAGGGTCCCCTCCAACCCGGAGCGATCGTGCGGATGGGGCCCATCCGCGGGCGCGGGCCAGGCCTCGACGAAATCGGCGTCGAAGGCCCGCAGGGCTCCGAGCTCGAGATCGATGAAGCTCGGCTCGATCAGGGGACAGTCCCCCGTGATGCGGACGATGTGGTCCGGTTGGAATTCGTCGGCGAGCGCGAGATAGCGCGCGAGGACATCGTCCAACGGACCACGCCGAACCGTGATCCCCCGGGCCTCGCAGAGCTCCTCGATCGGGTCGTCGGAGTTCTCGGTGGAGGTCAGGACGACGACTTCATCCACGAGTGCGGCCCGTCGCGCTCGCTCGACCACGCGTTCGAGCAGGCTCTTCCCCACGACGTCGGCGAGAACCTTTCCGGGCAGGCGCGTCGACCCCATGCGCGCCTGTAGACCCGCGACGGCGCGGGGACGCTCGCTCACGCCGCGATTCCCCCGTGCCTCCACGCGTTCAGGAAGCCGATCACACGCGACTGGTCCTCCTCGGCGAGCGAAGGATAGATCGGGAGGCTGATCGCGCGCGCGGCGTGCAGCTCGGCTTCCGGCCAAAGGCCGCCGCGGTGGCGGGAACGGAACCAGGGCTGCAGAGGGACGGGTCGGTAATGGACCTGCGTGCGGATCCCCGCCTGGAGCAACGCTTCCATCATGCGGTCGCGCTCACCGGGGTCGACGTGCAGGAAGAACAGGTGCCATGCGTGTTCGCGGTCCTCGCATCCGGGATCCGGAAGCTCGAAGTCCCTCAGTTCGACGAGGTAGCGCATCGCGATCTCGCGGCGGGCGGCGAGGAAGTCCGGCAGCTTCTCGAGCTGACTCCACCCCAGGGCCGCCTGGATGTCGCTCATGCGGGCATTCAGGCCGAGTTCGACCATCGGGGCGTACCCGAGCCCCTGGAGTTCGCGGTCGATGCCGTGCTCGCGCAGCCGCCGGAGCCGCGCGGCGCGCTCGGGGTCGTGCGTCAAGACGGCTCCCCCTTCGCCGGTCGTGATGTGCTTGACCGGGTGGAAGGAGAGGCAGGTCGCATCCACCTCCGGGTGTTCCCCGACACACCAGGTGCGTCCGTCCGCCTGGTAGCGCGCTCCGAGTGCGTGGGCGGCATCCTCGACGAGCTTGAACCCGTGACGGCGTTTCAGCTCGAGCACCCGCTGCATCGCGCACGGGAGCCCCGCGAAGTGCACGACGGTGACGACCTCAGGGGGATCCGGCCCCGCGAGAACCGCCTCGAGCTCGACGATGTCGAGGTTCGCCGAGCGCGGCTCGATGTCCACGAAGTCCACCTCGGCACCACAGTGGATCGCCGAACTCGCGGTGGCGAGGAAGGTGTTCGCCGTGGTCACGACGCGCGTCCCGGGACCGACGTCGAGGGCGAGGTAGGCGAGCTGCAGGGCCAGCGTCCCGTTCGCCACGGCGAGTGCGTGGGGAGCCCCGGTGACCGCGGCGAGACGGTCCTCGAAGCGCCGCACGGCCTCCCCCTGGGTCAGGCTCTCCCCCCGGAGGACCTCGACGACTGCGTCGATGTCGTCCTGGTCCAGGAACTGGTGCCCGTACCCGAGGACTGCGGGGGTTTCGACGACGTCAGGCAGCTTCCGCGTGAGCATTCGCTTCCTCCTCTGCGAGGAGCCGGCGCAATTCATCCGCCTTGAGACGCCAGGCGCTGTTGTTGGAGCGGTACTGGAAGTTGAGTCCCACGCGCGCGCCCTCCTCGCCTTGGTCGAACATGTGATCTTCCACCCGCCACCACTTGAACGGCGGGAAGACCGTGTAGTGCTGGGAAAACTCGAGGGTGTTGCGGGACTCGTCGAACGGAATCAGGACCTCGTGCAGTTTTTCCCCGGGCCGGATCCCGATCTCACGAATCTTGCAGCCCGGAGCGATCGCCCGGGCGAGGTCGGCGACCCCCATCGTCGGGATCTTCGGCACGAAGATCTCGCCCCCGGACATCTCACCGAGCCGGTCCAGAACGAAGGAGACGCCGTGGGAGAGGGTGATCCAGAAGCGCGTCATGCGCCGATCCGTCACCGGGAGCTCGGTCGCGCCCTCCGCGACGAGCTTGCGGAAATGCTCGATCACACTGCCGCGAGATCCCATCACGTTGCCATAGCGAACCACACTGAAGCGCGTTCCCGTGGAAGCGGCCAGGTGGTTTGCGGCGACGAAGCACTTGTCGGAGGCCAGTTTCGTGGCTCCATACAGATTGACCGGGTTCGCGGCCTTGTCGGTGGAGAGTGCGATGACGCGCTTCACGCCACGGTCGATGGCCGCGTTGATCACGTTCTCGGCACCACCGATGTTCGTGCGAATGCACTCGAACGGGTTGTACTCGGCGATCGGAACGTGCTTCATCGCGGCGGCGTGCACCACGTAGTCGATCCCCTCCATCGCGCGGGACAGGCGCTTCTCATCGCGCACGTCTCCGATGAAGTAGCGCAGCGACGGATGGTCTGCAGGCGAGAGTTCGCGCGCCATCTGGAACTGCTTCTGCTCGTCGCGACTGAAGATCACGAGCCGCTTGGGCCGGTAGTCTCGGAGGATGCGGCGAACCAGGGCCTTGCCGAAGGAGCCTGTCCCTCCGGTCACGAGGATCGATTGATGGTTGAGCATGGGGTCCCTAGGGGGGTGGGACCTTGCCCTTCGGAATCCCTTTCCGATCCCTTGAGGGAGAAAGCCGCGTAGACGGGCGATTCCGGCTGCGGAACGGCGCCGCATCCCCCCCCACCTCCGCCCGGCTCAGCGGACCGGGAGGATCTGGTGGGCTTTGACGAGGAGCACGAGGCGCTTGCCGGGTTCGACGCCGAGGGCCTTGGCGGCCTGGGGAGTGATCTTCACACACCACGGCTCTCCGGCGGCCTCGAGGTGAACCAAGAGCTGCTCCCCCAGGGGCTCGATCCGCACGACATCGGCCCCGAACACGTTGCGCGCGGAGACCACCCCCGGATCACGCTCGGCGATCAGGACATCCTCCGCGCGCACGGCCACGCGCTCGGGTTCGGGAAAACCCTCGACCCGGACCATCGAGAGTGCGAGTCCCCCCGCGGTCTCGATGCGCAGCGTGCCCCCTGCGCGCTCCAGGACCCGGACCTCGAATCGGTTCTCGGCACCGAGCGTGCGCAGCCCTCCCCAACTCGCGGCGGAGGCGAACACGGAGGCGGGGGCACCCGAAGTCACGATCCTGCCCGCCTCGATCACGAACACTTCCTGGGCGAGCGCCGAGACCTCGAGGGGGTCGTGGCTCACGAGGAAGACCGGGATCCCCATGCGCTCGGGAATGTCGCGCAGGTACGGGACCAGACGCGCGCGGAGCGGACGATCTAGGGAAGCGAGCGGCTCGTCGAGCAGCAGAAGGCGGGGAGCGGGAAGCAGAGCGCGACCGATCGCGACGCGCTGGCGCTCACCGCCGGAAAGGTCGGCCGCCGAACGCTCGAGCAAGGGTTCGAGCTCGAGGGTCTCGACGACTTCGTCGAAGCGGCGCTCGCGCACACTCGCTTCGCCGGTCGCTCCTCGACCGTGATCGCCGAAGAGCAGATTCTCGCGCACGCTCTTGTGCGGGAAGAGGGCGGAGTCCTGCGGGACCCAACCGATGCAGCGCCTGTGCGCGGGGAGCCGATCCACCCTCGTGCCGTCGAGCTCCACACTCCCCCGCACCCCCGGGCGCAGCCCCGCGATCGCCTCGAGCACGGTCGACTTCCCCGCGCCACTCGCACCGAAGAGTGCGGCGCAGGGGCTTTCCCACCGCGCAGCCGCCTGCAGCTCGAAACCTCCATAGCTCGCGCGCAGATCGAAACTCCTCATCGTTCACGCCCTCCGAAGAAGAGCTCCGCGGCTCCGACCGTGACGAGGGCAAGCGCGATCGCGATCGCCGACAGGACCAGGGCGTCTCGATCCTGAAACGACTCGATCCGCTCGAAGATCGCGAGTGCCAAGGTCCTGGTCCGGCCCGGGGCGTCGCCGGCGACCAGCGCGGTCGCCCCATACTCCCCGAGTCCGCGCACGAATGCGAAGGCAGCGCCGTGGAGAATCCCCCTCCGCGCGAGGGGGAGACTGACCTCCAGGAAGACGCGGCCCGGAGCGGCCCCGAGGGTCGCGGCCACCTGTTCCAGGCGCCGTGGGACGCCACGGAATCCGCTCTCCGCTCCGAGCACGAGCAGGGGGAACGACATCACCGCGGAGGCGATCACGGCTGCCCACCAGGTGAACAGCACCGTCCCCCCGAACACATTCCCGAGGAAGGACCCGACCGCGAAGCGCTGCGAAAACAGCACCAGGAGCAACAACCCCACGGCCACCGGCGGGAGGACCATCGGCAGCGTCACGAGTACCCGCAGGACCGTCTTTCCCCGGAAGTGACCGCGTGCGAGGAGGTAGCCGACGGCGACCCCCGGAACGAGGATCAGGAGCGTCGAAACGAGCCCCACGCGCAGGGAGAGCAGGACCACATCGATGACCTCGGCGACGCTCACCGCAGCACCTCCCCCGGATGGGAGTCGATGACGAGGAATCCTTCACGCTCAGCCTCCCCGAGAAAGCGATCCCCTTCGAGCCAGGCGAGGAACGCGTTCGCTTCGGGACGTGCCCCGGCCCCTCTCGCCGCGACGAACTCGATGCGCGGGGCCTCGCCGGCCCCACTCTCCCACAACAGCACGACCGTGGCGGTGCTTCGCGCATCGGAGGAGTAGACGAATCCGAACGGGACCGCGCCGCCGGCGACCATCGTCAGCGCCGCGCGCGCGCTGCGAGCGTTCTGGAATCGGGGCTCGAGACGGGG
>DRLC01000295.1 GCA_011053145.1 Planctomycetota bacterium | reverse complement strand
CTGATCGGGATCGAGGGGGAAAGGATCCTCCATCGACTCGACCCTTCCGAAATCGCACAGGGGTTCACGCGGATCGATCCCGTCGTGCCCGGGACCTACCAGGTCCAGTGGGTTCTCACCGGGCCCGAGGAGCCCGTCCGGATCCTGAAGACCTCGGAGGTCACCCTCGCTCCCGGCGAGAACCTCTCGATCTGACGCGGACGGCGAGGATCGCGGGAAGGAGGACCAGGTCCCCCAGGAGCGCGGCGGCGAGGCCGAGGCAGGAGAGGGCGGCGAAGGTGCGGTTCGTCGGCAGCGGAGACCAGCCCACGACGCCGAAGCCGACCAGGAGAACGGAGGTGGTGGCGATGATGCCGCGTCCGACGGTGAGGAAGGTCTCTTCGAGGACGCGCTCGGCGTCCGGGTCCTCGCCCCGTTCGACCGCGCTGCGCCTCTCCCGGCGCAGGCGTGCCAGGAAATGGATCGTGTCATCGACCGCGAGACCGAGAAGAACCGTGAACAGGACCGCGCTGGCCATCTGCAGCGGGTACCCGCTGAGTCGCAGGACCGCGCCCACGAGCACGAGGGGAAACAGGTTGGGGAGCAAGCTCACGAGTCCGATGCGTGGCGAGCGGAACTCGAAAGCGATCAGGCCGAAGAGCAGCACCGCGGCGAAGGCCAGGCTGCGCGCGAGCTCGTCGATCATCCGGTTGATGTTCGTGCGCGCGACATAGTCGGTCCCGGTGATGTGCAGCTCGAAGTCCGGGTGAGCGCGGCGCACCGCGGCGAGCCCCGACTCGACCCGCTCGTAGAGCGGCTCGATCACCTCACGCCCAGCGTCCGGAGACCCGGCCGCGACGAGAGCCTTGCCGAGATCGAGCCGGAGGAGTCTCTTGGTCACGTCCTTCGGGAGGAGAGGGAGGATCGCGCCCGGAATCGTGAGCCCGGCCGGCACGGCGGCGAGCAGCGTGCGGATCGAGAGGGGCGGAGCGAGGCGCCTCTCGCGTCCGAGCACCTCCTCCACCGCACCGAGCACCGGCAGGAGCTCCTCGAGACCGAGCTGTGCCCCCGGATCCCACTCGACGATGACGTAGCTCGGCAGGACACCGCCAAAGGCATCCTGGGCGTCCATCAATGCCCGGTAGGACTCCCCGCGCGGCAGTGCCTCGGTGAGCCGGTTCTCGGGCACGAGGCCGAGGCTGAGCCAACCGCAGAGGACCGCAGAGATCACTCCGGCAACCGCCACGCCCCGCGCATGCCGCAGGACCCAGCGCACGAAGGGCGGAGCCCAGCGCCCCCAACGGCTCGAGGCCGGGTCGCTGCGGCCCTCCCCGACCGACGGCAGCACGGACACCAAGAGCGGCAACACGCTGAGCACCGCGAGGAACGCGATCGAAACCGCTCCGGCCGCCAGGAGGCCGAAGTGGCGGATCGCCGGCACGTCCGCGAGCCCGAGGGACCCGAACCCGATTGCGGTCGTCAGCGTCGTCAAGAGGCAAGGGATCCCCAGGTGACGAATCGCCTGGGTCGCGCTCTCCACGGGCCCGAGCCCGTCGGCGCGCGAATGGCGCACGTCGATCATCAGGTGCACCGAGTCGGTCAGCGCGATCACGACGACGACCATCGAAAGAACGCCGCTCAGGAGATCGATCTTGACCCCCAAGAAACCGATCGCGCCGAACGCCCAGAGTCCGCCGACGAGCGGGGGGAGGGTGGTCGCGACGAGCGCGCCGACGCTGCGGAACATCGCGAGGGCCGTCAGGCTGCACAAGACCCCCGCGATCAAGAAGAAGCGCACCTGGTCGCGGCGGATGAGGCGGTAGAGTTCGACGCGGATCGGAGGCACGCCCGTGACGCGCGCACGGCCGGGCAGCTCGAGATCGATCTGGTGAACGAGCGCGGTGATCGAGCGGATCGGGGGCTCGAGCGCCCCGATCGAAGTGGCATCGGGGGGAAGGCGCAGGACGAGGAGCGCCGTCCGGCCATCCTCCGAGAGCCATCGACCGCGAAGGAGCGGATTGGAGCGAGCCAGGTTCTCCGCACGCGCGGGATCCTCCGCGGCGAGATCCATGAGGTTCTCCGCGCCCCCCACCCCGTCGAAGAGCGGCACGGCCCCGGCCCAGAGCACGTCCACGACTTCTTCGAGCTCGGCCGCACGCCGGGCAGCCTCGGCGAGCACCGCGAGCCCCTCCGCCGTGGTCCAGTCCCGGCCGTCCATCACGACGAGGACGTCGTTGTCGTCCGCACCGAACTCCTCCTGAATGTCCAGCAGGCGGCGGTATCCGGCATCGTCGCTCGCGAAGATTGCGCGCGGCACGTCGTCGAATCGGAGTCGGGCCACGCCGAGAGCCGCCACCGAGGAGAGGGCCGCGGCGACAAGAGTCAAGGCAAGCCGATGGTCTCGAAACCAGTTCGCGTATCGTTCCATCCCGTGGATCGGGTCCGGCTCCAGCCCCCCCGCTCCCCGCACCCTACCGGTCCCACCACCACCTCCGCCACGACGCCATGTCCGAGCTCCACGACTACAACCAACTTTCCCTCGATCGCCACCGCCAGACCCAGGGCAAGATCGAAACGAGTTCGAGGATGCGTCTCGAATCCCAGGAGGATCTCTCCATCGCCTACACGCCGGGGGTCGCTCGCCCCTGCGAGGTGATCGCGGAAGATCCGGGCGAAGCCTGGAACCTGACCTGGAAGGGACGGACGGTCGCGGTCGTTTCGGACGGTTCGGCGATCCTCGGTCTGGGTGACCTCGGACCACTCGCGAGCCTCCCCGTCATGGAGGGGAAATCCGCGCTCTTCCGCGAGTTCGCCGGGGTCGACTCGGTCCCGATCGTCCTCGACGTTCACGAACCGGAAGAGATCGTCCGCACGATCCGCGCGATCGCTCCGACCTTCGGCGCGATCAACCTCGAGGACATCTCGGCACCGCGCTGTTTCGAGGTCGAAGACGCGCTGCAGGACATCGGCATCCCGGTCCTCCACGACGACCAGCACGGCACCGCGATCGTGCTCCTCGCTGCGCTCCGCAATGCGGCGAGGGCGGTGGACAAGCCGTTCAGCCGGTTGCGGGTCGTGCTGAACGGAGCCGGTGCTGCCGGTCGGGCCATCGCACGCCTGCTCACCTGCGCGGATGGCGGCGATCACTGCTCCGCGGTCGAGGGCCTGCGCATCTGCGACTCGAAGGGGATCATCTGGGAGGGCCGGCCGGGCAACACGCCGGTCAAGGAGGAGCTCGCGCGCCTTTCGAATCCGGAGGGGATGACCGGATCCCTGCAGGATGCCCTCGACGGCGCGGATGCATTCATCGGAGTCAGCCGCGGCAACCTCCTGCACGCCGAGGACATCCAGCGAATGGCTCCGGACGCGATCGTGCTCGCGATGGCGAACCCCACGCCCGAGATCGATCCCGACGAGGCTCGCGCCGGAGGAGCACTCGTCGTCGGCACGGGGCGGAGCGACTACCCGAACCAAGTCAACAACGTGCTCGTCTTCCCAGGACTGTTCCGCGGGGCACTCGAGGCCCGGGCGACACGCTTCACCCCCTCGATGCAGTTCGCGGCGATCGACGCCGTCGCCGCCTGCGTGGAGCACCCGACCCCGATGCGGATTCTGCCGTCTCCCTTCGACCGCTCGGTCGCGGTGCGCGTGGCGCGGGCGGTGGCCCGGGCAGCCCGCGACGCGGGCGTCTGCCACGGCTGAGCGCGAGACCGAGAAGCCGGGGCTACGCTGCAAGCAGCCTAGCCCCGGCTTTGTGTCACGACTATCCGCGTCGCCGAAGCTCGGCGAAACACGCGGACCGACTCGTTCTAGGTTTCTCGCTTCCGCGTTACAAGCACGCTATCCGCCGAATCGAGCCATTCCCAGGCCGTTTGCACGCGCGGCGCAGCTACCGTATCCCGACCCTCAGGGTCAGACCGTCCCCTTCTCCGGGTCCGTTGGAGGCGCCGCCGAGGGTCAGACTCTCGCCCGGATGGAGCGCGGCGCGACTCGCGAAGAAGGCTCGGTCCTCGGAAACCTGATCCACGGGGAGCGAGAACGGACCCTTGGGAGAAGGGCTACCGGGGGTGTCGACGATCGGAAGGACCAGGCGAATCCCCCAACCGGAAACGTCGATGACCGGCTTCGGTCCGCTGAAGGCCTGGCCCCGGAGAACCATCCCATCGAAGAGCGGAGCGATCACGGGGTCCGGCGAACCCGCAAACTGCGCCACCTCCACGTCGAAGT
>DRLC01000294.1 GCA_011053145.1 Planctomycetota bacterium | reverse complement strand
CTCGTCCCGCAGACCTTCCAGACCCCGAACACCCCGCAGCCATGGGCCGGCCTTCCCATGCAGAACGTCTGGGGTACCGCCAGCTACGCGACACTGACCCCTTCGTTCTCCACGATGAGGGACGCCGTCTATCCGATTCCGGGGAGCAACAGCTCGCTCTTCATCAGCGGAGGAGACTTCACGGCGGCTTGTGGGTCCGCTCCGACTCCCTTTGGCCCGGAGATTCCGATCTGCACGATCCCCGTGAACATCGACCTGCTCCGGCTCCCCAGGACCGGAGGATCGAGGAGCTTGTTCGTGGCGGACATGGACCCCTCCGGACCGAAGATGTTCTTCCTCGGACTGATCGGAAACTCCGGTTATGCCAATGGCACGGCACGCTACGGACTGGCCCAACGCTTCGCCGATCGCGATTGGATCCCGATGCCGTTGACATCCGCGGAGGTTGCCGCCGCAAGCGTGTCCAGGTTCACGCTTTCCTATTAGGGTCCCTGAACTCAGCTAGGCATCCCCCGAGAGCCTACACGAGGCCCCTGGCAACGCTCGTTGTCCGGGGCCTCGGTCATTCCTGTCGAATCCCAGGCGGTCCGGCCACTTTCCGAGAACCGGAGAGCGCTTCGTCTCACTCCTGCCCCGGGGCGACCAATCCTGCGTCGCCCGAGGAGAACCCATCCTTCCCAGTCCCTGTGTCCCAACGTCTTTTTGCCATGCGCACTCCTAGACTCTCATTCCTCCTTCTCACTTCCCTCCTCGCGGGATCCCTTGGGATCGCGAGGGCAAGTCGTGAAACTCCCTCTCCCTCCACGCCCCAGCGACAACTCCACATCCAGGTCGAGATCCCCAGTGCTTCTCTTCGCACCTATGTGGACAGCGCCTACGACGTGGTCTACGGCCGCTGTGTCGGAACTGGATTCGATGCGACAGCGACTCCCTGGCCTTGCACGGTCTACCGATTCGAGGCCCTGCGAAACTCCCGCGGCATCGTGCTCGGGCCGATCGACGTCCGTGTCGTGGGCGGCGCGAACGCTGACATCGCCGTTCGATGCGCGAAGAGTCCGACCCTCGAGATCGGGCAGGAGTATGTGCTGTTCCTCACCGAGAACCCGGACAACCCGAGCTACGGGATCCTGGGGCTGAAGGACGGCACCTACCGCGTCAACGACGAAGGCCAGGTCAGCGGCCTGCACGCGGGTCAAGGTGAGCCGGTCGACCGCTTCCTGACACGCGTTTCCAGCATCATGATCGACACCAAAGAAACCAAGGAGGCCAAGTAACATGCGCTCCCTATTCACTTCCGGAATCCTCCTGCTCGGCATCACGGCCTCCGCGGCCCTCGCGGGCGATCTCGAGCGCGCCTGCAACGGCGCGGGCACGATG
The DNA here is from genome assembly GCA_011053145.1 of Planctomycetota bacterium. Taxonomy (GTDB): domain Bacteria; phylum Planctomycetota; class UBA1135; order UBA1135; genus DRLC01. The sequence goes on along the minus strand of DRLC01000294.1, from coordinate 11,242 downwards.
TTCATCGAGCACTGGCCGGGATCGGCCCCGTCACCGCTCCTGACCCCTGTGTTCTACACGGACCCCCTGGGCACGGCCGCTCCGACCTTCGGTCCGGGCCTCCCGGACATCACGTGTGGCTCCACGGGCACCGTCGCGACCTCGGCTGGTCTCCAGAGTCTGGTGAATGCTGCCAACGCCTGGAGCAACCTCACATCTCCCAGCGCTCCAGGCACGGTGATCTCGACGTTCTCGATCGACCTGTCCCAGGTCGTGAACGGTCCCGGCCACAACATCTCGGCGCCGGCCGGGACCGCCGCGAACATGCTCCCCACGCAGATCAGTCCCAGTGACATGATCAACATGGTCACCCTCTGGGAACCTGCAAGCACCTTCGCAGCCGCCGGAGGCCCCATGGCCCTCGCAATCACTGCCGTCACGACGACGAGCACCGCGGTCATCACCGATGCGGATGTGATGGTGAACTGCTTCGCTCAGCAGAGTCCGGGCGTGTTCATGTATTCGTTCGTCGAGAACAATGCTCAGCTCGGCGGGTGGGTCGCGACCGATGCGAACTACCAGGCCCAGACTGGGGCCATGACGACTCCGAGCACTGGGGTCATCGACCTTCAGGGAACGCTGACCCATGAACTCGGCCATCTCGCCGGTCTCGGGCACTCCCTCGTCGACTCCGCAACGTTTCCGTTCGGATCCCTGTCTCCGACGATGTTCCCCCTCGCGACGGGCTCGGGCCAGTTCGCCCAAACCGTGTTCTTGGGACAAACCATCTGCCTCCCGGGCCAGCCGCTTTCGACCGGCTTCCTCGATTCCGGGAACACCGCATCGCTGGCACTCTTCGGGGAAACGGCGAGCACCCTGGAACTCGACGACGTCCTTGCCCTGGCCCGCGGCTATCCGACGGCCGCGCTCATGGATCCGACGAATGCCGCCCATGGAAGCATCTCCGGAGTCGTTCTCGATGGAACGGGGGCTGCCATCACCTCCGCGCACGTCGTCGCCTTCGAGGCGAGTGACCCGAATGGCAAAAGGGTGTCCACATTCTCCTACAATGGAGGCTATGTGTTCTACGGGCTCCCTCCCGGTAACTGGTACGTCGAGGTCGAACCCGTCGACATCACCGGGTACTTCTCAGGACTGAGCACTCCCAGCTTCGTGACTCCCTTCGGTCCCAGTCCGGTCGGGCTTCGCAGCTGCGTGACCCCGATCAACTTCGTCCCCGAGTTCTGGAACGTCGGTGACGCGGCCACCGAAGGACCCGCCGAAGCGGACCCCATCACGATCGCCCCCTACACCCCTCAAAACCCGGGAGCCAATACAGCGACCGCTGATGTCTTCGTGGACATCTTCTCTCCGGCGCCCCTCCAAGCCTGTCTCGGATCGGCGACGGGCGCGGGATGCACCGGGCCCCTGTCCTCGAGAGGCGTCCTCGTCCGGCAACTGAGCCGTGTCCTCGGTCCGAACAACTTCCAGGTCCAGGTCAACGGAGGAACCAGCTACGCGGGGGCTCTCTGCTACCTCTCCATCGACCTCAACCAGGCCGCGATCGCCCTCAACGCTCCGTGGCTCTCCGCGAGCCCTCAACTGCAGGTGCTGCCCGTCGCGGTCCCCGGACAACCGCTGCCACTGGTCGTTTCCGGTGTCTGCAACGCGGCCGGTGTCGCGACCTTCCAGTTCCCCTTCATCCTCGGCCAACAGGGCTACAACGTCTTCCTGCAGGGCGTCCTCCTCAGCGTTTCCGGCGGCCAGGTCGGAAACGGGATGCTGACGAACTCGGTGAACCTCCTCATCCAGGGTCCCTGAGTCTCATCCCACGGTCGTTCGAGTGCCAGGGCATGGGGACCATGTCCTGGCACTCGATTGTTTGCGACGAGCCCTGCGAGCGCAACGTCGGGCTCAGTGCGAGCGCCCTTCTCCCGGGAGAATGGCCGTGAAACGACTCCCCCCCTCCGCGGTCACGAAGTGGAGCACGATCTTGTCCGGCGCGATCTGCACCCAGCAAAAGCCGGGCCTCGCTTCGGCGAAGAGGGTGTCTTCCTTCCACCAGGTGGTGCGAACCTTGGCGCCGGCGCCGCTGACGAGCTGGTGCCAGCCGTGGCCGGAGTCGAGGAGCTGGAGGTCATGGTCGTGGCCTGAGATGTAGAGCGCGACGCCCGTCCGCTCGAAGAGGTCGCCGAGTTCGTCGACGAGCACGCTGCTCCCGCCCTTGGTGCCGTTCGAGATCAGCGGGTGGTGCCCGAAAACGATCTTCCAGGTCGCGGTCGAATGCTCGAGTGCCTCACGGATCCAGGTGAGTTCGGCATCGCGCGCAAGATTGCTGCTCCGCAGCAATCGGCCGCCCTCGCGCAGGACGTTCGTGTCGAGGGCGAAGAACTCCACCGAATCGCCGTCGTCGAGCTCCTTCGTGAAGCGATAGTTCGGGGCGGGCATGACCCAGAGCGGATCGCGACGGCTGAACTCGACCTCTGCGTAGGGGTTCGCGTTGTAGTCGTGGTTTCCGAGCACCGCGTAGCGATCGATCCGCAGGCCCGGGAGGTCGTAGGGCTCGATGACGGAAGTGCGCCAGTCCTCGTCGTCGACGGAGTCGACACCGTCGGGGTAGACGTTGTCGCCGAGGAACATCAGGAAGCCGGGGCGCGCGCGCTCGGCGAGGGAACTCATCGCCGCCGCGACGTCGCGCTGGGTCTGGTTCCCCTCCCCGGTGTCGCCGAGCGCGAAGAACGAGATCGCGCCTTTGATCCGTTCGGGGGGGGTGCTCGCGGGAAGCTCGGGAGCTCCGATCGTGCGCGCGAACTTGCCACGGAACGGGGCCTTGGGGCGCGAGCGCTTGTAGATCCAACCGCCCAGCACGAGCAAGAGCAGGAGGACGACCCACTTGAAGGACCTGCTGCGCCCGTCGTTCGACTGCATGCCGCGCTCTGCTCCCTCCCCCATCAGTTCGAGACGGCTCCGGCTCGGCGGTCTCGAAACTCGGCGAGACCGCGCAGCACGGCGCCGAGCCGGTCCGCCGAAAGCGTCGTCCCGTCGGGCGGCGTCGCGTCATCGATCGTCGTCAGCCCCGATCCGAGCAGGACGCGGTTCTTGAGGGGCAGCACGGACTTGAGCCCATCGGCGATCAGGCAGATGCGCGACCAGTCCGCGAGCAGGATCGTGTCGCGCTCACGGTCTCCGAAGAGGTCGAAGCCCTGGCAATAGTCCGTCGGATCGTTCTCGACGCCGAGCAGCGGGAGCACCGTCGGCACGAGGTCGAGGTGGCTCGTCATCCGATCCACGACCGCACCCCCTGCACGCCCGGGCACGTGGATCACGAGCGGCACGCGAATCTGCTCCTGGACGAAGGTCGAATTGTGGCCCCAGCGCCCCTTCTCCATGAACTCCTCGCCGTGGTCTCCGGTCACGATCACGATCGTCGAGTCGATCAGGCCGGTCTCCTCGAGCGCCGCGTAGATCCGGCCGAGCTGGATGTCGAGCCAGTGGCAGGAGTTGATGTAGCGGTTGAACATCCCGTCGCGATCCTTCTCGAGGGACATCGTGACGTAGTTCACGTCCTCGATGTAGGGCTTCGCGATCGCGGTCTCGGGGGGAAAGGAGTAGTTCGCGTGGGGCGACTCGAAGAAGGAGAAGGTGAAGAACGGCTTGGCACCGTCACGGCTCTCGAGAAACGACACGAGGGCGCCGACCTGATCCTCGTCACGCTTCCACTTCGGTCCCTCGTCCCACTCCGTCATGTCCTCCTTGTCGATGTCGACGAAGACGGTGCGATCGAATTCGGGATAGGTGAAACGCGCACTCGTGTTCAGGAGGAAGTCGTAGCCCTTGTCCTCGAGGACGTCGAAGATCACGGGCCCCTGGCGTCGGTCGAGGACCGAGAACCAGTAACTTCCGTAGATCCCATAGAACATCGTGAAGATCGCGACGCGGGTCCCGTTGCCCCCAGAGTAATGCTGCGTGAAGCGCGTCCCCTTCTTCGCGAACTCGAAGGTGTTCGGCATGCGTACCGGATCGAGGGCGTCCGCCCTCAGACTCTCCGAGACGAGCCAGATGATGTTCGGCGACTTGGTCCCGTCCGGGTCGGGCGCGACACGGATCGGCTCCTTGGGATAGCGCAGGCCACCCGACACCGTGGACCCGACGCTCAGGCGCCGCGGCACATCGATCCCCATGTCTCTCGCAAGGCCGTCGAAGGTCAGGCGCGAATACAGCGGGAAAGCATCGGAGGCAGCCAGGGTGGGCTGGCGCGCAAAGGCGTGGCCGAACCCGTAGAAGATGCGCTCGGATGCGGACAGGAGGAACAGAACTCCGATCCAGCGCCAGGTGGGCTTCGACAGGACGCGCACGGGGCCCGGCGCACGGCTCGCGAGCCAGAGCAGAAGGAGTTCGAGCGCGAACAGGGCGAGGTTCAGGACGACCACCGCGACGAAGGTCGACTCGCCCGCACCCAGCGATTCGATGCCCCCCGGTGTCTTGACGAGGTTCCAGACGAACCCGTTCACGTGGTACCCCCAGTTCTGGTAGAGCACCGCGTCCGAGTAGAGCAGCGAGACCGTCGTGGTGGCGAGGAGCGCGCAGAGCAGGCCGAAGACCGCGCGGGCGAAGGGGCCACGTCGCGCGACCCTCGCCCAGACGCCGACTCGCAAGAGGAACCACAACGGGATCAGGTAGATCGCACCGTAGGTGAGCCAGATCGCGACCCCATACAGCGCGGTCCACGGATCGGAGAACGAGATCTCGCGTAGAAAGAGGAGGCTGACGGCGAGGACAGCGATGTAGTTGAGACGCAGGAAGCGCCGCGCGAAGCCCCCCGGAGCCGCAGCGGATCCGGCGTCGCCGCGCGGATCGGGCGTGCGGAGAAGGTCACTCACCATCGAAGAAGAACGAGTTCCGAGCAGAAGGCAGGGCCCATCGCGAGCAGAACGCCCGGCGCGCCCTTGGGGGGTCGCGGTGCATCGAGTGTCTCCCGAAGCACCATCAGGACCGACGAGCTGGAGAGATTACCCTGCTCCCCGAGGACCTTCCAGGCGAGCGCCACGTCGTCGTCCGAGAGACCGAGCCCATCGCGCATTCCTTCGAGGACACGCGGTCCTCCCGGGTGACAAACCCAGGTGGCGACCTGCCCGATCGTCAGGTCGTGATCCTCCAGGAATCGGCTCGTGTCGGCCCCGAGGAGCTCACGGGCGATGTTCGGGACCGCGGGAGAGAGGACGATCTCGAATCCCGAATCCTTCACCGACCAGCCCATCACGTCCTCGGTATCGGGATAGAAGACCGAGCGGGTGTCGACGATCGTCGGTCCGTCGATCCCCATGCGGCGAGCACGCTCCTCCCCGACGACGACCACCGCCGCGGCCCCATCCCCGAACAGCCCGACCGAGATCAGGTTCGAAAGCGAGTGGTCGTCCTTCTGGAACGTCAGCGAGCAGAGCTCGACACTGACGAGCACGGCCACCTGATCGGGGTAGGCCTTGACGTAGTCGGCGGCGCGCGAAATCCCCGCGACGCCGGCCACGCACCCGAGCCCGAAGATCGGCACGCGCTTGATGTCGGTGCGCAGCCCCATGCGATTCACGAGGCGAGCGTCGAGCGAAGGGCTCGCAATGCCGGTCACGGAGACGGCGAAGATCGCGTCCACGTCACTCGCCTCGAGCCCCGCCCTCTCGAGCGCTTCGCCCAGCGCTCGCTCCCCGAGTTCCACCGACGAGCGGATCCATTGGTCGTTCGCGGCTCCGAAGCCTCCCAGTTCGCCGTAGGCCTCGAGCGGCAGGACGAAGTGCCGGTGGTCGACGCGCGTGTTCGCATGCAGCTTCGGGAGACGGGAAAGGAGGCTGGGTTGGTCGCTCCAGAGCTCCTGGATCTTGGAGGCGATCTCCTCCTGGGAGTAGCGATGCGGAGGGAGGGCGCGGCCGACGGATGCGATCTTCATGGTGTGCGAGGGAAGTGGAACGACGAAAGGCGGGAGCGAGGAGCGGGCGCGCTCAGGGATGCCCCTCGTCCACCAGGATCACCGAACCGTCGGCCCCGCTGAGCCGAAGCCGATCTCCGGCGCGCTCGAGTCGCGCGGGCTCCGCATCGTCTAGGCGCAGCATGCCCGAATCGAAGCTCCAGGTGCCGCTCAAGACCACGAACCGCGGCGGATCCTCGTCGAGGAGCGCTGCCCCCGTGAATGTTCCATCCGGACCGAAGAGGTAGAAGACGCGCAGGAGCACTGCCGCCATCGGACCATCGATCGATTCCGAGGCCCAGAAGCCGGGGAGGTCCGCGGCCTCGGCCGGCTCGAAGCGCAGGTCCTCGAGTGGCGTGCGCACGCGCCGCGCCTCCGGAGCGACGACGTTCGACGGGAGGCAGCCGCTCATCCCCGCGGCGGCCAAGACGAGAAGGAGGAGCCTGCCCATCACGACCGCCCCCGTGGCCGAACCCGCGCGCGCAGCGAGAACCAGATACGGACCTTCGGATCCATCTTGATGATCCCGGCCTTGTTCGGCACGGGGATCTCGTAGTCGGTCAACAGCAGCGGAGCTTCCCCCTCGATCTGCATCCGATGCGCCTCGTCGAGCCGAACCTCGACGGGGGCCGCGAAGTCGCGCGAAACGCCACGGATCGTCATCCTTCCATGGACCGTCCCGCGGATCGGATCCAGCCCGGAGGCATCGGGATCTGGCGCGAACCCCATGAGGTCGAGTCGAACCTCGGGGTAGGACTCCACGTCGAGGACATCGAAGAGTTCTTCATCTCGCCCCTCGAGTCCCGTGCCGAGGCTCTTCGCGGGAAAGGAAATGGAACCGGAAAAGCCCGTCGCCGGATGGCCGGGATTCGCTTCGAAGGTCCCCTGGACCCGCGTGCTCGCGCCGCTGAAGTCGTGCAGGGTGCTCGACCCGTCGAAGCCGACGCGGGAGAGCTCGCCGATCACGCTCCAGGTGCGAAGCTCATCTCGCTGGAAGTCATCCGAGGGCAGGCGGAACGCGAGGAAGCTGCGGTGGGTCCTCTCCTCCGCGGGAGGGGACGGAGTCTCGACGACGGTCGAAGCGGGTGAGGGCTCCGGCTCTGTCTCGACCACGGGTTCTTCGATCAAAGGCTCTTCGACGACCTCGGGGAGCGGAGGTTCGGGCTGCTCCACGGCGGGCTCGGAGATCCCCGCTTCCCGGAGTGCCCGGCCAGCATCCGCGAGATCCGCGAGTTTCGCTTCGATGCCCGCGAGCCTCGCTAGGACCTCGTCCGGGACGCCCTCCTCCCGCTCGTCCAAGCGCCCCTGGAGTTCCTGGATCGCCGCCTGAAGAGCATCCAACCGGTCGGACTCCCCGTCGAAGCCGGTCCCCATCTCGGATCCGATCCCATCCGCCAGCGCGCCGAGCCCCTCATTGAGGCTGTCCGTCAACCCACGGAGGTCGCGGTGTAGATTCGCCACGTCGTCGGTGAGCAGAGCCAGCTTCTCGGACGCCTCTCGCCCTGCCGCCCCGGCCATCTCTGCCCGGGCGCCGTTTTCTCGCCAGAGGAACAGTGCGAGCGCAGTCCACGCGGCGAGACCGAGGAGCGCGAGTGCTTGGAGGATCCGTTTCATATCGGGACGATGTACGGGAGAGTCCGGCTGTGTGCCCGCTGATTCACCAAAATCTCTGATCCGGTCCGAAGCGGCTGCTTTGCGTCCCCGTCCCTCCCACTCCATGCCCCCCCGAACCCGTGCCGCGGCGATGCTCGTTCTGTTCGGGCTCCTCTCGGCGTGGGGGGCGCGCGGGATGCTGAGGCTGGAGCCCGACCCCCAGAACACGCCCATGCACTCCGTGGGCACTCCCGAGGCACGGTCGATCCAGCTTCGCAACGGGGATTTCCCCCCCGAGACCAAGCTCGTCCTACTCCTCGAGAGCCGGGATGGGAGTGCGCTCGACGCGGGGAGTGAAGAGGTCCGGGACTGGCTCGCCGCCCTTCGGGGTCTCCCCGCCGTCCGCAACCTGGTCGTCGCGCCGGAGGACGCACCCGGCGCCCTCGTCGCGGTGGCCGACCTCGTCCCCGGGGAAGACGGCTCCTATGCCGAGCAAACCCGAGGCGCGATCAACAGCGCCCGCGCACACCGCCCGAAGGGGACGCGGGTCTTCGCCGCCGGGCATCCGGTCGCCGAGATCGTGCTCGCGCGGGAACTCGCGAGCGAGGAGGACACGACCGTCCCGCGCATCCTGGTGGTCCTCCTCGTTACGCTCCTCTTGATCTACCGCAGTCCGGTCACGACGCTCGGGGCGTTCCTCCCATCGCTCGGGGCGATCCTCCTGGCGGGCGGACTCCAGCATGCGCTCGGGTTCCCGAAGGATCCGATCTCGACCCTGCTCGCTCCGACACTGCTCTCGATCGGCGTCGCGACCTCGGTGCACCTGTTCGAACACCTCCGCGCGCACCGCGCGCGAGGGGCGTCGCTCGAAGAGGCGCTCACCCTCTCCGTGCGTGAACTGCGCCGCCCCACGATCCTGACCGCGCTCACGACCCTCGCCGGATTCCTCGGCCTGACGACGAACCCGATCCCCGCGGTCGCTCGCTTCGGCCTCTTCGCCGGGCTCGGCGTCGTCCTCGCCTCGTTCTTCGCGCTGACCGTGCTACCCGCTTGGCTTCTCCTGTTCTCGCGACGCCGCCCCCCCGTGCGCCCCGCCCTCGCGGCGGCGCGACACCTCGAGTTCACGCGCGGCGTGGAGCGGCACGCCGGCCTCGTGATCGGCGTCTGCCTCGCCGCGGCGGTGGGGCTCGGCTTGGCGTGGACGCGCCTGCGCGTGGACACGACCCCGATCAAGATCCTGCCGCCCGACGACGAGCTACGGGTCGCGACCGAGCGCATCTCGGAAGTCCTCGGCGGCGTCGACACCTTCGATCTCCTCCTTCCCCCGCCGGCTCCAGCCCTGGCCCCGCTGCACCTCGCGGAGCTCGCGGCGGAGGTCACCGCGATCCCAGGTGTCGTCACCCAGGTCGCCCCGCCCCGCAAGTCCGACGGCGGAACATGGCTCTCGACTTTTCTCATCGAACCTTCCGGGACGGCGACGCGTGAGGCGCTCTTCGCGCGCGCGGAGGCGGTTGCAAGGGACCAAGGCTGGGCCGATCCGATCGTGACCGGGGAAACGGTGCAGATGGCGCGCGACTCGGAACGGCTCGTGCGCGGTCAGCTCGAGGGTCTTGGGCTCACCGTCCTCCTCGTCGCCCTCTCGATGGCGATCGGCCTCGGTTCCCTGCGACTGGGACTGCTCGGCCTGATCCCCAACGTCCTTCCCTGCGTCGCGGTCTACGGTGGGATGGCCCTCGCGGGGCGGTCGCTCTCGGTCGCGACGGCGATGATCGGGTCGGTCATGCTCGGGGTGATCGTGGACGACACGGTTCATCTCTTGCACACCTACGCCGCCGAGCGTCGCGGGGGTCTGCAGCGCCACGACGCCATCGCCGCCGCGCTCGGCCGGGTCGGCCGCCCCGTCGTGATCACCTCGCTCGTTCTCTTCCTCGGCCTCGGGGTCGGGGTCACGGGACGGCTGGAGACCACCCGCGCGTTCAGTCTCCTCGCCGCGCTGATCGTCGCCACCGCGCTGCTCGCGAACCTCTTCCTTCTGCCCGCGCTCCTCACGTTCCGCCACCGCGGTGCGGAGACATAATCGGAGCCCTTTTCGCATCTTTCCGGGGCACACGCCCTCCTCTCCTCCCGTAGGAGGCGATCCGTCCTTTTCCATGTCCCTCGACCACGACGTCCTCATCGTCGGCGCCGGCCCGGCCGGCGCCCACCTCGCGATCCGGCTCGCCCGCGCCGGGTGGGAGGTCGGTCTCGTGGAAGCACGACGGTTTCCTCGACCCAAGCCCTGCGGAGAGTTCTTGAGCCCGGCCTGCCTCCCGTTCCTCGACGTGCTCGGGCTCCTGGAGGAGACGCGCGCGGCGGGCGCGATCGAGCTCGGCGGGATGCGCCTCCACGGGCACGGCCATGTGGCGGAGGGCACCTACCGAGCGGTGGGTCGAGCCGAGGTCCCGTTCGGGCACGGACTCGCGCTCCGGCGTGAGGTCCTGGACGCGATCGCGCTCGACGCCGCCGTGGCCGAGCCGCGCGTGACGCTGCACGCGCCCCTGCGTGTCGGACACATCCTGAGGAGCACCTCGGGCGCTGTGATCGGTCTCCATGCACGCGATGCCTCCGGTGGGGAGTGCGAGCTGCGCGCCCGCTTCACGATCGGCGCTGACGGGCGCCAGAGCATCGTCGCCCGTGAGCTCGGCCTGCGCTCGTTCGGCAGGGCGCCCGCGCGCTTTGCGCTCGTCGCGCGTTACAGCGGAGTCGACCCCGGCCCCACCGGCGAGCTTCACCTGACGCGCGGCGGCTACTTCGCCGCCGCTCCGGTGGACAGCGGCCTCTTCACACTGAATCTCGTCGTCGATCGCCGCGAACTCTCCAGCGCGACGGAAGGCGCACGGGGCCACGGCTCGCTCGAGACCTTCCTCGCCCGGCGCATCGAAGAAACCTCGTCCCTCGCTCCGCGCCTCGCGCACGCGGAGCGCAGTGGACCGCTCCATGTCGCCGGTCCCCTCGAGACCCGGGTCCGTCGCTCGACGTTCGACGGCGGCGCCCTGGTCGGCGACGCCGCGGGTTTCGTCGACCCGATGACCGGCGAAGGAATCTTCCTCGCGATGCACGGAGCCGCTCACCTGGCCGCCTCCCTGGATACGGCCCTGCGCGCCAGCCGCACCGACGCTCGCTCCTTGCTTTCCTACGAACGCTCCCGCCGCCGCGACATCACCCCTCGCCACCGGGCCGCCCGCCTGCTCCAGTCCGGCCTCGGTCGCCCGCGGGTCGAACGCTTCCTGCTCTCCCTACTCGAACGCCACCCCGCACTGACCGACCTCGTGGTCGGCATCACCGGGGACTATGCCTCCCCCCTAGCCTTGTTCTCCCCCCGCACCTGGAGGCAGGCCCTGGGACGCCAAGGCTAGAAGGTCAGCCGAGTCGCCGTCCGCATCCACACCGCTCGCGCCGCTCGGAGAGCAACTTCTCGGACGAGATGCCCGGAACCGGAGGAGGGGCCCCCTCCAGCCGTTCGATCGTCCCTCGCACTCCTTCGCCGCGACCTTCCCAGGCTCATGGAGTCTGGGGCGGACCTCCGACGAACGCGATCTTTCCTCGATCACCGGGACGCGCGTTCCCGACGACGGCCCGGTAGAGATTCGTGTAGGCACCGCGAGACGGGCTGCCCGCCGCGGTCGTCAGCGTCTGCACGCCGAAGGAGGCCCCGACCAGAGAGAGGCGGTTCGG
>DRLC01000293.1 GCA_011053145.1 Planctomycetota bacterium | reverse complement strand
GACCGCGGGAGGTGCGGGTTCGTTCGCGGCCCGTGCCGGGGGCGGAGCTTGCCCCGCCCCACCGCCGTCCGCGGTCACGGGGACGGAGACCTCGGCGCGCGCGGGGGCCGGCGGTGCCTCGCGGACGCCCTCGGGCTCCTCGGAGCGTGGCGGCGCACCGCCACACCCCGGGGACGCGAAGAGGGCGCTCGCGACGAGGAGGGTGCCGCCGAGCCCCGCGATCACGAGGGGGCCGCGGCGGGCGGAGTCACGGGTGGAAGCGTCCATCACACACCTCCCTGCGCTCCCGCCTTGCGCACCGAAGCGGCGCACTTCTTGAAGTCGGGCTGCTTGGAGATCGGGTCGATCGCGTCCAACGTCGCGAGGTTCACGAGCTTCGTCTCGTCGAAGAACGGAACGAAGATCGCACCCTTCGTGGGTACGCCGCGGCCCCCGACCCAGGCGGGCAGCGTCACGCTGCCGCGCCGTGTCTCGACGACCACGGGGTCTCCGGTCGCGACGCCGAGTTCCTCGGCGTCGTCGGGGTGGATTTCGACGTACCCCGAGGGCATGGCGCGGTGCAGGTCCGGGACACGGTCGGTCATCGACCCCGTGTGCCACTGCTCGAGAACGCGGCCCGTGCTGAGCCAGAACGGGTACTCGCCGTCGGGGACCTCCGGCGGATCCTCGTAGGGGTGGAACCAGATCTGCGCCCGATCATCCTTCGAGGTCGAGTGGTAGAACTGGACGCCCTTGCCCTCCGCGACGAAGGGGTCCTCCCCCTCGACGAAGCGCCAGCGCGTCTCCTGCCAGGAGCCGTCTCGGCGCTGCACGACCGGCCAGCGCATGCCCCTCGAGCGCACGAGCTCCGAGTACGGAGCGACGTTCTTGTGCTTCATGAAGGTCATCGGGCGGTACTCCTCGTAGAGCGCCTCGTCGACGTTCACGTCGTAGAAGTGCTCCCACTCCCAGGCGGGGACCTCGTTGCCTGCGTCATCTCGGATGTCGAACAGGAACATGCCGTCCTTGTCCTTCATGCCCTCGAAGCCCCGGTCGAACAGGCGCCTCGCCACGGCGAGGACCTGCCAGACGTCATCTCGAGCCTCTCCGGGGGGCATCACCATCCGGAACCACTGCTGCGTCCGCCGCTCGGAGTTGCCGAAGATCCCGTTCTTCTCGACCCATAGCGCCGAGGGCAGGACGAGATCGGCCTGGCGGGTCGTCTCCGTCGGGTAGACGTCCGAGACGATCAGGAACTTGTCCTTCAGCTCGTTCTTCGCCCGGAAGAGCTTGTTGTTGTTCGGCAAGCTCTGCCCGGGGTTCGTCACCTGCACCCAGATCGTGGAGATGTCCCCTCCTTGATCGGTCGGCGTGCAGAAGCTCTCCCACATCTTGACGGTGTGGTAGCCGGGTTTGGGATTGATGCGCCCTTCGGGAAGGTTCCAGTGCTCCTCCACCTGGGCCCGGTGCTCGGGCTTCTTGACGATGCGACCGCCGGGCAGCGCATGGGCCAACGTCCCGACCTCGCGGGCGGTTCCGCAGGCCGAAGGCTGGCCGGTCAGGCTCGTGGGTCCGTCCCCCGGCTTGCCGAAGTGCCCGGACAGAAGGTGGATCCCGTGCACGAGGGTGTTGATCGCCGTACCGCGTGTGTGCTGGTTCATCCCCATGCACCACAGGCTGACGATGCGTAGCTTCGGATCGGCGAAACGCGATGCGAGGAGCCGGATGTCCGCGGCCGGGATACCGGAGAGCTCCTCGACGCGCTCGGGGGTGTACTCGGCGAGCGCCTGGCGGTACTCCTCGAAGTTCGAGGGAGCTCCGAACAACGACACCGGGTCGGTGTTCTTGCGGAACGCGCAGTGCGCTTCGACGAATTCCTTGTCCATGCCGCCCTCTTCGATGAGCAGGTGCGCGATCCCGTTCGCGATCGCGAGATCGCCCTGGGGTCGCATCGGCAGGAAGTGGTCCGCGAAGTCGGTCGTGCGGGTGCGTCGCGTCCCGATGTCGAAGAGTTCGACATGGTCGCCGCGCTGCTTTCGGTCGACGATGCGGGAGAACAGGATCGGGTGCATCTCGGCGGGGTTGTTGCCCCACGTGATGACGACGTCCGCCTTGTCGAGGTCGTCGTAGCAGCTCGCCGGTTCATCGACGCCGTAGGTGCCGAGGAACCCCGTGACCGCCGACGCCATGCAGAGTCTGGCGTTCGGGTCGATGTGGTTGTTCGAGAGCCCACCCTTGATGAACTTCTGACAGATATAGCCCTCGGGAATCGTCCACTGACCGCTGCCGTAGATCGCGAATCCCGCGGGGTCTGCCTCGATGCGGTCGGCGATGACGTCGAGAGCCTCCTCCCAGGAGATCTCGACGAGTTCTCCGTTCTTGCGCAAGAGCGGCTTGGTGAGCCGGTCCTCGCCGTACAGGATCTCACCGACGTGATAGCCCTTCACGCACAGGAGGCCCTTGTTCACCTCGGCCTTGGGATCTCCCCGGATCCCTTGGATACGTCCGTCGCCGACGCCGACCAGGACGTGGCATCCGGTTCCGCAGAAGCGACAGGGCGCCTTCTGCCAGGTGAGACCGTCGGGGGCCGCCCCGAAAACGGTCCCGGAGCTCATGGTGACCGCGGCCGCTGCGCTTCCTACCAGCAGCTCGCGTCGATCGGGAAAGAATCCATCCGTGTTGGGTTTCACGGCACTGCCTCGTTCAGGGGTTGTCTCGTTCGAATCGTTGCGGGGGTGTGAACCTCCAGTCCGTCTCCCTTCCAGCGACTCGGCGCCGCACTCACCAATCCCCCTCCGGAGTCAACCGGGGTGCGGGGGTGGAGCGCTGGACGGTGAGTCGCCGGGAAGGCGATGTTCCGCGGATGGAACCGCGCCGGGAAGCCCGTCCGCGATCGCGCACAGGCGCCCGTAGTACTCGTCGATCTCGAGATCGAAGAGGGTCGCGCCGAAGATCTCCGCTTCGGTGCTCGTGGCGACGTCGAGGTAGTTGATCGTCACCAGGTGATAGGCCGCCGCGAGGGGCCATTCGTCGGGGCGCGACTCGAGCGAGGTGTGCAACACCAGGTCGAACCCCTTGTGCGGGGTGTCGCCGCGCGGCCGCGCCCAGCCGAACTCGCCGGGTCGCAGCGGCTCATCGTCGAAGACGACGGTGGTCGGGAAGCGGACCACGGTCGGGTCCGCGATGAGGCGATGCATCGCCTCGGGGCCGAGGCGCGGGCCGTGCTTGGCCCGCGCCTCCATGGCCTTCTCTCGGAGGTGCGCCCGGAGTGCCTCCAGGCCGTCCCCCTCGGTCAGATGTAGGTCTGGGGGTGACACTACTTGTTGTAACGGGCCTTGAACTCCTCGGCGGCAGCCTTACGACGGGCGGCCTCTTCGGGGTCCATCTTGCCGAGGAACCACTTGTGGTCGTCGGAGTTCAGCACTTCGTCGAGTTTGGCGGCCAGGGCATCGGCGGCCTTGACCAACTCCGGATCCTCGGAAGAGCGGCCCTTCTCGACCAGCTCCTCGAGCAACGGGATGTACTCGGTGTAGAAGTGCTGGGCGACCTCGTAGGTCCCGTGCCAGTGCGTGTAGTCGGGCCCCATCATCGAGGCGCCGTGGCGTGCGCGGCGTCCCTCGTGGTGCCAAATCTCGAACCACACCCAGTCGATCTTGTTCCCGAACTTGACCGGCTTGATCAGCGGCTTCGCGAGGGCGTAGAGCTCTTTGCCGGGGGCGCCGAACTTCTTGTTGTACAGCTCGACGAGACCGTCGTACTGGGTGTAGAAGTTGTCGACCCAGCCCTTGTTGTGGCAGTTCAAGCAG
>DRLC01000292.1 GCA_011053145.1 Planctomycetota bacterium | reverse complement strand
GGGATTCCTGGGGCCGGACCTCACGAATGTCGCCGGGCGCGCGCTCGCCCACCTGGGTGTGGAGGCGACGGAGGAGCAGCGTCGGCTCGCGTTCGCGGATCGGTTCGAGGGGACCCTGACCACGGGATCGGAGCGCATGCCGGCCTTCGAGCTGTCGCGCGAGGAGCGTGTCGCGCTCGGTGCGTTCTTCGTGGAGTTGGACCGGCGCGGGGTCGGGCAGGCGAGCGCCGGCAAGGACGAGGCACCGCGGGAGATCCTGGCACGACTCCTCGACAGGCAGCTCGGGACGGGCGTCGAAGGGTTGAGCGATCTCGAAGCGAGGGGGCGATCCATCGTGGAGGAGCGCGGCTGCATCGATTGTCACCTACCGAATGCCCGCAGTGCCTTCCGGGCTCCGGATCTCACGACGCTGCTCGAGGCGGCGGGCGAGGAGCGGCTGGCCGAGGTGCTGCGCGATGGCATCCCGGCCAAGGGCATGCCGCGTTTCGGTCTCGGCATGGAGGAAGCCCGCGCGGTCACCGCCTTCCTCGGCTGGCTCGCCGAGCATCGAGAACCCCTTCGGCGTGGTTTCGAGGCTGCCGAGCGGGGGGGCGAGGGCTCGCTCGCCGGTCTCCCCTGGTTCGAATACGAATGACTCTTCCAGCGAACAAGCCCGCGTTTCGAGCGCTCTTCGCTCCGAGCGAGCGTGTCGTGCTGCTCCTGATGGGATGCGCCCTCACCTGCGTCGTCCTTTCCGTCCTCGTCGGCGCCCTCGGTGCGCTTTCCTACATCCCCGGGATCTCCGCGCACCTGGTCCCGCTCGGCCTGAGCCTCGTGCAGCTCCGACCGCTGCACACGACCTTCGCCTCGGCTTGGATCTTCCTCGGGGTCACCGCGGGGGTCTACCGCTACCTCTTCGACACCTTCGGGGAGCCGAGCGCCTCGGACATGCGGCGGTTCCGCGCGCAGATGGTTCTGTGGGGTCTTGCCGGTCTCGGGATCCTCGTGACGCTTCCGTTCGGGGTCACCTCCGGGCGCGAGTACCTCGGGTTCCATCCGGCCTTTTCCGCGATGATCGCTGCCGGCTGGATCCTGTTTGCGTGGACCTTCTTCGCGAAGGTCGCGCGGGGATTCTTCGCGCGTCCCGTCTACGTCTACATGTGGACGGTCGGCCTGCTCTTGTTCCTGTGGTCCTTTGCCGAGGGGCACGCTTACCTCCTCTCTTCGGTGCGCCACCAGCCCGTGGTCGACCTCCAGGTGCAGTGGAAGTCCTGCGGTACCCTGGTCGCGTCGTTCAATCAGATGGTCTACGGCTGCCTGATCTACCTCGGTGCGAAGAAGAGCGGCGACATGAGCCTCGGACATTCGAGGAGCTCATTCGCATTGTTCGGCATCGGGGTTCTGAACTCCTTCACGAACTACGCACACCACACCTACCACCTGCCCCAGGCGCACCTCATCAAGTGGATCGCGTTCAGCGTGAGCATGCTCGAGATCGTTCTGCTGCTGGTCGTACTGCGAGAGGTCGCCTCGGCTCTGCAGGTTCGGCGCCGCATGTACGCGCGCGGTCCGGGGCTCTGCGACGGACTCGTGATCCTCTCGAAGCGCTGGAACGTGTTTCTCCTGAGCCTCGCCCTGATCATTTCGGTTCCTCCGTGGAACGCCCTCGTCCATGGAACCCATGTCGTCATGGCCCATGCGATGGGATCCGAGCTCGCGCTCGACAGCTACATCCTGATCGCGCTCTTCGCCTATCTCTTGGCCTCGATCTTTCCAAAGCGCGAGGTGCAGTGGGGGATCATCGATGCCGATTCGGCCCGCCGCACGGCCGCGCTCATGAACCTCGCGCTGATGGGGCTCGTGGCGACACTCCTCGCGAGCGGCTTCGCCACCGGTGTGCAACGCTACCTCGGGCATGCCAGGCCCGAGTGGATGGATGCCATTCCCTTTGCATTCGTCGTCTTCGGTTGCACGTTTGCCTACTTCCTGTTGCGATTGCTGGCCCACTGGCTCCCCCTGTTCCTGGATCCGGCCCGACACAAGGCTCTCGGCTGGAACAGTGGAATCGAACACAGGGCCGCCCTCCTCCGCGCACGCCGTCTTCCCGACCCCCTGGAGTCGAAATGAAACACATCCTTCTTCTGGCGTTCCTGGCCTTCTCCTCCTGCGCTCAAACCGAGCCTCGCCCCGCGTCCTCGCCCGGGGAGCGATCGTCGGATCAACGTTTCGCGCTGGAGCAGATCCTGCGGGAGGTGGGAGCGGACAAGACTCCGGTGGGGGAACTCAATCCCGCTCCCCGGACCGCGGACGAGGCCGTCGCCGGCTTGCGCGCGCTGGGGGTTGCACCCGGAAACGCGGGAACTCCGAGGGTCGCCGAATACCGGGGCTTCTTCATCTGCTCCTGGGACGGCAGCGGAGGCGACAACTTGGGCCAGAAAGGATGGGCCGTCAATCGACAGACGGGCAGGGTCTTCGAGTGGACCCGCTGGTAGGTGTCAAGGGACACCATCTTTCGCGCGGTTAGGGGACGGCTGCTTTGAAGCACCCAGGGGTCATCGGCTGGTCTCAGGAGTGCCTCCGGTGCGCCACAGCGGAGGGGATGGGGAGCGGTCCCGCGCCTGAGCGTCTCGTTCCGGTCTCCCGGAAGTGGCGCTGCCCATGCGTTGAATTGGACACTCATGTTCCGAGGGATACCCTTCCCTCGGTGGTACGGGGCTGTAGGAATCGTCAGTGATTGGGAGCGGCAGGACTCCCTGGGTGCTGCTGGGGGCCGGGGCAGTGGGCCTGGTCTTTTTCCTTCTCTCTCGAGAACGCGGCCCGGATGAGCGAGGCGGTCCTGTCTATGTGATGGGAGAGGAATCCTCTGATGAAGTGGGTGGAGAGCTGCCGGAGATCCGCCCCGCTGGTGGGACAGCACGAGAACCAACCGGCGAGGTCGATCTCGGGCGCAACGGCGATGGCCCGGATCCCGAGGAGGCGGCGCTCAGTATTGCGGAGAACATGGGAGGTCTCAGGGCTCTTGTCCTCGAGCTTCCCGAGTTCGACGGCACGGATGCTGGGATCCGGAAGAAGTACGAAGGTCTCTCCAGGGAGGATCTGAAATCCGTCTACCCAATCTTGATGGTGGTTCAGAGGCAGGAGATGGCCGAAGCCCTTGATCTCGCCATCGAGACGGGATTGGCTTCCGTGGAAATCACCTCGGGCGACACCATGGTGGATACTAGCAAGTACCAGACGCCTGGAGAGATTGTCAACACGGTGGCTCATAGAGCTACTCCTCTTGCCGACGGCACCGTGGAGCACGTGCTTGCCAATCTGGACAAGGACCACTTCCCCGACATGTACGTTCGGAGTTATGAGCTGAGTTGGGTAGCGAATCAGGTGTACGGCCAATAGGCCTGGAATAGGACGATGTCCGGGGGACTCGGATGTCAGCTCCGCTGACGTTCGAGTCCGCGCACGTGCGCCAAGTCGATCGTGTGCGCGCCGCTCGTCCCTTCGATCCGGATCCCGCTGGTGAGGTCGATGTCGAGAAGTGTTCCCGTCACCGTGCCCCGGTCTGCCTGGAGCGTGATGAGCGCTCCCGCGAGGCCCGTGCCTTCGAGGTAGTCCCTCGTGAGTTTCTTGTGCTCGGTGTTCGCTTGGCGAAGGCGCTCTTCGAGGCGCGGGAGGAGAGTCTCGAGGAGTTCGTCGGGGGAGTGTTCCGAGCCCTCGAGTGCCAGGCTCGTCACCGCCCGTTCGCGTCGCAGTTCCTCGGAGAAGCTTCGCTGGGCGACATTGACCCCGATCCCGATCACGAAGTGGGGTGCCGCGGGGTCGAGGCCGCGTGACTCGACGAGGATCCCGGCGAGCTTGGCCTCGCCGACCACGATGTCGTTCGGCCAGTCGAGCCGCGCCCCCGAGAGTCCCAGCGCTCGCACCGCGTCGAGCACCGCGAGGCCGGCCGCCATCGTGATCGCGGGCGGCGGGATCGGGCGAGCCGGAGTCTCGGGGAGGTGCACGTAGGAGACGTAGAGACCCTCTCCGGGAGCGCTCTCCCAACGCCGCCCGAGCCGCCCGCGCCCGGCCGTCTGCTCGAGCGCGACGAACGCATCCCCATCCCGCGCCCTCTTCGCCGCGATCGCCTCGAAGGCCCGCTCGTTCGTCGAGTCGGTCCGACCGAAGCGATGGATGCGACCCGTCACGCCAGAAGCGAGCCCTGCTTTTGGCCGAGCAGGCCCTTGAGACGGCTCATCACGTTCGAGTGGATCTGGCAGACCCGGCTCTCGGTCAGGGCCAGCATCTCGCCGATCTCACGCATCGTGTGGCCGTACTGGTAGTACTGCTCGATGATGAAGCGCTCCTTGTGGGTCAGGGCCTTGGTGATGAAGCCCATCAGATCGCGTCGGTTGAGTTCGGTGACCGGGTCGACCGAGCCCTTGTCTTCGAGGATCTCGACCTTCTCGACCGAGCCGTCGTCGTCTTCCCACTTCTCCGAGAGCGAGAACATCGTTCGCGCCTTGGACTCTTGGATCTCCTTGACGAGGTCCTGGTGGTCCATTTCGAGGGAGCGGGCGAGCTCGGCGTGGGTGGGTTCGCGACCGTACTCGGCGGTCAGCTTCTGGAGCGCGCGGTCGATGCGGCTCGCCTTGAGGCGAACGAGGCGCGGAACCCAGTCCTGGGATCGGAGCTGGTCGAGGATCGCACCGCGGATCCGCGTCGAGCAGTACGTCTTGAACTTGATGCCGCGGCTGAGGTCGAAGCCGCGGATCGCGTCCATGAGGCCGAAGAGGCCCGCACTCGTGAGGTCGTCGAGTTCGATCGACTTCGGCAGCGTGTGCAGGAGGCGCTCGGCGATGTACTTGACGAGCGGGTAGTGGCGCTCGATGAGGATGTTGCGCAGCTCTTCGAGCTTGGCCTGCTGCTTGGGTCCCTTGCGCGCAGCCTGCTTGCGATAGATCGCCCAGAGTTCCTCGGTCGGCAGCTCCTCGACGGGGACCTTCTTCTTCGAGGCCTTCTTCGCCGTCTTCTTTTTCCCCGCGCTCTTGCGGACGGGAGCCTTCGCGGTCGCCTTCTTCTTGGTCGTGGTCTTCGAGGGCCTCTTCGGTGTGACGGTCTTCGAGCCGACCTTCTTCTTCGAGGCCTTGGTGGTCGCCTTCTTCTTCGATGCCGTCTTGCGGGCCGAGGCCTTCGAGGCGGGCTTCTTGGCCGCCTTCTTCTTGGCGGTGGTCTTCTTCTTGGCGGCCATCAGTAGCGGATCAGGGAGTGAACGGGGACGTCGCCGAGGCGCTCGCGTCCGGGGAGGAAGCCGAGTTCGATCACGAAGAGGCAGCTCACGGGGGTGCCGCCGACCTTG
>DRLC01000291.1 GCA_011053145.1 Planctomycetota bacterium | reverse complement strand
GCGAGGTCGAGTCGACCCGCGAGGTAGCGCTCGTTCGAAAGATCGCTGACCCGCCGCGCCGCTTCGGCGGCGGCCTCGAAGGAGTCGAGTTGGCGGGCGAGGGTGTCTTCGATCGCGAGCAGCGATTCCACCTCACCACAGGCGAGGAGCAGCGACTGGGCGTAGCTCTCCGCGGCTTCGCGGAGCACGGCATCGGCGAGGTCGGCGCCCGCGGCGAGTCGTCCGCCGCCGAAGATCGGCTGGAGGAGTCCTCCGACGAGGGACCAGGCCGTGAGGTCGGGGTTCGTGAGGTCCGGGGCTTTCGTCGCCGAACGGCCGATCGAGCCGTTCAGGGTCAGGCGCGGTAGCAGCGCGGCGCGTGCCGCATCGAGGCGTTCGTCCGCGGCGACCAGACGGGCCCGCGCGGCGACCAGATCGGGTCGGCGTTCGAGGAGCGTTGCGGGGACTCCGGGGGCGGGAAGCGGCCCCGCATCCGGAAGCCGAGCGCCTCCCTCGAGCCCGCCTCCATCCGGGTAGCGGCCGAGCAGGACCTGGAGCTGACGCGCGCTTCGCTCCCGGGTCCCTTCGCGCGCCGCGAGGGCCCCGCGCGCCTGGGCGAGGGCGGCGGCGGCGCGCTGCACATCGCTGCTCGCGACCAGCCCGTCCCCGCGGCGGCCGGACAGGAGGTCGAGGCTGCGCTCGAGGCTCTCCACCGTGAGCTTCGCGAGCCGCGCCTGTTCGCTCGCGGCGACCCAAGCGAACCATGCCTTCGCGGTCTGGGCGGCGACCGACTGGCGCGCTCCCTCGGCGGTCGCCGTGGACGCCGCGTAGTCGGCGAGCGCCGCCGCTTCGAGGGAGCCGAGCCGGCCCCAAATGTCCGCCTCCCAGCTCACATCGAGCTGCACCCCGTAGTTCGTGACGCGGTTCGTCAGCACGCTCCCCTGTCCGGGGATCGGCAGGCCGACGAACACGGTCTTCGCCTTGCTCGCATTCCCGTTGAGCGTGACGAGGGGAGAGAGGTCCGCCCCCGCGATGCGAGCTTGGGCACGGGCCTGGTCGAGCCGGGCCGTCGCGGCGGCGAGGTCGTGGTTGTGCTCGAGGGCCTCGGCGATCACCGCTTCGAGGCGCGGCTCCCCGAAGCCGCTCCACCAGGTCTCCGTCCCCGGGTCCGCCTCGCTGGATTCACGCGCTGTCCCCGCGGCAAACGCGTCCGGGAGTTCGGGAAGGGGCGGGACCTCGCTGCGCGGGGCCAGCCGGCAGCCGCTCCCCAGGAGGGCGAGCGCGGCGAGGGAGGCGATTCGGACGTTCATGCCGGGCCCTCCGCCGCGCCGTCTTCATCCAGGGGCTCCTTCGAGGGGGCTCCGAGGGCTCCCTTGCCGAAGGCGATGAGTTGGGCGAGCACCTCGTCGGGGTTCTCCGGGTCACAGTGGCCCTGGGACAGGATCGCGATGCGCTGGGGGTCCGCGAAGAGCGTGCACATCGCCCCGATCAGGAGGTGCAGCCTCCAGGAGAAGTCGCGGTCGTCGAGGTGGGGGAGCGCTGCCCGGAGCGCCGCATGGAAGTGCTCGCGCACCTCGGCGAAGACCGGGACGAGGGCGTTCGCATGGTCTCCGGAAGCCGACTGCATCCGGCCGGCGATCCGCAGGAAGCGGCGAAAACCGGGGTCCTCCCGGGCCGCCATCCGCACCGGGGCCTCGAAGAAGGCCCGCAGGACCTCCCCGAGGGGGATCACCTTCCCCTCGCCCACGCGTTCTCGGGCGCGCTCGAGGGCTGCGAGCCGTTCCCGGTTCAGCGGACCTATCCGGCGCTCAAAGATCGCTCGAAAGAGGCCCAACTTACTGCCACAGTGATAGTTGACGGCTGCTAGATTCACCCCAGCGGTCTTCGTAACCGCCCGCAGGGAGGTGGCGTCGTATCCGAGCTCGCTGAACAGCTCCTCGGCCGCATCCAGGATCTTCTCCTTCGTGGTGCTCGAGCTGGAGCGGTCGGATCGGGGGGTGGAGGGCGTGGGCATGGCGGATCCGTGGGGGCGGGATCGTAGGGCATCTATCGCCCGTTTCAATCATACGTTTGAATTATCCGGGGGCGAGCGCCGGGATTCCCCCCCGGTGCTGGGACTCCCGTGCCTTTCCCCTTCCCAGGGGCTCCAGGATCGGGAGGATGGCCGCGCCGGGGCCCACGACCGCCCCCTCGCCCGCCCCATGAATGCCGACGGCTCGATTCCGACCTGCGCCACCGATTCCCTCACGCGACTGGGCGAGCTCCTCGCTGTGGCCGGGAAGCGGCTCACGGCGCCCCCGGAGGACCTCCTCGCCCTCGCCCCCACGGTTTCCGGGTGGAGCCCGGCCCAGCACCTCTTCCACCTGGTCCTCGCCTGCGACC
Source organism: Planctomycetota bacterium (assembly GCA_011053145.1). Taxonomy (GTDB): domain Bacteria; phylum Planctomycetota; class UBA1135; order UBA1135; genus DRLC01. The sequence continues at coordinate 4,197 of DRLC01000291.1, read as the reverse complement.
TCTCCTTCCGGAACGTGTCCTCGCTCGTTCGGGAACGGGGGCGGCTGATCCGCGACCCCGAGGAACGTCACGCCGAGGGGCTCGGCTACCTCTCGGCCGGGAAGCTGCCGCGCGGGCGCGCCGAGGCTCCCCGATTCGTGCGTCCGCCCGAGCGCATCGACTTCGAACTCCTGGCCGAACTGCATCGCGAGGCCTGCGAGGCGTGCGCGGAGTTCGCGCGCGACCCCGCGGCCGTGGACCGTGCTCCGAAGGCGATTCCCCACCAGCTCCTCGGCGACCTCTCCGCGTCCGAATGGCTGCGGTTCGCCGAGGTCCACACCGCCCACCACCTCGCGATCCTCGACGAGGTCCGCGCGGAGCTCGGGCTAGGATAGGCCCATGCGCACTTCCCGCCGGCTCCTCGTCCTCCTCCCGGTCCTCCTCGTCGCCGCCTGTGGCTCGCGGGACGACGGCCCCGTCCGTCCCTCGGTGATCCTCGTCTCGATCGACACCCTGCGCGCGGACCATCTCGGGACCTACGGCTATGCGCGCGATACGAGTCCCTTCCTCGACGCCTTCGCCGGGGAGAGCATCGTGTTCGAGCACGCCAGCACCTGCGCGGCTTACACGCTGCCGGCGCACATGACGATGCTGACCGGACTCTTCGCCCACGAGCACGGCGTGAACAACGGAGATCTGGCCCTGTCCGAGGCGACTCCGCTCCTGGCCCAGCGCCTCTCGGACGCCGGATACCGGACGATCGGGCTCTACTACAAGGGTCTGATCCACGAGCGCCACGGCTTCGATCGCGGTTTCGACCTCTTCCAGGACCACCGGAACGCCGAGGAGGCGGACGCCCACCTCGAGGCGGCGATCGGGGGGCTGGATCCGCGCAAGCGGCCCTTCTTCCTGTTCCTGCACCTCTTCGACGTCCACTGCGGGCCGCTCACCGACGAGCCGGGTCCGATCTACCACTGCCCGCCGCCCTTCGATCGGATGTTCTTGGCGGACGCACCCGATCGCCTCCCCGATCTTCCCGAGCGACGGGTCTGGAACCAGGACCTGATCCACACGCCGGAGGAGCGGGAAGCGCTCGTGGCGCTCTACGACGGCGGCGTGCGCTACGTCGACGACAAGCTCGCAAAGTGGGTGGGGGAGTGGAAGGAACGTGGGCTGCTCGACAACACCCTCCTGATCATCACGGCCGACCACGGCGAGGGACTGGCGCAGCGGGGCTGGGTCCATGGGCACGGCGCTCCATTCATCGAGGGGTTGCACGTACCGCTCATCGTTCGCCTTCCGGACGGAAGTCGCGCCGGGGAGCGGGTGAGCGAGGATGCGCATCTCGTCGACATCGTCCCGACCGTTCTCGCATGGGCGGGGCTTCCGGGGGGCGAGGCGTTGGGCGGCCGTTCGCTCCTCGAGCCTCTTCCCGCCGAGCGCGACCTCTTCTCGATGGGCGGGTCGGGAAGCGAGACCTACGAGGCGCTCTTCCGGGACGGCGTCAAGTGGACCCACATGGACTTCCAGGGGCACGAGAACTTCACGCGGTGTGACCTGCGCGACGATCCTTTCGAGGAGCGCGCGGAGGAGGTCGAACCCGAGCTCGTGGAGAGCGCGCTCGCCGCGGCCCTGGCGGCTCAGCCCGAACGTGGGCATCCTCCGATCGAGGCGGCACCCCGGGAGGCGGAGGACCTCGAGTTCTTGAAGCGAATGGGTTACGTCGGCGACGACGAGTAGCCGCGTCCTTGAGATCGGTCAATCCTCCGGCCGGGGAGCGGGATGGCCGGTCCTTCCGGGGTTGGAATCCCGGGCACCATGGACCAGTTCGTGGGCGCTGGACCGCGGGCGGGGAAAAGATTGCCCGCACGCGGGTTTTCATGGCGTGGTTTCCGCGCCGTTGACGTGGGTACTATCCCGACCGATGTCAAATTCGGCGGGTAGGATTCCGCTGGTCCACTCCTCGGCTACAATGGCGCATTGTGGGCGCCCCCCGTTTCCCCGGTGGAACGGAGTCGCCCCGAGGGCGTTCCTTGTCCCAATCCCTCCACCAGATTCAATCCACCGAACAGGTTCCTAATGAAGTCTCGAATCATCGCTTCCGTTCTTGCGCTCGCTGCGCTGTCGGCCTCCGCCTGGTCCCAATCCAGCCCGACACCGCCGCCCCCCTTCCTGCAGAGCATCTGCGACAAGGTGGCCCGCTACTCCATGGTCCCCGAGGCGACTCCCGGCACGATGGGACTTCCCGTGTTCACGGTCGAGGGTTCGTCCCTCCTCGGCGACTACTTCGCGCTGCGGATTTCGAACGTCCTGCCCGGTGCCCACGGGTGCGTGATCTATAGCCCGGCCGACACGCCGATGGCGATGCCCAAGTACGGAGCGGTCTTCCACCCCGGTCCGGTCATGTTCACCTGGCCGTTCACGGCGGACCAAAACGGAGTTTCCCCGCCGATCCTCGAGCTCCAGTCGGTCGACCTCGCCTTCATGGGTGTGAAGATGGCCGCCCAGGGAATCATCCTCGATCCGCAGGCCCAGGGAGGCGTGGCCTTCACCGACGCCGTGCGGGTCTGCTTCGGCGACAAGACCCAGGCCCCGCAGCCCTAGGGCTCCTCCGGCCACCCTGGCCCACGACGGGCCGAGGCTCACTGACGCGGGTGAGGCGATTCCGATCGCCTCACCCGCGTCGTTGGCGAGCTAGGCCCCGGGGTCGAACTCGAACGGGCCCATGTCCCCGATGGGGGCGGGGCCGATGCCCGTGTCCGGCTTCGCGGGGTCGTCGAGGAAACGCGCGCCGCCGTCGAGGTCGAGAACGATCCCCGCGGGCCAGGTGGTGTTGTTCCCCGCGTCGATGCAGGGCGAGCCGGACACGAGGTGAAAGTCCCCCGAGAGCGCATCCACGAACATCGGATCGGCCGCCGTGCTACCGGTGAACTTCGCCGGGTCGGGCGGATCCTCCCCGGGTTGGCCGACGAGCATGTTCTCCACGCAGCAGTACTCCACCCGGTTGGCCTTCACCTGGGCCACGCCGATCGAGCCGTTCTGGTCGCTGTTGCCCCAGAAGATCGAGTTCGTGACCGTGCTGTTCGGGAGATAGGCACCGCCGTAGCTGTCCGCGACTCCGCCGTAGAAGAGGCAGCCGACGAGGTTCGTCCCCGCGCCACCGGAGAGTCCCGCCGCGAAGGAGCCGCCCTCGTTGCCGCCGCTCAGGATGACCTTGACCGCGCGGTTGTTGCGGAAGACCGAGTTCGTGACGTTCGCGGTGGCCGAACTCCACAGGTAGACCGCGCCCCCCAGGTTCGAGGTGTTGCCGTCGAAGCTGCAGCGATCGATCGTGACCAGGCTATTCGTGAACGAGCAGATCGCGCCGCCGTAGCAGAAGTAGCCTCCGCCGCCGCGCGGTAGGGCATCGTTCCCGCTGAACACGCTGTCGGTCACCGTGAGGGTCGCCCCCGTTTCGTTGTAGATTCCGCCCCCCAGGGAACCGCCGCCGCGCGCTTCGGCGAGGTTGCCGAGGAAGGTCGAAGCGCGCACGGTCAGGCTGCTCTGGGAGCCGTTGAAGATCGCGCCTCCCTTTCCTGAGTAGTCGGACCCGTAGTTCGTCTGGAACGTGCAGCCCTCGACGACGGCGGAACCGGAATCAGCCCACAGCGCGCCCCCGTAGGCGGCCACGCACTGGGCGAAGGTGCAGTTCACGATGCGTGGGCTTCCCGAGAGCAGGAGGATCCCCGCGCCGCGGTTGTTCGCATAGGTCGCGCCGTAGGTGTGTCCGGAGAGCAACGTGAAGCCGTCGAGCCGGGTCTTCGGGGACGCGCCCTGGAACGTGACGATGTTCCAGGTGTTCACCGAGTTGATGTTGAAGACCGGCGAGTAGGTGTCATCGCCGTTGATGTCTCCGGTCAGGGTCGTCGGGTGTAGGGCCGGATCGCGCTGGGAGAGCAGGGCCTCGTGGCCCGCGAAGCCGCCATAGACCTGGACCCCGCTCGGGATCGCGAAGGTGTCCGACTGGTTCGGGCCCGGGGAGTAGCTGCCTTCCGCCACCCAGATCTGGGTGCCCGGCTTGGCGGCGGCGAGGGCGTCCTGGAGGTCCGCGAAGGCGTCCGACCAGGTGAGACCGCTCCCGGCGCCGGAAGCCCCGGCGCGGACATGGAGCACCCCGCGGAGCGCGGCTCGGCGGGCTCTTTGGGTCTGGGGCGTCCCGGCGAGGAGGGAGAGGAGGGC
>DRLC01000290.1 GCA_011053145.1 Planctomycetota bacterium | reverse complement strand
TGCGCGGGGGTTTTGCTGGAACGGGGAGGGCGCGGTCGGGACCGGGGGCCGGGTATCCTAGCCCGCGTTCTCGCCAAATTCGCGCCCTCGGGCCCTGCACTCTGGAGGGACTTCGCTCCCCCCGCCGATCGTCTCGTCCGAGAAACCCGGCGCCCTGTGGGGAGGGGGGCGAAACTCGGTAGAATCGAGTCCCCGTTTCCGTCGCCACCTCGCCAGCCGCACGATGTCCACCACCGCTCCGTCCGCGACCCCCGCCCGGCTCCTGGCGGATCTCCTGGGGGCGCGGCTTTCGCCCGGGGCCCAGGGATTCTGGCGTGGGGCGGTCGAGGAAGCGCGCGGCGAGGCTCCCCCGGAACGGATCGGTGCCCTGCTCGCCCTCGCGTCACGCCACGCGCGCGACCGGACGGCTCTCGACCCGGGCGGGGAGGCGCTGGCGCGTGCGGCCGAGTTCGTTCCCGGTTGGAATCCGGAGCGTTGGAGGCTCCTCGAGACGTTGCGCGTGACGATCTTGCTCGCCTGGCCCGCTCTCGATGCAGCCGCGGGAGAGAACGCGGTGGGGGCACTCGAGGAACTCTTTCGCTACGCGGACGAGGGGGAGCAACGCGCCCTCTACCGTGCGCTGGCGCTGCTCGAGGACCCCGGCCGCTTTCGCGATCGTGCGGCCGAAGGCTGCCGCACGAACATCCTGGGGGTCTTCGAGGCGGACGTCCTCGATACGCCCTATCCGGCTCGACACTTCGACGACGTGGCCTTCCACCAGGCGGTGCTGAAGAGCCTTTTCCTGGGCGCACCGCTCTGGCGGCTCTACGGGCTCGACAGCCGGCTTTCTCCGGAGCTCGCGCGGATGGCACTCGACTACACCGACGAACGCCGCAGCGCGGGCCGGGACGTCCCTCCGGAGGTGTGGCTGGCGCTCGGCGCACACGGGGGGCAGCGCGCGGTCGAAGCGATCGAGCGGGAACTCGACCCCGCGAACCCGAACACGCTGGGAAGGATCGGAGCGATCCACGCGCTCGGGCGCGCCGGTCATCGGGAGCGTCTGGTTGCCCTGCACGAATCCGAGATCGATCCCGAGGCGCGCGCCGCCGTCCTCGCCGCCCTCGACCACCCGCACACGAGCCCGGAGCTCGCGTTCCTCCACCCTCGAGACTGATCCGTCCATGCGCTTCTTCGATCCCCACATCCACCTGTCGGCCCGCACGACCGACGACTACGAGCACATGGCCGCGGCCGGCGTGCGTGCCGTGATCGAGCCGGCCTTCTGGCTCGGGCAGCCGCGCACCACGGCCGGCAGCTTCGTCGACTACTTCGCTTCCCTGATCGGATGGGAGCGTTTCCGCGCCTCGCAGTTCGGGATCTCCCACTACTGCGCGATCGGACTGAATGCGAAGGAAGCGAACAACGAGGGGCTGGCACGCGAGGTCCTCGAACTGGTGCCGCGCTTCGCGCTCAAGGAGGGCGTCGTCGCCGTCGGCGAGATCGGGTTCGACGAAATGACCAAGGCCGAGGAGTACGCACTGCGCGAGCAGATCGCCTTCGCCCACGCGAACGACATGGTCGTGATGATCCACTCCCCGCACCGGGACAAGAAGCGCGGCATCGAACGCTCGATCGACATCGCGCGCGAGGTGGGGCTCGCGATGGAGAAGCTCGTGATCGACCACAACAACGAAGAGACCGTCCGCGGAGCGCTGGACTCCGGCGCCTGGGTCGCGTTCACGATCTACCCGCATACGAAGATGGGGTCCGATCGGATGGCCGCGGTCGTGGAGAAGTACGGTGCCGAACGGATCATCGTGGACAGTTCCGCCGACTGGGGCGTGAGCGATCCCCTCGCCGTACCGCGCACCGCGCGCGTGATGCTCGAGCGCGGGATTTCCCCGGCCGACGTCGAGCGCGTCACCTGGACGAACGCCCTCGATGCCTATGCACAGTCCGGGCAGATCGACCTCGCCGAACTCGAGGCCAAGCCCCGCATCGACCAGCGTGAACTCTTCTCGGACAATTCCGTGCTCCGCGGCCAGAGCCCGCGCATCGACGCTCCGGTTCCGAACGGCTAGGGACTCCCCCAGGGCGATGCCCGCCGCGGAAACCCGGCATCACCCTGGGTAGACCCCTCACATCAGGGGGAAACCTGCCCGAGCCCCAGCAGCGCGGCCGCGTTTTCACCGAGGATCCTGCCGATGTCGGCGTCGTCCAGGCCGCATGCGCCGAGGGCCTCGCGTTGGGAGAGCAGGACGTCGTGCCGCCAACCGCGCGGGAAGATCGACGAGTCGGTCCCGAAGAGGATCCGGCGAGGGCCGAAGACCCCGAGGGCGCGCTCGAACACGTCCACCAGGGAGAGGCCTGCCGGTTGGGTCGCGATCCAGGAGTTCGAGGAACTCGTGTCCACGAACACGTTTTCCGTCTGCGCGCCGAGCATCAAGGTTTCCCGGAAGTAGCCCGCCCCGAAGTGCGGAATCACGAAGCGCACCTCGGGGTGGCACTCCGCGGGGCGCGCGAGTGCGAGGGGGTTGGCGAGGGTCAGGTCGTAGCCGCGCGGGAAGCCGAAGCGATCGCGGAGCCCGACCCGAAGGAGTCCGCAGTGCACGAGGGCAATTCCGCGATGCGCCTCGAGGACCTTGAGGATGCCCTCGAGCTCGGGGCCGTCGAGGGCATAGCGGTGCATCGCGGGAAACAGGAGTGCGCCGCGGAAGTCACCCCCGGCGAGCAGCGTCGCGAGCCGAGCGTCGGAGCCGTCCTGGCGGGGATTGACCACCGCGAGGGCGGACAAGCGTCCGCTCGCCATGCGCACCGCCTCGCCCACGGCATCGGCTTCCGCGGGATGGCTCGCGAAGGTGACGAGGTGCTGTACCCCGTAGCGGTCCAGCTCGGAGAGCCAGAGTCCGAGGTGCGACGCGATGTCCGGCACCGGCAAGCGGATACCCGCTTCGAGGGCGACACGGTCCATCCGCTCGAGCGGCGTGCCTTCCAGGGGGGACTCGGAGGCGAGGGCCTCGAAGAACGGGCGACTGAAGAAGTGGGAATGAAAATCGACGAGGCGCGACATGGCGCGAGTCTAGCCCCGGGAACGATGGAACGCGCGCACCAGGCGCGCAAACGGGTCCACTTCCGTGTCCCTGCGGCTCGCAGTCTCCGTCGAGCTGATCCGGGATCGTCCCCGGCGAAGCTCGAAGCCCGGGCCTCGCCACCCGCCGGAAGCCGGAAGGCTCCGGGCGGCGGGATCAGTTCAGTTCGCTGGCCCCCGGCCCCGTCACGAACGCGAATTCCTCTCCCCAGTTTCGGTCGGCGCACCGGAAGAAGCCCCTGTGCTCGCGCGCGAATTCCGGGCTCTCGAAGTTGCGGATGCCGAGGACGTAGTACTCCCCCTTGCCTTCGCATGCATAGGTGCCCGGTTCGTAGACGAAGTAGCGGTAGTGGTAGGTCGGGGTGTTGAGCGGGTCTTCGGGCATTTCCTCGAGGTACCCCTCCTCGGTGAGCACATCGATGAACCCTCCGTCGTTCGAGACGTCCCAGCCGCCGAAGGCGGGGCTGGGGTTCGGGGTCGGGTACTCGCCCTTGTCCATGTGGTACTGCTCGATCGCGTTGCGGACGCGCTGGATGTCCGCGAGGCGGCGCGCATCGCGGGACATCTGAACGTGGTTCGACACCCGGGGCACGATGACACCGGACAGGATCGCAAGGAGCGAGATGACGACGACGAGTTCGATCAGGCTGAAGCCGCGTGTGTTGGACTGCATGGGATGGGCTGTTCTCCTCCGGTGGGCGTCGAGCACGCCTGGTACCGTTGGTCGGCCCTATCGGTCGCTCGGGCGGGTTCCTTGAAAGGAACAGGCGGATCGGGCCCCCCGGGCCGATCCAGCCTGTTTCGGTTTCGTTAGAGCGACTCCGATCCTCCCGGGGGCATCGGCCGGGAGCGGCGGCTCCGGCTTTGCGAGGGGCCCGCGTTCCCGGGTACCCTCCCGGAATGGAACGCTGGTCGATCGAGGTCGAGAAGGAGTACCTGAAGTTCTCCGTCGCGCACTTCCTGATCTTTCCCGATGGGAGCGCCGAGCGCCTGCACGGGCACAACTACCGCGTGTTCGTCGAAATCGAGGCACGCCTGTCCGAGCACGGGCTCGTGATCGATTTCCAGGACGTGAAACCGCTGATTCGCGCGATCTGCGATGAGCTCGACGAACACTTCCTGATCCCCGGTGAGCATCCCGACATCGAGGTGATCGATCTGGTGGACGAGGGGCTCGAGATTCGCTACCGCGAGCGGGTCTATCGCGCTCCCCGCGAGGACGTTCTCGTGCTCGCGATCAACAACACGAGCGCGGAGAACCTGTCCGGGTGGCTGGGGGGTGAACTCCTGCGTCGCCTGCGCGGCCACTTCGACGATCTCGTGGTCGAGCGCCTGCGCGTAGCCGTGGAGGAAACGCCGGGCCAGCGCGGCGTGTACCTCATGACGCCGGATCCCTAGTCGCGTTCGGGCGCGGGTTCGTCGTAATCCTCGTCTTCGAGGAAGGTGTTGAAGTGGACCGACTCTTCGCCGTGGAGGAGGTCACTCGCATGGGCGGGGCTGTGGACGTGGAAGAGGAGCGAGCGGAAGGCCTCGTCGGTTCCGATCATGCGTGCCAGGGCGGCGAGGACCTGGAGGTGACGATCGCGCTCCTCGGGGGAGGTGGCGAGTAGCACCATGCAGTGGACGGGGTGGTGGTCGGGAGTGTCGAAGGCGAGTCCCTTCTCGGAGAGCGCGAGCACTCCGACCATCGCGCGCCCTGGGGGCAGGATGCCGTGGGGGACCGCGAGGCCGCCCCCCAGGCAGGTCGAGGCTTCGGCTTCCCGTTCGAGCACACTCGTCAGGAGTTCCTCGCGATCGACGTCATGGAGGTGGTGTGAGCGGATCAGGAAATCGACGAGTTTTTCGATCGCCTCCTCTTTGGACGCCGCAGCGAAGTCGGTCTGGATGTTCTCCTCCTGCAGGAAGTCCATCAACCGCAGGCGGTCGAGGCCGATCTCGCCCGACCGCTTCAGGGCACGGCGTAGCAGGAAGGGACCGAGGATCTCGTTTACCGTGACCACGGCGAGGACGACCGCGCTGAACGTTTCCGCGATCGAGGAGAACGCGGGGTCATCCTGGACCAGAATGACGAGCGCGACGGCGACCCCTGCCTGGGGCACGAGGGCCAGTCCGAGGTTGGTTCGCACCCGATCGGGAGCGGAGGCGATGCGCATGGCCCAGCGCGCGGCAAGGCTCTTGCCGACGATGCGCATCGCGAAGAGGAGAGCGGCGAATCCGCCCGTGACCGCCAGGTTTTCGAACGACAGGTGCATGCCCGCGAGCGTGAAAAAGACCGCCAGGAGCGCGGGCTGGAACTCCTCGAAGACGGTGTCGACCAGCTTGTCCCGCGTGCGCGTGATGTTCGTCTGCACGAAGCCGAGGAAGAGGCACGCGAGCAGAGGGGAAACGTCGACGAGGGACGCGGTACCGGAAGCGACCGCGAGCGCGAGGACGGCGGCGGTGGCGACGCGTTCCGGCTGGGCGACATAGCGGACGACGGCCTCCATCGCGAGGGCGACGATCCCCCCGATCGCGATCGCGAGCAGCAGTTGGCGAGCCGGCCCGACGACGATCTCCTGCAGGTTCCCGGACGCGGACGGGCCGGACGCCCTCGCAAAGGCCCGCGCGACTTCGAAGAGGAAGATGCAGGCCATGTTGTTGAGCGCGACGGCCGCGATGAGGGTCTTCACGAAGACCCCCTTGGCACGCGCCTCGGCGACGACGGCGACCACCGTCGCGGGCGCGGTGGCGATCGCCGACGTAGCGAAGAGAGCCGACATGTCCCAGGGCGAGCCGGCGAGGTAGAACGCGGTGAAGACCAGGACCGGTGTGACGAGGGCCTCGAAGAGCAGCAGGTAGAACAGGCGCCTTCCTGCGTTCCGCAGGCGTCGCAGGTTCAGGTGCGCGCCGACCGTGACGGCCATCAGGCCGAGGGCGAAGTGGGTCAGGGGCTGCAGCGCGTGCAGGGGTTCCTCGCCGAAGAGGTCGAAGCCGGCGCCGCCGATCAGGATGCCGCCCAGGATCTGGCCCGTGATCGACGGGACGTGGAGGCGCCTGGCGAGGGTCCCCGCGATCAGGCCGACTCCGAGGACCACGGCTAGGGCGAGCAGCGGCCCCGCTTCGTGGAGGCCCTCGATTGCAAGGGTCGGCATGGTGGGGGCCGGCACGGCCGGTACGTTCGATGGTAAGAAGGGCCGGACTCGGTCTCCAGTTCGTTTCGGGGCCGGAATACGCGCGAGAATGGTCCTGGGCCCCGGACTCTGGCAGAATCCCGCGCCCCGCGGATTGCCCACCGCAGTGCATCGTCCCGATCGAGATCCGAACGGGGTGTCCCCGAGAAGCGCCACCATGTCCCTGCCCCGTGTCCAGACCCGTGTTCCTTCCGAATTGGAGAGCCACGCGTCGACGGAAGGGGAGGCGAGCGGCGCCCCGGCGCTCCACGTCGTCACGTTCGGTTGCCAGATGAACAAGTACGACTCGCTCCTCGTCGAGGGGCGGTTCCTCCAGCGCGGGTACCGGCTCACGGAGCGGCTCGAAGACGCGGATGTCGTGCTCTTCAACACCTGCTCGGTGCGGGACCACGCCGAGGAGCGCGTGTATTCGTGGGTCGGCGCGCTCGCCGAGGCCAAGCGCAGGAGGCCGGAACTCGTCGTGGGGGTGATGGGCTGCATGGCACAGCGCGTCGAAGGGGAGGTGTTTCGGCGTGCATCCCATGTGGATCTCGTTTGTGGGACGCGCCAGCTCACGACCCTTCCCGAGCTCGTCGACGAGGTCCGCGAGCGCCGCCGTCGCTCCGGCGGTGCAGGTTCCCAGGGGCTGATCGAGACCTCCCTCGAGGGTGCGATGGAGGTGGACCGTCGCAGCGAGCCCTATCGAGACGGTTTGGTCGGACACCTCGCGGTCATGCGCGGCTGCGATCTGAACTGCACGTACTGCGTGGTTCCGGCAACACGCGGTCGCGTGCAGAGTCGCCCCATCGACGACCTCGTGGCGGAAGCTCGGTGGATGATCGAGGGGGGGGCGCGAGTCCTGACCCTTCTCGGGCAGACCGTGAACTCGTACGGAGAGGACCTGCCGGTCGGCGAGGGAACCGGTCGGCGGGGTCGGCCTGGGCTCTCCGATCTGCTGCGGGCCCTCCAGGAACTCGAGGGGTTAGAGCGCATTCGGCTCATCACGCTGCATCCCTCCTACGTGACCCGTGCGCTCGCGGAGGCGATCCGCGACTGTGAGAAGGTGGATCGCTTCCTGCCGCTTCCGGTGCAGTCCGGTTCGGATCGCATCCTGCGTGCGATGAAGCGCGGGTACACGACCGATCTGTACCGCGAGCGGATCGCGCTCCTGCGCGAGGAGGTCCCGGACATCGAACTCGGCTCCGACTGGATCGTGGGGTTCCCCTCCGAGACGGACGAGGACTTCGAGCGTTCCGCGGCGTTTCTCGACGAGATCGGCTTCGTCCAGAACTACGTGTTCCAGTACTCGCCGCGGCCGGACACACGGGCCTTCGCGCTCCCGGACGATGTGCCGATCGCGGCCAAGAAGGAGCGCAATCGCATCCTGCTCGAGGCGGCCGAGCGTTCTTCCCTCGCGCGCATGGAGACCCGACTGGGCGGGGACGTGTCGGCTTTCGTCGAGGCGACGGCCCCCAAGTCCCCCGGATCCTTGCGGGCCCGCACCGTCCACAACCTCCCCGTAAGGTTCGAGGGCGATGAGAAACTCATCGGGACCACGGTGCGAGTTCGCATCGAGGCTGCCTCCCCCTACGGGCTGTCGGGGGCCTTGGCGGAGCAGGGGTAGGGAACGCGGTGCGCGAGCCCTCCGGGAGGGCGCACGCACCGCGGGGATGCGCACGGGACGAGCGGCTCAGAAGAACCCGACCGTTTGTGCGACCGCGTTGGAGAGGTAGCCGGTCGGCGTGTCGCCGCAGAACCCCTGCACATTCCAGCACACTCCATAGAAGCTCATGTCCAGCGGGAGCGAGCCCCCGCCGAGGACCGCGACCGTTCCGCCGTGGGGCGAGACGTAGTTCTGGCCCGGGCCGGAGAGGGCGACCAGGATCTCACCCCAGGCGCTCGGTATGGGCGTCGGCTGGGAGAGGTACGAGAGCCGCCAGAGAGCCAGCATGGAAGGGTCCGCGCCGTTGCAGTCGAGGACCAGTGTCCAGGGCTGACCGAGGACCGGGCCGGACACGGGGCTGAGGATCAGCGGGTTCACCCCGCTCCCGTTGAACGTCACGTTCTTGGGCGCGATCGACTCCGCTTCCCGGATGTCCATGGATACCGAGGTGAAGTAGGCCGAACCCGGGGCGGACGTCCCGAAGCTGAAGGTGCTCAGGTAGTTCCCGGGAGGGCAGTAGCGATCCAGTTGGTCGGCCATCGGGCCGCCTCCCGCCGGATTCCCCGAGCAGGACTGGACGCAGGAGAGGAACGGGAAGGTGGCGGCAAGGACACCATCCGTTCCGAGGTCGCGGAACTGCCACGACCAGCCGATCGGACCGTCGCGAAGGACGACGGGTTGGGTTCCGAGGTCGATCGAGATCAGGTAGCAGGAGATCTTCCCGAAGAAGTTCGAGCTTCCTGTGTTCGCCGGCAAACCGGAGAGGTTGAAGGTTCCCGCGACCGTCCCCGACGGACCGGCCCCGTTGGGGATCGGGCCGGCGAGGTAGCCGGCGCGGAATCCGATGCGTGCGCGACCCCCTGGCCCTCCCGAGAGGACGCTCCGGGCCGCCGAGCAGTAGGCGAAGCTGAAGCCGGTCATGAGCCCCGAGGCTCCTCCCGTGGAGCCGACGCCCTTGTCGGCGGCGTCGATCCACTCGCAGGGACCCCCGGGGGTGCCGAGACCCGAGTCGACCCCCACGAAACCGGAAAGGTCGTTGTTGTTGAGGGTGCTGGCGGTCGTGTAGCCCCCCAGGGAGCGATGGCGGGCCCTGGTCCCCTGTGTGATCGTCCCGGTCGCCAGGTCATAGCGCGCGGGCCGGAGTGGGACCGTGATGCGTTTCAGGACAGGTGTGCGAGGCACTTCCTGCGCGAGCGCATGGGTCGGGACAGTGAAGACGAGAGCCACGAGCAGGCTCCGCCATGGGGATTGAAGCGTCATGCCGACCTCCGGGTGGTGACGGTGATGGGGCAGATATTGATCCTGATACGTGGACGATATCCCCAGCATCAGTTAAAAAATTAATTACTACTAAAAC
>DRLC01000289.1 GCA_011053145.1 Planctomycetota bacterium | reverse complement strand
GGGGATGGGGTGGGATCGGGAGTCCTGGTAGGAGGTGAGGGGGCTCGGGATGGGGACGAGCCGGGGCGGATTCTTTCGGTCGGGCGGCGCAACCACGCTCGCGCCGGTCCGGTCTCCCCTGGGCGGGTGGGGGCTAGGGATGGGCGAGGACGGGCCCGAGTGGGCTGCCCCAGCCACTTCGCCCCCCGGAGCCCCCACTCCCACCCGCCCCAGTCCTGCATCCGTGCCACCGACCTCCACCCAACGGACCCCACCGGACGCCGGAACCGAGTCCGGCGACCCACCCGGTGCCCGGGGTACGACCAGGGAAACCTCGACTCCGAGCGCTGCCACTCCCTCGGCGAGGCCCCGACAAGCCGTTCCCACGCCCCCGGTCCGCTCCGCGCAAGCGTCCGAGCCGAGGACAAGGAGCTTCAAGGGCGTCTCCTCCGGAGCAGGGTGTCCGCGCGCAGGAGTTCGGCCGTGTTCCACGCCTGGGCGATCGTTCCGCCGCCCCGATGCGGGGCGTCCCCGTCGAAGACCTCGGAGATGTGGCCGAGCCCGCCCGCATCGAGATCTTCCACGATCGCGCACCAGCTCGCGCGCAACTCATCGCGCACCGGTCTCGTGGTTCCCACGCCGCGCAGGGTCGCCTCGACGAAGAACCCGAACAGGAACGGCCAGACCGTGCCCTGGTGGTAGGCCGCATCACGCTCCATCGGCCCGCCCTCGAAGCGTCCGCGATAGCCGGGGTCCCGAGGGCTCAACGTGCGAAGTCCGCGGGGGGTCAGGAGTTCCCGCTTGGCGCAAGCGACGACGGAAGCACGGCGCGCTCGCGTCAGCGGGCTGCGTCCGAGCGCGGCTGCAATCACCATGTTCGGGCGGATGGAGCGATCGAGCTCGCCGTCACTCCAACGGTCAGCGAGTCGTCCCTCGTCCTCGAGCCAGAAGCGCTCCAGGAACGAAGCCTTCAGACGCAGTCGCCGCTCCCGCCAGAGCCGTTTCTTCGCACGATCTCCTCCGGCTGTCAGGAGTTCCTCCAGGTGGTGCAGCAGCGCGTACCAGAGGCCGTTGAGTTCCACGGCGCACCCGTGCCGCGGGGTGACCGGTCCCTCGGGCGTGACGGCGTCCATCCACGTCGGGTTGAGGTCCGGTCCGCCGGCGAGCAGCAGGCCGTCTTCATCGGCACGCAGGCCGAGTTCCGTCCCGTCCCAGTAGCTTTCGGCGATCTCGAGCAGGGCGGGCAGCCAGGACTCCCGTACGCGATCGCGGTCCCCGCTCTCACGTTCGTACAGTTCCACCGCACGCGCGAACCACAGGGATGCGTCCGCCGAGCCGTAGTGACTGTCCTCGGGCCGGATCGCAAAGATGTTCGGCAGGAGTCCGTTGGAGAGAAAGGCGAGGGACTCGTCGAGCACGCGGGCGCAGCGTTCGGTGTCCCCGAGCGCGAGGGTCAGGCCAGGGAGCGATAGAAAGGTGTCGCGGCCCCACTCGCCGAACCAGGGGAAGCCGGCATCGATGCCGAGCCGACCGCCCCGCTCCACGAAGAAGTCCTCGGCGGCGAAGGCCAATCGGGTGCGCGCCCGGATCTGGCCCTCGTCCGCCCGGCGGCGCCTTCGCGTTTCGGTCTGGAGTGCCTCGAAGCGCCGGGTGCGTTCCTGGACCTCGCGTTCGAAGGCATCGGTCGATGCTTCGAACTCTCCGCCCAGCCCGGCGGCGACGACGCAGGAGTCCGAGAAGCGGACGCGCAGGCGGCCCGGGGACAGGTGGTCTTCGGTGTCGGGATATCCGCGCGAACGTTCGGCCGCGAGGTCGATGCGTTCGAACCAGGCCGGCGCCGCATCGAACTCGAAGTCCCGATCGAACGTGATCGTGAGTGGGGGCAGAGCACCGTAGGGCTGGAAGGAGATCGCGTGGCGACCCACCTCCCCGACCGGATCCATGTTCGCAGCGTCGTTGCGGAAGGTCAGGCTGTCCGCCTCGCGGGTGGGGAGCAGCGGGCGCAGGGCGAGTTCGACCTCGCCGTCCCCCTCCCATGTGTAGCGCAGAAGCGTCGCAGGCGCGCCGGGCGCCATCACGATCTCCCGTACGAGCACCCCGCCCTCGATCTCGAAGGTCCAGCGTGGGTGGGGGGCGAGTTCGAAGCGCACGAGGAAACGGTCCCCGCGCGGTGCGAAGACCACCCCTTCGGGTGCATGGGACCGATAGCTCGCGATCGAGAGCGGGAAGACGCGCCCCTCGAGGCGGATCTCCTCCTCGAACCGGGACAGGAAGACGTGGCGCTTCTCGCTTCCCTCCGGGCGAGCCACGACGAGGCCGTGGTAGCGTCGGGTCGGGGTGAGGAGCAGGGTCGAGGACGCGAAGTCACCGAGCCCGTTCGTTTGCAGCCACTCACGCTCGAGGAGGGCGAGCACCGGGCCGTCCACGGAGGAGCTGGCCGAAGAGGGTTCGGCGCCCATCGCATTCCCTCCGACGAGCTCCGCCGGAGAGGCGTTTTCGAGGAGAAAGGAGGGGGACATCTTGGTCAACTCGGCTGGGTGTTTCGGGGTCGGAATCCGGGAAAGGGGGAACCAGCGTAGGGGGCGAAATCGGGGCTGCAACCGACGAATGTCATGTCCACCGGAATTGCGGCGCAGCGGGATGGGATGCCCATCTGGCGGGTATCCAGATCGTCTCCCACAAGGCATCCTATGGGGGATGGAGACGGAGAAGGCAGCATCGAAGTCAAGGACATGAACGAATCGCTGGAGCTGAAGGACACGTTGACCTTGATCCTTGCGGGAGGGGTCGGCAAACGCCTGAAGCCGCTGACCACGAAGCGCGCGAAACCGGCGGTTCCATTCGGGGGATGCCACCGGATCATCGACTTCAGCCTCTCCAACTGCATCCACTCCGGACTGCGGCGGATCTACGTCCTCTCCCAGTACCAGGCGCGCTCGCTGGATGAGCACATTCGCTTCGGATGGAACTTCCTACCCCGGCGCCTCGAGCAGTTCATCAGCGTCCGCCCACCCCACCACCAGGGCCAGGGGCGCTGGTACCAGGGCACCGCCGACGCGATCTACCACAACCTCGACACGATCCACTCCGATCGGCCGCGGCACGTTCTGATCCTCTCCGGGGATCACATCTACAAGATGAACTACCGCCGCATGCTCGCCGAGCACATCCGGAACGAGGCCGCGTTGACGATCGGTGCGGTCCGGATTCCGGTCGAGGAGAGTTCTCGCTTCGGCGTCCTGGAGACGGATGAAGCCGGCTGCGTGCTGTCCTTCGAAGAGAAGCCCGATCACGGCAAGGAGCTCCCCGGCGACCCGGGGCATTCGCTCGCCTCGATGGGCATCTACATCTTCGAGACCGAAGAACTCGTCCGGCGTCTTGAGGAGGACGCTGCGCTGGGTCCCGAGAGCTCGAACGATTTCGGCAAGGACGTGATCCCGCGCATGATCGGCGACCGGAATGTCTTCGCCCACCACTACCAGAGCGTCGACGGCGCGGCCGACCCCTACTGGCGCGACGTTGGGACGATCGATTCCTACTACGAGGCGAACCTGGACCTTTGCAGCGTCCTCCCGCAGCTCGACCTCTACGACCGCAAGTGGCCGATCTACACCCTCTGGCACAACAATCCGCCCGCGAAGACGATCGGGAATTCCGAGGTCATCGATTCGTTGCTCTGCTCCGGCGTGATCGTGTCCGGGGCCCATGTGCGGCGCAGCGTCGTCTCCGATAGCTGTGTCCTTTCGGAGGGAGCGCGCGTGGAGGAGTCGATCCTGTTCGCCGGAGTTCGAGTCGGCCCGGGCAGCCGCATTCGCCGCGCGATCATCGACAAGTGGGTCGAACTCCCCGAAGGCACCGAGATCGGATACGACCGCGAGCGCGACCGCGAACGATTCTCGGTCACCGACTCCGGAATCGTCGTCGTGCCGAGCGGTTACAAGCCTTGACCGGGGGTCATTCCGCGTAGCCGAGCGCTCGCAGGTGCTCGGCGAGCCCAGGGTCGATGTCGGCCCTCTCCGAGGTCCCGACCGGCTGTCCCAGGACCGACCAGAGCGGCGCGAGCTTGGCCCGCATCGATTCGATCCACTCC
Organism: Planctomycetota bacterium; assembly: GCA_011053145.1. Classification (GTDB taxonomy): domain Bacteria; phylum Planctomycetota; class UBA1135; order UBA1135; genus DRLC01. Next base: position 1,243 of record DRLC01000289.1, on the reverse strand, counting down.
GGGGACTCGGAGGCGAGGTCGACCTGCTCCGCGGGGTCCGTGTTGAGATCGAACGCGGCCCGGATTCCCGACCTCTCGAGGTCCGGCTCCTCGAAGAAGAGCTTGCGGCCTTCATCCAGCGCGACGAGGTACTCCTCGCTCGTGCTCGCGTTGTAGAAGAGCATCGGCCGCTCCATGTTCAGCGTCAAGAGGTCGCGCCCCACCGCGCGGGGCAGAGGGTCGAGCCCAGCGAGGCGTAGCACGGTGGGGGCGACGTCCAGGAGGGAACACGCCCATTCCACGTCCCCGGGTTCGATCCCGGGTCCGCGCATCAGAAGCGGGATGCGCACCCGTTCCTCGAAGGCGGGGCCGCCGTGGCCACGGCCTCCATGCTCGAAGAACTCTTCGCCATGGTCTGCGGTGAAGATCAGGTACCCGCGCTCCGCGTAGCCTTCGGCATCGAGTTCATCGAGGAACTCCCCGAGTGCCAAGTCGAAGGCCCGAACCCCATCGAGGTAGAGGTCGCGATACCGATCGCCGTGCTTTGCGTAGGCCTCTTCCACGAGGGCTTCGACCGACAGCAGCCCTCGACGCGCTTCGGGTCTCTTCGCGCGGAATGCGGCCCGCATCTCCTCGAGAAACGCACGCCGTGCGCTTTGGTCCTCTTCCAGCCCGCTTCGGAACGGATTGTGGACGCGATAGGTCTGGACGAAGAGGAACAGAGGGCGACCGTCGTCGGCTGCGCGTGTATGGCGAACATCGTCGAGGAGTCTCACGAACGGGCGTTGCAGGAACGCGCGTTCATCGAAGGATTCGAATCCGACATCCATGCCGAATTGCCTGGAGACGTATCCCGAATCACTGACGGCAGCCGTGCGATAGCCCGCTTCGTGGAGTCCCTGTGCGAGGCGAGGCAGCTCGCGGGAGAGCGCTCTGTGTCTCGTAGCTCCGTGTTGGGTCGGGGAGAGGCCGGTGAAGAGCGAGGAATGAGCGGGCAGCGTCGACGTGGACGGCGACCTTGCCTGGAGGAAGCGGAGCGAGCGATCCGCGAGGGCGTTCAGGCGCGGGGTGAGGTCCGGGGGTCCCCCGTAGATCGCCAAGTTGTCCGCGCGGAAGGTGTCGCCGACGAAGACCAGGATGTCGGGGGAGGTGTCTCCCCACGGCCTCGACCCAGGCGAGCCGATCTCCTTCGGTCCGATCGTCGGCGCGAAGAAAGCGGTGGTCCCTCCGGCGCCCCTGACGCGGAACGTGAAGCGCCCGCGAG
>DRLC01000288.1 GCA_011053145.1 Planctomycetota bacterium | reverse complement strand
GCGCCGTCCTTCTCCAGCACATCCCCATCCCGCAACCTCTTCCCCGACCGGATCGCGACGCCGGCCATGAAGTTTCGCGCCGGCCCGATGCACGCCACCGCGACCACGAGGGTGAAGACGCCGAGCAACCAGGTGATCGCGGAACCGAACCAATAGCCCGATACCCCCCATTTCCCGACGGCCGCGACCAGTGCCAGGGCGACGCACGCTGCGAAGAGGACCCGGCAGAGGAGCTCCGCGAGCTTCGCTTCGCATCCCGAGATCCGCAGGCACACCCTCGCGAGCGCCCGCAGCCCAAGGGCGATCCCGACCCCGACGGCAAGGACGACCACCGAGCCCAGCAGGTTCGTGAAGAACCAGCCGATCCTGTCTCCCCACGTCGCCTCCCCCCGGGGGATGAGAATGTTGTGGGGAACGGAAAGCAGATTCAGAACGGCGCGCGAATCGAACATCGGAGGACCTCCAGGGGTTTGCTCCAATCCGGGGCCTGGAATCGCGCAGGACGGCCGAGAGGTCGAACGAGCACGCGAGCCGCGGGGACGTCCTTCGACTTCTACGAAACCGCTCGGTCAATGGCTAGGATTCCCCCACCCGTAGGAGGCGTGGCAGAGCGGCTGAATGCACCGGTTTTGAAAACCGGCAGGGCGAAAGTCCTCAGGGGTTCGAATCCTCTCGCCTCCGCCAGTTCGAGGCGGGCCCTCAGGGGTGCTCGGCCCGCACCGTGAGACGCCACGTCCCCTCGAAGCCCATGTGGGAGGAGTAGGCGGGGCCCGGCTGGCCTTCGTCCTTGGTGGTCTCGATCGCGGTGGCGAGTTCGGCATCGAGGCGGAGTTCGGCGATCTCGTTTCGCTCCGCATCGAAGATGGCGCGGCCCTCGAGCTCGAAGGTGGTCGTGCGCACCTCGGTGGCGGTGCCGTCCACGACCGGGACCTCGGAGAGATCGGTGGCGGATTCGGTGCGCGCTTCGAGCGTGCCCTCGAGGCGCAAGCTCGCCTGCCCGCCGTCGACAGAGGCGAGGGTGATGGTCAGGGCGCCCGTGGGAAAAACTGGGTCGTTGTCGGGCGCGCGCAGCCCCTCGGTCGCGCTCCATTCCCAGGCGAGGTTCCCACCCGGGTAGAAGAGCGCGTGTAGGTCCTCGGCATCGACCTCCCAGGAGTCGCCGGTGTGGTGCGCGGCGAGCCCGCCCGGGACGAGGGCGGAGAGGGCGAGCGAACGCTCGAGCCCAGCCAGGAGGTCCTCGTCCCCGCCGTCGCCGACCCATGCGACGCCGCCTTCGCTGTCGAATCGCACGGTGCGACCCTCGAACGGGCTCGTCGCATGCCCCTCGTCCTGCTCGTCCGTGCTGGGCGCCATCTGGAAGTCCTGGGTCGCATCGAGTCCGAGCTCCTCGAAGCTGCGCACGAGTGCGCCCTCCGAACGTCTGTCGAGCACCACGAGGTGTGCCGCGCGCGTCCAGGCGAGCTCCATCTCGGGGAGGTACTCCGGCGGGACTTCCATGCCGCCCATCGCCACCGTGAATTCGACCAGTTCCTGGGAACTCCGGCGGTCGAAACTGCGGCGCACCTCGGAGTCGGAGAGAGCGGGTTCGGGGTGGATCGAGGGGAGCGCGTGGGCGAGGAGGACGAGCGGGGCGGCGAGGAGGGAGGACTTCATCGGAACGGATCCTTGCAGAGGGATGCGGAAGAGAGCGCGGGGACGGAGCTCCGCGCACGGGGACTTGGTCGCCGCGGGCTCGGAAATCCCTCGCGGATCCCGGACGAAATCCCGTGGGCCCGCCCGGCGGCTCGAAATGACCCTTTCCGCGGCCGCCCGGCCCGCTCCGAGCGGGTAGGCTCTCACGGTCCCGCCGCGGGCCGATGGAGCCTGCTCTCCGACCGAAGAAGCTCTTGTCCACCCCTTCCCACACCTCCCGCCGCCTCGGGCCGGTCCTCTGGGTTTTCCTGCTCTCGGCCCTCGTCTTCTCCGCGGCCGGCCGGCAGGGGAAGCTCTTCCACGACGACGCGATCTTCCTCTACGGCGGGATCGAGATGCTGCGGGGCGCCCCCGTCTACGAGGGGATGTTCGACCACAAGGGTCCCCTCGGGCAGATGGTCTGCGCGCTCGCGGTGGGCCTCGGAAACCTCGCCGGGCTCGATCCGATCCACGCGGTGCGACTCGTTTTCCTCGCGATCGCGGCGGCGACGAGCGCTGGAGTCTTCGCGCTGGGCTCGAGCCTCTTCCGCTCCCGCGTCAGCGGATTCCTCGCGAGCGCGTTCTTCGTCACCTTCTGGGGCTACGGCGCTTACGCGTATTCGGGCAACCGGCCCAAGATGCTGATGGTGCTCTTCGAGGTGGGAGCACTCCTGTTCGCGACGCGACGCGCGTGGTTCCTCGCCGGTCTCGCCTCAACCCTCGCTGCCTACACCTGGCAGCCCACCGGGATCTTCTACCTCGCCGTACTCGTCCTCGCGTTTCTCGGCGAGGAGCGGAGCCGACGCGGCCCCGCAGTGCTGCGCGTCTTCCTCGGCGGACTCCTCCCCTCACTCGCGTTCGCACTCTACGCCCTCGCCACCGGATCGGGTCGCGCGTTCCTCGACGGCTGCTTCCTCTTCAACCTGCGCTACCTCGAGAACCAGGTGTCGTTCACGGATCAGCTCGCGTCGATGATGCGCACGGTGGTCTACAACGGAATGGGAGTGGTCACGCTGTTCGGCCTGATCGGGATGGGGCTCCTGTACCCCTGGCGCCTTCGCGTCGCACGCAGCGAGGGACGAAGCCTCCTCGCCGACCCCTTCGCGCCCCTGCTGTTGACCTTCCCCTTCCCGCTCCTGTGGTCGCTGTTCGATTTCCAGCAGTACCCCGACTTCTTCATCTTCCTCCCGTTCGTTTCGATCTCCCTGGCCTGGATCGCGCGCGGCGCGAGCGAATCGCTCGCTTCCTCCCTCGAGCTCAAAGGCGCGGCGCGCACGCGCTTCCTCATCGCCCCGGCTCTCTTCCTGTTCGCGTTCTCCGCGGTCGCCTACCGCTTCGGCAGGAAGATCAAGCTCCCCGAGCAACGCGCCCAGGCGGCCGAGTTCGCGGCGCGCTACGGCGACGCGACACTCGCCACGGTCGGAGTCCCGGAAGCCCTCGTGCTCCTGGACCGCGAAAACGTGACCCGCTACGGCTTCATCATGCGCGGCATCCGCTTCTACATCGACGCCAACGAACCGGGCGGATTCGCGGGCTGGCTGGATTCGATCGACGCAGCGAAGCCCGACGTGCTCCTGCTCGACGACAGCTATCCCGATCGGCTCGGAGCGTTCGCGCCAACCTGGGAGCGGTGGCTCGCACGCTACGAGAAGGCTCCCGATATCGGGAGCTGGAACGTCTACCTGCGACCCGGGCTCGAGTAGGCGGGTTCTCCCACTCTGGCCCGGAAGGTCGCACGGACCACGACGATGCAGATCGCCGGGATCGCGAGGAGCAGGCCCGCCCCGACGGTGCGGTCGACATGCAGTGCGACATAGAAAAGGGCGCCGGCCAGGCCCAACGCCTCGGCCGTGCGCACCAGGCGCTGCTTCCACGAGAGCGCCGTCGCGCATCTCCACCCCGGGAAGCCGCGGCGGACGTCCGACGCGACGAGCATCGGAACCAGTAGAACCCCGATCAGGAGCAGGGGGGTCAGGACGACCGCCAGGGTGAGATGGCACCATGCGTACCAGGGGCCTCCGTAGTGGCGTGCGAACCGGAAGAGCGAGTTCCAGGTCAGGGCCGATGCGAGGACCAGCCCGATCGCCAGGATCGCGGCGAGAAACAGGAAGAGATCCCCTGGAAGCAGGCCGCCCCCGTCCAACAAGAACAGGCTGGCGCCGACGAAAGCCAGGCTAGAGACCAGCCTGTGAGCGCGGGACAGCTCGATGTAATCGGAGTCGTTCTCGAGTCGAATCACGGAAAGGACCTCTCAGACAAGGGCGAGGAAGGGTGCCGCCTCGAGAACAGAAACGCATCACCCGCTGAAAGGGAGACACGGGATCCCCGGGAATCCCTCAGACCCGGTAGAAGCTCCCCGGAAAGGCCCTGACGCTGCCTTCCAGCTTGCGAACCTCGGCCGCGCAGACCTTGTACTCCGCGGTCTGGGTGACGGGATCGCCCTCGGGGTTGGTCAGGACGTTGGCGCGGGCCTCGGCGAAGTGCAGCGGCGTCCAGATGCAGCCCGGGCGGACCTGGCGGGAGTGGATCGCGACCGCCTCCACCGCGCCGCGGCGGGTCCGAATCTCGACGCGGTCGCCATCGGAGATCCCGCGCCGTTTCGCATCGCGCGGGTGGATCTCCACGAAGTTTGCGGACTGCTTCGCGGCGAGGCCCGACTCCCGCCGCGTCTGCGTCGCGGCGTTGTAGTGGTAGAGGGTCCGTCCGGTGGAGAGGATCAGGCCGTAGGTCTCGTCCGGGAGTTCTTTCGAGGGCCGGTACTCGACCGCCTGGAAAAGCCCCTTGCCGCGCAGGATCCCGTCTCCGTGCAGGAAGCGGGTTCCGGGGTGGTCTTCGCTCGGACACGGCCACTGGATGCCGGTGAACCCGCCCGTGCCCTGCCCCTCGAGCCGCGCGTGGCTGATGCCGCTGAACTTCGGCGCGAGCGCGACCACCTCGTCGTAGACCTCGGCGGGCTCCCGGTAGCTCCAGCCCGCGCCGAGCCGGTTCGCGAGGTCGGTGAGAATGCGCCAGTCCGCACGCGCCTCTCCCGGCGGCTCGACCGCCTTGCGCACGCGCTGCACACGACGCTCGGAGTTCGTGAAGACCCCGTCCTTCTCCGCGAAGACCGTCGCTGGAAAGATCACGTCCGCGAAGCGCGCGGTCTCGTTCAGGAACGCATCCTGCAACACGAGGAAGTCGCTCGCGTTGAGGCCGGCCTCGAGCGCGAGGCAGTCCGGCTCGGAGAGGACGATGTCCTCCCCCATCACGAAGAAGCCGCGGATCTCCTTCCCCGCTTGCTTCATCATCTGATTCAGGTTGAGCCCCGGTTCCGCGCGCAACGGCGTGCCCCAGGCAGCCTCGAACTTCGCGCGCGCCTCGTCGTCGTCGACGCGCTGGTAGCCGGGAAGGAAGACCGGCGAAGCACCTGCGTCGTTCGCCCCCTGCACGTTGTTCTGTCCGCGCAGCGGATTGAGACCGGTCGACTCCTTGCCGAGGTGGCCCGTCATCAGGACGAGGTTCGCGAGCGCGTAGACGTTGTCGGTCCCGTGGGAGTGCTCGGTGATCCCGAGGGTATAGAAGATCCCGGCGCGCTTCGTCGTCGCATAGCGCCGCGCCACCCAACGGATGTCCTCCGCGGGAATGCCGCAGACCTTCTCCGCCTCCTCGGGGGAGTAGCGCGCGACCGTTTCGCGCACCGACTCGAATCCCTCGGTGTTCGCAGCGATGAAGTCCTCGTCGAGGAGCCCCTCTTCGCAGATCACGTGCGCCATCGCGTTCAGGAGCCAGACGTCGGTCCCCGGTGCGAGCTGCAGGTGGCGCTCCGCGATCGTCGTCATCCAGATCGCGCGCGGGTCCGCGACGACGAGCGTGGCGCCGCGGTGCACCGCGCGCTTCATCTCCATCGCGATGATCGGATGCGCCTCGCTCGTGTTGCTGCCGATCACGAACAGGAAATCCGCGTCCCGGATCTCGCGGATCGAGTTCGTCATCGCGCCGGCGCCGAAGGTGGTGACCAGACCGGCCACCGTGGGGGCGTGTCATGTCGCCGCGCACTGGTGCACGTTGTTCGTTCGGAAGACCGCGCGCGCGAGTTTTTGGACGAGGTAGTTCTCCTCGACCGTGCAGCGGGAGGAGCTGACGAAGGCCAACGCGTCAGCGCCGTGGGTGTCACGAACGCGAGCGAGCCCGGCCGCGGCCGCGGCCAGGGCCTCATCCCAGCTCGCCGGGGAGAGCTCGCCGTTCTCTCCCCGCACGAGGGGCGTCGTGAGACGATCGTCGTGGTGGATGAAGTCGTACGCGAAGCGCCCCTTCACACACAGGTTCCCGTCGTTCGTGGTCTGCCCTGGTTCGGGACTCGTGACCTTGACCACCCGGCCCGCGCCGCCTCGCGCGTCGCGGTCCACGTTCAAGTCCACCTGGCAGCCGACGCCGCAGAAGTTGCAGGTGCTGCGCACCTTCTCGAGCGCTCGCTCCTTCTTCTCGCCGCGCACGAGCGGGAGCTTTTCGGCCATCGCGCCGGTCGGGCAGACCGCGATGCAGCCACCGCAGAGCTCGCAGCTCGTGTCGAGGAGCCCTCGCGCGTCCGCGGTCGAAATCGTCGTCGCACTCCCCCGCCCGGTGAGTCCGATCGCGGTGACGCTCTCCACCTCGGCGCAATAGCGGGTACAGCGCGCGCACAGGATGCAGGTGGCTGCGTCGTAATCGACGTAGGGGTTGGCATCCCCGGGACGGTCCGCGCGCAGGGAGGCGAGGTGGCCCCAGTCGGTGGGCGCGTCGAAGCGCTCGGCCATCTCGATGAGCTGGTTCGGGGCGCCGCGCTCGCGCCGTTCGGGATCGGCGGGCTGGTCGGTGAGGTAGAGGGCGAGGAGCGAGCGGCGATGGCGCTCGATGCGCGGATTCTCGGTCGTGACCTTCATCCCGTCCCGGGCTCTCGTCGCGCAGGCGGGCAGGAGCCGCCTCGATCCCTCCACCTCGACGAGGCAGGTGCGGCAGGCACCGGCAG
>DRLC01000287.1 GCA_011053145.1 Planctomycetota bacterium | reverse complement strand
GCTGGGCTCGGGGCGAAGCCGATCGCGAACACGGACTGCTTCTTCGTCGGCCCCACCGACCTCCCCGCCGAAGACGTCCCGAAGGGATCGCTGCACCCGCGCCGCATCCTGCGCGGGATCGTGGCCGGGGTGCGCGACTACGGCAACCGCATGGGCATCCCCACCGTGAACGGCGGCGTGTGGTTCGACGAGGGATACATCGCGAACCCGCTCGTCTACGCGGGCACCGTCGGAATCCTCCCCCACGATCGCGTACCGAAGGAGGTGCGCCCCGGCGATCGCATCGTCACCGTGGGAGGGCGTACCGGCCGCGACGGCATCCACGGTGCGACCTTCTCCTCGATCGAACTCTCCGAGGACTCCGAGATGGTCTCGAGCTCGGCCGTGCAGATCGGCGACCCGATCACCGAGAAGCGCACGATGGACTGCCTGCTCGCCGCCCGCGACCGCGGGCTGTACTCCTGCGTCACCGACTGTGGGGCCGGCGGATTCTCCTCCGCGATCGGCGAGATGGGCGAGACCACGGGCGCGGACGTCCAGCTCGCCGAGGTGCCCTTGAAGTACCCGGGGCTCGCATCGCACGAGATCTGGATCAGCGAAGCGCAGGAACGGATGGTTCTCGCGGTCCCGCCCGAGCACCTCGACGAACTCCTGGCACTCTTCGCATCCGAGGACGTGGAGGCGACGTGCATCGGGACGTTCACGGACACGGGCCGGCTCGTCGTGCGCGACGGCGACGAGGTGGTGGCCGACCTCGAGATGAAGTTCCTGCACGACGGAACCCCGCGCCCGACCCGCGCCGCCGTCTGGTCCGCGCCCGATCTCGACGACCCCGGCTGTCCCCCCGCCGCCGATGCGGGTGCGGCGCTGCTCGAACTCCTGCGTGCGCCCAATATCGCGAGCAAGGAATGGATCGTGCGCCAGTACGACCACGAGGTCCAGGGCACGAGCGTCGTGAAGCCGCTCGTCGGCGTGCACGGCGACGGCCCCGGGGATGCCGCGGTGATCGCACCGCTTGCCACCTCGCGCCGCGCGCTCGCGATCTCCTGCGGAACGAACCCGCGCCAGGGCCTGCTCGATCCGTTCGCGATGACCCTGGCCGCGATCGACGAGGCCCTGCGCAACGCCGTCGCGGTGGGCGCCGACCCGGACCGCGCGGCGATCCTCGACAACTTCTCCTGGGGTAACTGCGATCGACCCGACCGCCTGGGATCCCTCGTGATGGCGGCCAAGGCCTGCTACGACGGCGCGATCGCATACCGCACGCCCTTCGTGTCGGGCAAGGACAGCCTGAACAACGAGTATCGCGTCGGCGACCGGACCCTCTCGATCCCGCCGACGCTCCTGATCACGTGCTTGGCCCACGTCCCGGACGCGAGCGGTGCGCGCACGATGGACCTCAAGTGCGCCGGCAACCGGCTCGTGCTCGTCGGCGCGACCGGGGCGGAGCTCGGCGGCTCTCACTACCTTGCGGGCCTCGGCCTCGAGGGAGGGAGCGTCCCGCGGCCCGACCTCGCAACGGCGCCCGCGCTCCTGCGAGCACTCCACGCAGCGATGCGGGATGGGCTCGTCGAGAGCGCCCACGACCTCTCCGAAGGGGGGCTCGCGGTCGCGGTGGCGGAGATGGCCTTCGCCGGGGACCTCGGCGCGCGCATCGATCTCGCCTCGGTGCCCGTGCGAGGCGAGTTTTCCGACGGCTTCGACCCCGACACCACCAGGCTCTTCTCCGAGTCCACGACCCGCTTCCTGCTCGAGGTCGCCCCCGAGCGGCTCGACGCACTCCTCGCGGCCCTTTCCCCCCACCCGGCCGCAGCCGTCGGGGAAGTCACCGCCGCAACGCGCCTTCGCATCGACGGCGTGGACTGCACGCCACGAATCGACCTCCCCCTCGCCGACCTCCTCGCGGCCTACCGCGGCAGCTTCCAAGGATGACGATGTCCCACCGCCCCCCCTCGAGCCAGAACGCCGACGCCCCGCTCGCGCTGGTGTTGCGCGCCGCGGGTACGAACTGCGACGCCGAACTCCTGCGCGCCTTCGAGCGCGCGGGCGCGCGCACGCGGCTCCTGCACCTGAACGCCCTCAGCGCGGACCCGGCCCTGCTCGAGGAGGTTTCGATCCTCGGCCTCGCGGGCGGCTTCAGCTACGGCGACTACGTCGCCGCCGGTCGCGTGTTCGGAGCGGAGCTCCGCCACCGTCTCGACGATCCGCTCCGCCGCTACATCGAACGCGGTGGGCTGGTCTTCGGAGTCTGCAACGGCTTCCAGATCCTGATCGAGCTGGGACTCCTCGAGGATCCGGGGCTGGCGCCGTCCGAGCGTGGGATCGCGCTCACCGACAACGCCTCGGGACGCTTCGAGTGCCGCTGGGTGACGCTGCGCTCCGAGGCCTGTCGCGCCCCGTGGATCGAAGCCGGCGAACGCATGCCCGTCCCGGTCGCCCACGCCGAGGGATGCTTCGTCGTGCGGGATCCCGAGGTCTGCGCGCGACTCTTCGCGAACGGCCAGGTGGCCCTGACCTATGTGGATCCGGCGAAGGGCGACGCAGCGCAGCCCGCCTCGCCCGATGCCGCACCGATCCCCTATCCCCTCAACCCGAACGGTTCGGTCGCGAACATCGCCGGCATCTGCGATCCGACCGGACGGGTGCTCGGCCTGATGCCCCACCCCGAGCGCAACCTCGACCCCTGGAACCACCCCCTTTGGACCCGCATGGGAGCGCGCGAGGAGGGAGAGGGGCTCGCCTTCTTCCGCCGCATGGTCGCGAGCGCAGCCGCGCCGGTCCCCTCCTGAGCCGAGGCACGTCCCCCGAGCCTCCTTCCCGAATCCCACGATGACACGCCCCCCCCGCACCCCCCTCCATCTTCGCCTCGCCCCAGGCCTCCTCGCACTCCTTCCGCTCACGACCGGCTGCGTCCTGCTCGCCGGCGCCGGCGTCGGCTACGTCGTCAGCCGCGAGGTCCGGCCCGGCGCGGTCCAGGAAGCCGAGGTCGCCGACGATGTGGACCGCGTCTGGCCCAGCAGCAAGGAGACGGCCGAGATCCTGCACGACAGCGGAACGCAGGTCCGGGTCCAAGACTCGCCGCGCCGCATCCAGCTCGAGGTGGACGGTGCGAAGGTCGTCATCGAGGTCGAAGCGGTGGACCTCGACCGCACGCTCGTCCGCGTGTCCGCCCAGAAGTACCTCGGCGCCGACTCCAAGACGGCCGAGGAGGTCATGGGCAACGTGCTCCGGCGGCTGCAGAAGAAGTAGGTTTCCGACCCCGCTCTCCGCTCGAGCGATGGGGTCGCTCGGCGAGTTCCTTCGCCTGGGAGCAGGGCGGCGGGAAGACGGCTCAAACTCCAGCGGCCGAGCGAAGATCGGCGCTGCGCTCCCGCGATCCTGCCGAGGGATCAGTCCGCCGCCGCGCGCCGAGCTTCCCGGCGGCAGCTCGGACACAGGCCGAAGAGTCGCATGCTGTGGGTCTCGAGTTCGAAGCCGAACTTCTCCGCGATCGCCTGCTGGCGCATCTCGATCTCTTCGTCGAAGAATTCCTCGATTCGACCGCACTCGCTGCATACGAGATGGTCGTGGTGGCGGTGGCCGACGACGTGCTCGAAGAGCGTCTCGCCGCTGCCGGTGTCGAGGCACTCGAGGAAACCGCCCTCGACGAGCAGCGCAAGCGTCCGGTAGACCGTCGCGCGGCTCACGCGCGGACCGTCCTCCTGCCGCATCCAGGAGTAGAACTCCTCGGCCGAAAAGTGTTCGTGGGTCCCGAAGGCGCGCTCGAAGACACGAATGCGCTGGGGCGTCAGCTTGAGGTCGCGCTCCCGAAGGAACTCCTCGAAGGACTTGCGGATGGCGGAATGTCGCACGGTGGCCTGCCGGTCATCGGCTCGATGCGACGCGATAGTAGCGGACGAGCCGCTCCGGAGCGACGCCCGCGCGAAAGAGCATCGCCAGGGTCCAATTGCGCGCCGTGCAGCGCACGACGCCTTCGCGCTCCCAGCGACGGGCGGAGACCAGGAGTTCCGCGTCCCCGACCCATCCCACGCGATGCTGCCTGGCGAGGCGCCGGGAGAGGTCGACGTCCTCGAAGAGTGGAATCTCCCGGAACCCGCCCACCTGGAAGTAGACCTCGGAGCGGACGCACAGCCCCGAGTCCCCGTAGATCATTCCCCGGCGTGCGCGGGCATTCGCGGCTCGCTCGATCGCGCGGAAGATCGGTCGCGGATGATCGATCCGCTGCCGGAGGCCCGCATAGGCGAGCGCGGGGTCGGCGAAGGCCGAGCGGATCGCTCCCATCGCCCCGGGACGGAGACGGGTGTCCGCGTGGAGGAAGACGAAGACCTCTCCGCGGGCCTCCCGGGCACCGAACGCGAGCTGGGTCCCGCGCCCGGGGGGCGCGCTGAGCACGCGCGCCCCCTGCTCGAGCGCCAGCTCCCGCGTGCGGTCGGTGCTGCCGCCGTCCACGAGGAGCACCTCGTCCGGGCGGTCCGGCCCCGACTCGGCGAGCGAGGCGAGCAGCAACGGTAGATCCCGCTCCTCGTCGAGGGCGGGCACGATCACCGAGACCCGCGCTCTTCCTCCGGTGCTCGTCCCGTCAGTGCGCACGCAGCGGGTCGGGTTCCCCCGAATCCGGGGACGTGCCGCGCCCGGCGACGAACGCGGCGCGGGGCGCCCCGATGTCCCGACGGGCGAACTTCCCGCTCCAGGTGATCCGGTCGAACGCGCGATACGCGCGCTCGCGTGCCTCTTCGACACCCTTGCCGAGCGACGTCACGCACAGCACCCGCCCGCCATCGGTCAGGATCTGGCCGCCGTCCTCGCGTGTGCCGGCATGGAAGACCACGGTCTCCTCGACATCTTCCGCCTCCTCGAGGCCCCCGATCGCGTGGCCCTTCTCGTAGGAACCGGGATAGCCCTCGCTGGCCCCGATCACTCCGACGCAGTGGCGTGGAGTCCAACGGGGCGGGTCCATCGCCTCGAGCTTCCCGTCCGCGGCCGCCTCGAGGTAGTCGACCAGGTCGCTTTCCATGCGACGCATCAGGGCCTGGGTCTCCGGATCCCCGAAGCGGCAGTTGTACTCGAGCACACGCGGCCCCGCGTCGGAAACCATGAGGCCGACGAAGATCACGCCGCGGTACTCGATCCCCTCGACCTGCAACGCGTGCAGGGTCGGGAGCAGCACCCGTTGCTCGATCTGGCGCATCAACCTTTGGCTCGCGAAGGGGGTCGGCGAAAACACCCCCATCCCGCCGGTGTTCGGGCCCACGTCCCCGTCGCCGACGCGCTTGTAGTCCTGCACCGGTTCGCACAGGACGAGCGTGCGCCCGTCGGTGATCACGTGCAGCGACAGCTCGCGCCCGCCGAGGAACTCCTCGATCACCACCTCGCCACCGGCTTCGCCGAAGGCGCGCTCCTCCATGATGCGGTCGACGACCGCGCAGGCCTCCTTCTCGTCCGCGCACACGAACACGCCCTTGCCCGCCGCGAGCCCATCGGCCTTCACGACCTGGGGCCAGGTGCCGAGCGATTGCAGGTAGCTCTTCGCCGCTCCCGCTCGATCGAAACGCCGCCAGTCCGCGGTCGGGATGCGATGGCGATCGAGGAATTCCTTCGAGAAGACCTTCGAGCCCTCGAGCCGCGCACCGTCCGCGCCCGGACCGAAGCACTTGACCCCCGCGGCGCGCATCCTGTCGGCGAGTCCGGCGCAGAGCGGATCCTCGGGCCCGACGACGCACAGCGAGACGCCTTCGTTCTTCGCCAGCTCGACGAGTCCTTCGAGATCGTTCGCGGCCACGGCCGCGTTCCGTCCCTTCTCGATCCGCGCCGTTCCCGCGTTCCCCGGCGCCACCAGCACCTCGGAGACCCGTTTCGACTGCGCCACCTTCCAGGCGAGCGCGTGTTCGCGTCCACCGCTTCCGACCACCAGGACCTTCATCGTTGCCTTCTCTCGTCGAGTGCTCCGCAGGGTTCGCCAGGGCGGCCCGGAACTGCGGGCCGGCTGGGGCCGAAGAGGATAGGCTCCCGCCGCGTCCATGCCCACGGGAACACGCCGCCTTCCCCCGTCGCAACCCCAGGAAAACGCACGGCCGTTGCCGCCCCCGCCCCCAGTCGGTAGCGTCTCCCGCGCCCTCCGGGGCACGTCGGGGAGTACCTCAGTTGGTAGAGGCGTAGCTTTGGGAGCTACGAGCCGCGGGTTCGAGTCCCGCCTCCCCGACCATGCGCCCGTAGCTCAGCTGGATAGAGCACCCGACTTCTAATCGGACGGTCCCAGGTTCGAATCCTGGCGGGCGCGCCAGCCGCGGGGGTCGGGATGGGGTAGGGCACGATTGGCTCAACTCTTCGTGGATCGCGGCTCGATAGGACGGCGGGCTCCCGTCCGGGCCCAGATGCATCCGTGAAGTCGCTCCATCCCGCTCTCCGCCACGCCTCGCGCCGTGGGCTCTCGATCGTGGAGATGATCATCACGCTGACGATCGTGGTCGTCGCGGCGGGGATCCTGTCCCGGACCCTGGTCGGGACGGGGAGCATGCGCGCGGTGAGCCGGGAGACAGCGCTCGCGATGGAAGGGGCCCGGACCGTGATCGAAACGATGCGCGGCAAGCCGTTCGGGGATCTGTGGCAGCTCTACAACGAAGATCCCTTCGACGACCCGGGGGGGCCCGGTACCGCGCCCGGGGCGCGTTTCGTCGTCGAAGGGCTCGAAACCGTCCCCGGAGACGGAGGCTTCGTCGGGCGCATCGAGTTTCCCGCGATGCTGACCGAGACGCTCGTCGCGGGGGGAAACCAGGGAGGGCTGACCAAGGGGGGACAGACCGGGGAGGGCGGGAGCCCTCTCACCGAGATCCACTGGCAACTGCGGGAAGACGTCGTGGACGAGCGCCTCGGACTGCCGCGGGACCTGAACGGCGACCATGTGATCGACAACCTCGACCACGGGGACGACTACCTGATCCTCCCGGTCCGGATCACCGTGACCTGGAACGGGGTCCATGGGATCCGTTCCACGAGCATCCACACGATGCTCGCGGAGATGAGAAACACACCCTGATCCTTGCGATCGAGAACACGAGAAACCGACCCATGATCCCGAGCCACGAGAGCGACGTGCTTTGCATCCAGTTCCAGAGGAGCGACGCGCTCCCCGCGACCGTCGTCGACGCGGAGCACGCCGCGCGCATCCCCGCCCGGGTCCTCGCGCTCTCCTGCACCGGCGCGGCCGTGGAACTCGAACGCGGGTCCGGCTCCTGGGCCCCGTGCCCCGAGCGCATCCTCGTCGAGTTCGACCTCGAGGGTCATCCGGGTCCCCTTCTGTTCCCGGCCACCGCCCGCGAAGCGGGAGACGGGACCCGCGTGGAGCTGAACTTCGTCCTCGAGGGCGCCGGACCACTGCACTTCTCCCGGGAAGCGCTCCTCGAGTTCCTGGAAAGCCGTCGGCGCGCACTGCGCCGCGCGGGCTGAGGGTCCGGATGGAAAGAAAGCGGCCACGCTCCCGATCCGAGAGCGTGGCCGAGAAAATCATCCGGGATGCCTACGGCACGTCCGGCGGGTGGCAACCGATCGTGATGGCTTCGCCGTTGCAAAGGCTCAGGATCGGGAGGCCGGCGGCGCCGGAGCGCACCAGCCCCTGGGCCGCCAGGGTGATACCGACGAGGAAGGGGTCGTTCGGGATCGGGAAGGTGTGGCGAACCACACCGAATCCAGCCACCGTGGAGCGCGCGACGAAGCCGCTCTGGCGATCGATCAGGATCTCTCCGATCGGTCGCAGGACGGGGCTCGCGAGGAAGTCGCGATAGACCACGACCTCACTGCTCGCCGCGGTGGGGAATGCGCTCGTATCGACGTCGATCGTCCAGTCGTGACCGATCACCGGGGCGTCGACCGTCGTCATGCACGTCGGGTTCACACCCGATCCGTTCGCGAGGAGGGTCTCGGCATGCTTGAGCACGTACAGGTACGCGGCACCCGCGTCGAGGCCGGCTTCATCATCGCCGAAGGCTCCCGTGACCATGTCGCAGCCGCTCGCAGCGACGGCGCCACCCTGCTGGTCGCCCGTGTCCTGGTCGTTCGTCACGTAGACCTCGAAACCGGTCGTGTTCCCGAGGGCAACGTAGATCTTCGCGGACCCGCAATCGGGGACGGACTGGTCGTCGAGGCGGGAGCCGACCATCGTGGTCCGGTAGGCATAGGAAACCGCTCCGCCGTAGAGATCGCCGGCGCGGGCGCCGAAGCGCTGGACGGTCTGCGTCCACCCGCTGGCGGTACGCGCGAAGTTGTACGCGGAGCCCGAGTTGAGCCCTGCGTTGTCATCCCCGGGGGAACCGACGACGGCGATGTTGCCACCCCAGATCGCCACCGAAGCGCCGAAGAAGTCTCCGAGGTTTCCACTCGGCGACTGCAGCTTCGCGGTCTCCGACCAGACGCCGCCGACGCGATCGAACACGTACGCGGCTCCGGTACGCGCCACGCGGCCGTCGGCGAGGATCGCTCCGACGAGGATCGAATCCCCATAGACGGAAACGGACTTGCCGAAGGCCTGGCCGGCAGCGCCGTCGGAGGCGAGGAGCTTCGCCTGCTGAGCCCAGGTGCCGGCCGTGTTCTCGAACACATACGCTGCACCGATGCCGCCGTTGTTCACCGCCCCCCCGACGGCGGTCGTACCATCGATCGCGACGGACCCCCCGAGCATCTCGCCGTCGACGGCTCCAATCCCCTCGAACTTGGCCGTCTGCGTCCAAAGCCCGAGCACCTCTTCGAACACATAGATCGCGCCGGTATCGGTCCCCGCTCCGTCGTGTCCGGGAGCGCCCACGAGGATCGTCGCCCCGGAGATTGCGACGGAAATGCCGAAGCTGTCGAACGCTGCGCCGTCGTTCGGAACGAGCTTGGCGACCTCCACGAATGACACGCCGTTGTGCTGGAAGACATAGGCGGCCCCAGAGTCCGTGCCGAGGGCATCGACGCCGGGGGCTCCAACGACGATCGTCTCGTCGTCGACCGCCACGGAGCGCCCGAAGGCGTCGCCGGGCATCGCGTCGGACGCGAGGAGCTTCTGCTCCTCGAATTCGTGGGCGAGCAGGGGAGCCGCCAGCCCCAGGAAGGCGAGGGGGGCGGCGAGAACAGAGGAGCGTTTCATGGAGTCTCTCTCGGAAGGGTGCGATTCTTCGGGCCTCTCGGGCCCGTGATCCCCGTTGATGGAAGAACACGGGGGCCGGACGGCCGATGCGGGCCGCCGAGAGAAGATACCCGGGACCGCCGCCCCTGGGGGGAAAAACCAGGACCGGATCCCCCCAGGGGCACCGCCCCGGAGGTCTCCGGTCCCGAGAGGAGGATCGAGGCCCGCCCTTACGGCATGCAACCGAGCGTGAAATCGATCGCGTTGCAGAGTTGCACGGGATCCCCGTTCAGGCCGGCAACCCCCTGGATCGAGGCCTGGAAACCCGCCAGCTCGATGTTCGCCGGGAGGGCGATCGAGTGGACGTGGGGGCCCGGGCCCGAGCGGGTCGTCGTGAAGAACGACCGCGAGGTGGTATCGATCAGAATCTCCCCCAGGGGGCTAGGAATGCCCGTTCCGGGAAGCTGCGCGCGCACGATCGAGTAGTTTCCCCCCGGGACGACGGAGGGATCGACGACGTACTTCCAGGTCGTTCCGAGGGCGGGGGAGGTCTGGTTCGAGAGGCAGAGCGGGTTCACACCGCTGCCGTTGCGAACCATCGTCGACGGGGCGGTCCCGCACATCGGCGGCGCGGCCTTCTTGCAGACTCCCTTCGGATTCGCGAGCGCGGCCTGGAGCCCGGAGTGCACGGACGCGGTGCCGTGGTTGCTGCCTCCATTGAAAGTGCAGCCGCCGTGGGTGTGGATCCCGATCGCGGTGCCGTTCTCCTCCTGGATCACGGGCGATCCCGAATTCCCGCCCTGGGTGTCGGTGCGGTAGTCGAGCCGCGAGGACCCGGAGCTGTAACTCTGCCAGGGACCGGCGTTCGTCTGCTGGACCTGGTTCGTCGAGCCGCTGTCGACCCCATAGCCGGTGATGCGGATGTTGAGGCTGCTGTTCCACGCGGGCGGGGCCGCGAAGGTGTAGACGGCTCCCTGGGCCTGGGCGGCGGTCTTTCCGGTCGTGGAGTTCGCAAAGGTGCCGAAATAGGCCCAGTCGTTCCCGATCCCAAGACCTCCGTTGCCCTGCTTGGACGCACCGTCCACCGAATACTGGTCGGAGGGGGGCGGGTGGTTCAGCGAACCGTTCGCATTCGAGAGCGGCACGTTGAACTGGACGATGCTCGTGTTGCTCGGACCGCAGTGCCCCGCGGTCAAGAAGCACCCACAGTCGTCATCGATCAAGAACCCCGTGCAACCGATCGGAAGAATCCGCGCCGCACGCGGGTCGTTCGAGAGAACGCGGTCATCGGAGCCACAGATCGTGTCCACGCCGCTGGGGAACAGGCCGACGATCACCTCATCGACACGGACCCGGTTCTGGCCGGTGCCCGGATAGGCGATCAGCTCGACCTGCAAGAGGTCGCCGTTGAAGTAGGCCGAAGTGTTGTGCCATTCCTCGATCGTCTGCGCGTCGAGGATCTGGTAGTAGCCGTCGTAGAGCGAGGTGATTCGCAGGACCGAGCCGTTGCCGGCTGCACGGTTGCCGGAGAGCACGACGGAGTCGAACTTCAACCGCAGCCAGGGGGCGCCCTCCTGGAACACATAGAAGGCCGCGATGGTCTCGGGCAGGGTCCCGGTGTTGCTCACCAGGCCGGTGTCGAGGTCAACGATCTCGGTCCGGGAGCTGACGGGGTTCGTCTGGGCTCCGGCGGCGGTGGCGAGGGCCAGGGCCGCCAGGGGCGCGAGGGTCCGGCCTCGCATCGGGGGGCATTGCATGAAGCGTCTCCTAGGGTGGGGTGCGGGCACGGCCCGCGGGCTGTGGACCGGGGATGGTCCACGCTGCTTTGGGGGAATCGATGCGGAGGGCGCTGACGCGGACCCTCTCGCTGTGCGGCCATCCTATGCGAGCGCGACGATTCCCGGGAGGGGGACGCCCCAACCCTTAAACCGTTATCGAACGATCAGCGGTCCAGGATCGGCAGGTAGGCGCGCCAGGGGCCGACGTCGCCGGCGTGGTGCTTGGCCAGCACCCGAGCGATCTGGCCCAGATGCTCGAGATCGTGCACCACCCAGGTCGCGAGGAGTTCGAGGACGGTCACCGTCCCGAGGTCGGGGTGGGTGCCGCGCAGCGCCAGCGCGGCGTCGTCGAGTTTCAGGGAGCGCAACGCCAAGAGGTTCTGCCCGCGGAGCATGTCGAAGCGATCGAGCAACTCGCTGGTGACCTGGCCGCGGTAGCGCTCGCGAAAGCCCTCGCGGTGGAACACCTCGAACGGACGCTCCTCGCCGTGCTCCAGGATCAGCCGCAGGCGGGGCATCCAGTCGTCCTCTTCCCCCTGCACCAGGTGCGCGACGACATCGCGCGGACTGAAGGTTCCCGGGCCCTCGTCCGCATCCATCAGCTCGCTGGGAAAGCCCTCGAGCCACATCCGGACGATGCGCGGGGTGCGGTCGAGGATCAGGATCGTTTCTTCGAGCGAGAGCGCCATGACGCAGCCTCCGTCAACGGAGTCGCTTGATGATGTGCCAGCCGTACGGACTCTTCTTCGCGTCCCATGGCGACACGCCCACTTCCCCCACCTCGAGCTTCCAGGACACGTCTCCGAACCCGGGCACCATCTGGGACCGGTTGGCCTTCGTGATCGTGTAGATCCCGGGAGCGCTGTCGTCGGTGTACTCGCGCACGAGTTCGGAAAAGTCCTCGCCGGCCTGGATGCGGAGCAGGAGCTCTCCGGCGAACCGCTCGGCCTCCTCCTTCGAACGCGTCGCGCGGATGC
This sequence comes from Planctomycetota bacterium, assembly GCA_011053145.1. Classification (GTDB taxonomy): domain Bacteria; phylum Planctomycetota; class UBA1135; order UBA1135; genus DRLC01. Next base: position 21,648 of record DRLC01000287.1, on the reverse strand, counting down.
CCGGCGCGCCCTGGAAGCCGATCAGGATGTGCTGGACCTCCACCTCATCGGCGCCGTGCTCGGGTTTTGCGGCGAGGGCCGCCGCATCGGCGTGGAGAGCGGCGATCGGATCTCCAGCGGGGACGCTGGGCCCGGGTTCTTCGGCCGGCTTCGAACAGGAGCCCAGAAACAGGAGCGCGAACAGGAGGGCGTGCTTCATCGGAGGGGGGCTTGTGGGTCGGTCTGGCTCAGTACCCGAGCCGGTTGAGCTGGGCCTGCGCGTCCTCATCCATCGGGGAGAGCTCGCGGGCCTCCGGATGCACCTCACGGTGCATGAAATCCTCGAGGATCGCGAAGAGTTCCGCGACGCGCTCCGGCCTTTCGGACGCGAGGTCGTGTTGCTCCGCGGGGTCGGACGCGAGGTCGTAGAGCTCCTTGCGACCGGTGATCGTGTCGAAGATGAGCTTCTCGGATCCGACGCGCAGCATCCTGCGGATGTTCGAGACGTCCTCGCCGTCGACCCGGTTGTTGTGGTCCGCTTCGGCGAAGAGGGTTCGGTCGGCCGGGAGGACCCCACCGGTCCAGGCCGGGGAGAGGTCGATGCCGTCGAGACCCGCCGGCGGCTCGACGCCGACCAGGCCGTAGAGCGTACGCGTCAGGTCGACGAGGTGCACCGGGGTGTCGACCTCGAGCCCCGCCGGGATCCCCGGACCACGCAGGAGGAGCGGGATGCGGATGACCTCTTGGTAGTACGTGCGTCCGTGCAGCACGCCGTGGTGCTCGTAGTACTCCTCCCCATGGTCCGCGGTCACGGCGACCACGGTGTCCTCCGCGAGACCGGAGGCGTCGAGGTAGTCGAGGACGCGCCGGAAGACCCCATCGAAGGTGCGGATCTCGGCCTCGTACATCTCCTCGAGCCAGACGACGTCCTCCGGGGCGAGAACGTTCTCCTTCGTGCGGTAGCGGATGAGCTGCTGGGTGTTCCCATTCAGCTCGCCCGAGTACGGACCGACGAATTCGAGCTTCCACTTGGGATCCGGCGTGAAGTCGGTGTGCACGTCGTAGAAGTGCAAGAACAGGAAGAACGGACGTTCGGGATCGCGCGCGCGCAGGTACTCGATCGCCCGCTTCGCGATCTTCGGTCCCTGGTTCGTGATCAGCTTCGTCTCGGGATCGAACTCGGTCTCGATCTGGTAGGTGGACTTTTCGAAGCCGCGCAGGAGCCCGAAGCGTTTGTCCCCAATGTTGTGCGAGTTCACGACCGCGAGGGTCTCGAAGCCGGCCCGCTTCAGGACCGTGCCGAGGGTCTCCTTCGTGAGCTGGCGGTCGTGGTCCTCGACCCCGTGGGAACTCGGGTAGAGCCCCGTCAGCATCGAAGCGTGGGACGGAAGCGTCCAGGGCGAGGCCGAGGTCACGTCCGTGAAACGCACCCCCTGCGCCGCGAAGGCATCGATGTCCGGAGAGGTGGGCCGCGGATGGCCGTACGCCCCGAGAAAGTCCGGTCGCAGCGTGTCGATCGAGATCAACACGAGGTTGGGATGGTGGACCTTCTCCCCGCCCCCGCAACCGCCGAGCATCACGAGGGCCGCTAGGCCGAGGAGCCGCAGGGTGCTATTCGTCATCGCCGCCCACATAGCCGAGGGTCTGCAGGAGTTCCATCGTCTCCTCGGAGGGAGGAGCGATCGAACGCGCCGAACCCTGCCGCTTCATGAACTCGTCGAGGCGCTGGCCGAGAAGCTCGACCATCTCGGGATCGTCGGCGGCCAGGTCGTGCTGCTCGAAGGGGTCGTTCGAGAGGTCGTAGAGCTCCTGCTCTCCCGTGTGGAGGTTTCGGTGCAGGACCTTGGTCCCGAGCCGCACCATGCGCTTGATGTCGTGGGCGTCCTTCCCTTCGATGATGTTGTTGTGGTCGGCCTCGCTGAAGAGGAAGCGCGCCTCGGGAAACTCGCTCGGATCACGCCAAAGCAGCGTCGCGTCGAGACCGTCGATCCCCTCCGGGGCGGGGACGCCGGCGAGGGAATACAGCGTCGGTGCGACGTCGATCAGGTGCACAGGGGTCGCGATGCGCTCGCCCACCGGAACTCCGGGGCCCCGCAGGATCCAGGGGATGTGGACCAGCTCTCGATAGTGCGTCCGCCCGTGCAGGATGCTCCCGTGCTCGCCGTACTCCTCACCGTGGTCCGAGGTGATCGCCACCACGGTGGAGTCCTCGAGTCCCGCGTCGCGGAGGTAGTCGAAGAACACGCCGAGGCTCGTGTCGAAGGTGCGGATCTCCGCGTCGTACATCTCCTCGAGGAACGCGATGTCCGCGTCGCCGAGCTGCCATTCCCCGCGCATGATCTGGTTGCGCGCCTTGACGAGGTCCGCGGTGACGCCGGTCAGCCGTCCGCGGTAGGGCTCGACGAACTCGCGCTCCCACTTCGGGTCCGGCGTGAAGTCGGTGTGCACGTCGTAGAAGTGCAGGAAGAGGAAGAACGGGCGAGCCGGGTCGCGTTCACCGAGGAACTTCCTGGCGACCTGGATGATCTTCTCGGCGCGGTTCAGGATCCGCGTTCCCGGACTCCCGTCCGGCAGCATGTCCACCTCGGTGACCCACTTGCCCTTGCCGGGGTCATACCCGCGCATCAGGCCGTACTGCTCGTATCCGATGTTGTGCGAGTTCACGACCGCCATCGTCTGGTAGCCCTGCTTGTGGAGCCAGGTGGCCAGGGTCTCGTCGGTCAGCGAGAAGTCGTGGGTGCGCACCCCGTGCGTGCTCGGGTATTCGCCGGTCAACATCGTCGCATGGGAGGGCAGCGTCCAGGGTGCGGCCGAGGTGACGTCATCGAACACCGTTCCACCGTCCGCGAAGGCGTCGATGCGCGGCGAAACCTCCCGCTCATGCCCGTAGCAGCCGAGGTAATCCGGGCGCATCGTGTCGATCGAGATCAGGACGATGTTGCGCCTCTCTGCGGGTGCGTTCGCTCCATCGCAGGCGACCCACGAAAAGAGCAGGAGCACGCAGGCCGCCGCTGGACGCACACGGGAGAGGAACGGGGGACGGCGGAGACGGTGCATCGGGGGCTCTTGGGACGCGGCGGCGGGCGCTTCGCGGCGCGGGGCGACGGGGGCGGATTCTATCGGCGTTTCTCCGGCCGAACCAACAGCGCCGGGCCCCGGATCGGGTCGCCGAACGCGATACGGGACCGGCCGGGGGACGTGAGGACGGATCGGCGCCATCGATCTTTCCGTCATGACGCGTAGACTGGGGGCTGGTCCGGCCCAGGCCGCCTCCCATGCGATCCCGTACCGTCCTCCCGCCGCTCGTGGTCCTCGCCGTGGCCGCCGTGCTCGCGCTCCTCCAACGCGGGAGCCTGCGCCGTCTCGAAGCCGAGCGACCGAGCGCCGAACCGCTTCCGACCCAGTCCAGCGACCTCGCCCCCCCGCCTCCTCCGCTGGACGCTCCGGTCCCAGGCGACGAGCCCGAGCGAGTCGCTCTCCCCTCCGCTTCGATCGAGCGGGAGCCCCCTCGCGCGCCGACGACCTCCTCGTCGGTTCCCCAGTCCTTCCTCGAGATCCGCCTCCGGGTCTTGGACGTGGAGGGGCACCCGCTGTCCGGTGTCCCCCTGCGCTCCGGGGACCTCACCGGCGAGGCCACGGCGAACTCCGAGTGGGTCTCGGACGAAGCCGGCGAGGTGCTCCTGCGCTTGCCGGCCGGGTCCTCCGCGGAAGTCGTCGTCGACTCCCGAGCCGGCCCGCCGCGCTTCGCCACGGTCCGCTCCACGCGCGTCTCCGGGGCGTCCCAGGCTCCGTTCGTGATCGCCGCGCCGGGGATCCGTTTGGCCGGCCGGGTCCAGGACCCCGCCGGCATCGCGATCTCCGGGGCGGAACTGACCCTTCCGGTTCGCGAGTGGAGGCTCCCGCGCTTCCCCCTGCCGCTCGACGACACCCTGCCCCCGCGATTCGAGACCCAGACGGACGACGAAGGCTCCTTTTCCCTCGGAGTCGTGCCCTACCTCGCCGAGAAGGAGTTTTTCTGCTCCGCTCCCGGTTTCCAGGGGGTCTGGACGCCGCTGCCCTCCCGGGACGCGGAGGACCTGCGGATCACACTCCCCGAAGACGAGCAACGCGACGGCGTCACCGTCACGGGAACCGTGCTGCTCCCCAGCGGCGCCCCCGCGGCAGGGGCTCGGGTGAGCTTCTGTGGTGTGGGGACGCGCACCGACACCGACGGCGTGTTCCTTCTGCAGGTGGGAGTCGATGCGATCGAGTCCGAGCCCCTGGCCGCGGGCCTGCACGGCTACGGCCCCGCGATCGTCTCCGGTTTCGGCGAGCGCGTTCGCGCTCGGCTCCCACTCTCCCCCGAGCCCGTCACCCTGATCCTGACCGAGGAACACACGATCTCCGGGCGCGTGGTCGATGCCGAGGGTTCCCCGCTCGCCGGCTGGATCGTCGAGGTTCGCGATCCGACCGCTCTCACCGAGGGCATGGTTCCCGTCGAGTCCGCCGAAGCCCTGGCAGCCGCCCCCAAGACCATGAGCGCAGCGGACGGAGGATTCGTCCTGCGCGGACTTTCCGATCGGCCCTACCGGGTCTGGGCCTATGACCAGGCTTCCCTGCGCGCGGTCGAAGCTCCCGCTCCCGTGCCCGCGGACACCCGCGACCTCCTCCTCAGCGAGGGGCCGAGGGACGTGCTCCCCCGCGTCGAGGGGGTCGTGCTCTCGTGGGGAGAGGTTCCCCTCGCCGGTCTCGACGTCGCCATCGAACGGGTGATTGCGTCCGGAAACTCGGGCTGGACGAGCATGAGCGCGGGGGGAACCTCCACCGGGAGCGACGGACGCTTCGTGCTGCACGATGTCCCCACCCACGACATTTCGATCGTCGTCCGCGGGGACGGGGTCATGCCCGCCTCCTTCGGGGTCTCGCAGCGGCCCGAGGAAGGCGAACTGCGACTGGACCCTTCCACCCCCCTCACCCTCCACGTCGAAGCCCGCTGCCACCTCAGGGTCACGCTCCTGGACGACTCGGGGTCCGCGAGCTTCCAGGTCCTCGACGAAGACGGAACCCCCCTCACGCTGTACCGCTTCCAGGCGAACGGTTCGCTCTCCACGCCCAGCTGGAGTGTCGACGCGGGGACCCCGTCCCCGATGCTCGCGGTCAGTGAACGCGCCCGGGAGATCGTTCTCACGGGCGACTCCGGAAAGGTTCTCACCCAGCCGCTCTTCCTCGATCCGACCCAACCTACCGAACTCGAACTCCACCTCCCCTGAACGGACCAGACAGGTATCGGTGGAGCGGCTTCTTCGGGGCCGTGGATTCCAGTTCCGCATCGAAGCGTCCCAGAACCGCGGAGCCACATCGAGGAGCCGCTCCACCCGTTCTGTCTCGCCGAACCCGAAGATAGCCCCTGATGCTCCTTGGAGCTTTCGTTTAGATTCTTCGGCCCGTTTCCCTCTCAGACTCGTCCGATGCAATCCGACTCTCGCGCCTCCTCCCTGCGCGCGGCCCTCGAAGAGGAGCTGCGCACGACCGGGTCCCTGCGGACCTCCCCCAGCGGCCTCCTGCTCGGCCAGGTCGTCGACGTCACGAGCGCCGACGTCGTCGTCGAACTCGGACCGCGCACCTCGGGCATCGTCCCACGCGACGAGTTCAAGGCTGCTCCCGACATCGGCAAGGACCTCGAGGTCACGGTCACCGGCCGTGAAGACGGACTCTGGATGCTCTCGGTCGAGGCCGCGCGCAAGCTCGCCACGGCCGCGAACCTCGAGGTCGGCTCGCTCGTGAAGGGCAAGGTGATCGGGTTCAACAAGGGTGGATTGGAGCTCAAGGTGGAAGGGCTCGACGCGTTCCTGCCCGCGTCCCAGATCGCGATGCACCACGTCGAGGATCTCGCCGCCTACGCCGGGGAGACGCTGCTCTGCGAGGTGCTCGAGATCGATCGCGACCGCAACCGCATCGTGCTCTCGCGCCGCGCGGTCCTCGAGGCGGAGGCGCGCCGCGAGCGCGAACACGCGGGCGCGGCGCTCACCGAAGGCGCGATCTGCCGCGGCAAGGTCACGCGCATCGAACCCTTCGGCGCGTTCGTCGACCTCGGCGGGATCGAGGGATTGCTGCACGTCTCGAACATCTCCCATCAGCGCGTCGAGCACCCCGAGGAGAAGCTCGCGGTCGGCCAGGACGTCGAAGTTCAGATCCTGCGGATCGAGGAAGGTGGCAAGCGTATCGGTCTCGGGATGAAGCAGCTCGAGACGGATCCCTGGGACGAGGCCGCCGAGCGGTTGCGCCCCGACTCGATCGTCACCGGGACCGTGCGTCGTATCGCGGACTACGGAGCCTTCGTCGAGGTCCTGCCCGGCATCGACGGGCTGCTGCACGTCTCACAGCTCGGCGTCGGTCGCGTCCAGCGCGTCGGTTCGGTCGTCAGCGTCGGGGACGAGGTCACCGTGCGCGTGATCTCCGTCGATCCGGTCGCCCGGCGCATCTCGCTCTCGCGCCTCGACCCGCGCGGAGCCCTGATCGGCTCCGAAGAGGCGGCCGCGGGCGAGGAGATCGAAGAGGTCCTGCGCAGCGACTCCTCGATCGGCACGAACCTCGGCGCGCTCTTCAAGAAGGCGCTCGACAAGTAGCCCGGGTTATTCGTGAGCCTGTGCACCAGGCACAGCAACTCGTTTCCTGATGGTGCTTTGCGATTCCTGACCCCGGAAGGTAAGCCCCGGTCCGCGAAGCGGATTCAAGGGATCCAGTGGATCCCTGGAAAGGGGGGCGGGTCGACGAGGACGGCAGGAATCGCTAAGTGCCGTCAGGGGACGAGAGACCGCCGAAGGCGGTCGATTGCGAAGTCTGGGGTACAGGCTCATGAATGATCCGGGCTGGCGCCCGCTGTCTCCGCCGCGCGCGCCCTGCTACGATCCGCGCCCATGAACCTCTTCTGCCGCATCTTCGGTCACACCTGGGTCCCCGAGATCGAGACGCCCCAGGTCCGCTGGAACACGACCAAGGACATGGTGGTGCTCGAACCCACGGTCGACGGCCAGGGCATCCGCCACCTCGAGGTCTGCCGCCGCTGCGGAGAACAGCGCGTCCTGCCGCCGCGCGCCCACGACGCCGATCCGATCGGCGGCGACGTCGCCCAGGCGGGCTGACTCAGCGCCTCCAAGCCGCGCTGATCACCGCGCGCAGGTGCGGCGTGTCGAGGTAGAAGCCCGCGTCCTCGTGGTGTGGGCGGCCGACGAACCATTTCCAGAGGAAGGCGCCCCGCAGCCATTCGGAGTGCCGCGCGAGCTCCGCGAGGGAGACCGCGAGGCAGCGCGCCTGGAGTTCGTCCGCGCGCTTTCCACCGCGCGGCGGATCCTCCCAGGGACGCTCCGCGGCCGCGGGAGAATCGCTGAACCCCATCTCGGTGAAGACCACCGGCTTCCCGAAGCGCTTCGAGAGCTCGTGCAAGGGAGCGAGGGTACGCTCCCATCCCGCTCGCAGTGCCTCCTCGGTGGGCGCCTCGCCCTCGCGCACGAGCGGGAAGTAGGCCTGCACCCCGATCGCGTCGAGAGCGTCCCAGAACGGCACGTCCCCGACGCGGTCCCAGTTCGCGGCGTAGGTGAGCTGGGCATCGGTCACCTCGCGCACGCGCGCGATCAACGCCCGCCAGCGCGCCTCGTCCCCGAGCATCCGATCGAGTTCCGTCCCGACGCAGAACGCATCGGCCTCCGAGGTCACGCTCGCCAGGTCCACGATCCAGCGCGAGTAGCTCTCCCAGAAGCGCTCCCGCTCGGCGGGGTCCTCGAAGCCGATCTCCCCGCGCCACCCGAAGGGACTGCCCCAGTAGGCGAGGTGCGGCTTCACGAAGAGATCGAAGCCGTGATCGTGGGCGCGTTCGATCGGAGAGGTCAGGTGCTCGGGCGGATTCGCGGGGTCGAGTGGATGCCGCCTGGATCCCACGTTCCCGCCCGCGCCGACGGACGCATAGGGGTGGATCGCAACCCAGTTCACGCCGAGGTCGGAGAGCCGAACGAGTTCGGCCTCGAACCCGGGACTCCCCCATTCCCACCCCCAGGTCTGGCACGAGATCGTCATCCCGTGCACGACGACGTGGGGGTCCGGGTCGGGGACCGCCCCACTCGAACGGTCCATCGGGCGGATCGCGCCGCACAGGAGCAGCATCAGGGACGCCCCTGCGGCGATGGTCGGAAAGCTCTTCATGGTCCCGGTCCATGCTAGCGCGCGAAGCGCGCCCTCCCCCCTTCCCGGATCGACGGGGGTTCGAGACAATACGGACCGTGTACCAAACCTACTGGAACAATCTCGTCGACAGCCTCTGGGCACCGGAGAGCTGGATCAAGGTGGTCTTTCTCCTGGTCACCTCTCCGATCTGGGTCCCGGTGCTGCGCTCCATGGCGCGCGAAGTCCAGGAGGTCCTCGCTCCGGAGGGGGGACTGTACGCGAACAAGACGCCGCGCGCGGTGCAACGACGGGCGCCCGGAGAGGACCCGTTCCTCTCGATTCCGTACGCCGCCCAGCGCCGGGCGCGGCGCGCGGCCCGCGAGGAAGCGCTTGGGACGCGCACCGTTCGTCCCGCAACTCCGAACCGGGCACCGCGCGGCGGCGCGGTTCGGACGCCGCGGTCCAGAGCACGCCGACCCTCCGGCCGTCTCTAGCCGCCCATTCCCGGGTTGAGCAACTTGCCGTGCGCCGCTAGGGTCACGCCATGCCGAGGCCGACCCCCTTCCACCCGCGCACGCGAGAGCTGTGCACCAGCCTCTCGTACAAGGAGTGGGCCGGCTACCACGCCGTCTGCCGCTTCGACGTCTACCACGATCGCGAGTACTACGCGCTGCGCAACCAGGCGACGGTCATGGATGCGACGCCGCTGTACAAGCTCGACGTCCGAGGACCAAATGCCCTCGACCTCGTGAACCGCGTGGCGGTGCGCGGCTTCGACCGTCACGCCGTGGGCCGCGTCTCCTACGTGGTGTGGTGCGACGATGCGGGCAAGGTGCTCGACGACGGAACGATCACGCGCCTCGCCGAGGATCACTTTCGGGTCACCTCGGCCGAACCGGCCCTGGGTTGGTTCCAGCGCAACGCGCGCGGACTCGACGTCACTCTGCGCGACTGCACGGACCGCATCGGCGCGCTGGCGCTGCAGGGCCCGCTCGCCCGCGACGTGCTGCACGCCCTCGCCGGCTCCGCGTTCGACGACCTGCGCTTCTTCCGCGCCCGGACCGAAGCCATCCGACTCGGAACGAGTTCGGTTCCACTCCTCGTCACGCGGACCGGTTACACCGGCGACCTCGGGTTCGAGCTTTGGATCGAGAACGAACACGCCCTCGCCCTCTACGACGCGCTGCTCGAAGCCGGCAAACCCTACGGCCTGCTCCCGATGGGGCTCGACGCCCTCGACGTCTCGCGCGTCGAGGCGGGCTTCCTGCTCGCGGGGGTCGACTACACCTCGGCCCGCCACGCGCTGATCGAACGCCAGACCTCGAGCCCCTTCGAACTCTCCTTCGACTGGATGGTCCAACTCGACCGCGAACCCTTCGTCGGCCAGGCCGCGCTCCGGCGCGAACTCGAGCGAGGAGTCTCCAAGCGCTTCGTGGGCCTCGAAGTGGACTGGAACGACTTCGAAGCGATCTACGAGTCCTTCCGTCTCGTGCCACACCTCGAAACCGCCACCTGTCGGCTCGGCGTGCCGCTGTACCGGGGAGGGCGCCAGATCGGCTACGCGACGAGCCGCACCTGGTCGCCGCTCCTGAAGCGTTACCTCGCGCTCGCCACCGTGGATGCCTCCTGCGCGGGGCTCGGCACCGAGCTCGAGATCGAAGTCACCTGCGAGTACGAACGCCACCGAGCGCGCGCGCGCGTCACCGAGACCCCGTTCTTCGATCCCGAGAGGAAGAAGGCCTGATGCCCGGATCCAACCACTACGACACGATCGTCGTCGGAGGCGGACACAACGGCCTCACCTGCGCCGCGTACCTCGCCAAGGCCGGCAAGCGCGTAGTCGTGCTCGAACGGCGCCACGTGCTCGGGGGTGCGGCGGTCAGCGAGGAGGTCTTCCCCGGATTCACGTACTCGGTCTGCTCCTACGTCGTCAGCCTGCTGCGCCCCTGGATCATCCGCGACCTCGAATTGGCGCGCTTCGGACTCGAGCTGATTCCCCTCGAATCGTCGTTCCTCCCGCTTCCCGACGGCGATTCCCTGTGCCGCTGGTCCGATGGCGCACGGACCCGCGACGAGGTTTCGCGCTTCAGCCCGCGCGACGCCGAGACCCTGGCCGAGTTCAGCCGCGCGATGGGACGCATCGGCCGCTTCGTGCGCCCGATCATCGACGCCCCGGCCCCGGAGCCGATGAGCCTCAAGCCCGCGGACCTGATCGGCCTCCTGCGCCTCGGGCGACACTTCCAGGACGCCCCGGTCGACGAGATGGAGCTGCGCCTGAAGCTCCTGACGATGAGCGCCGTGGACTTCCTGGACGAGTGGTTCGAGTCGGATGTGCTCAAGGCGCCGATGTCGGTCAGCGGGATCATCGGGACCTTCCTCGGCGTGCGCTCCCCGGGTACGGCCTACGTGCTCCTGCACCACTACATGGGCGAGATCGACGGCGCCTTCCGCTCCTGGGGATTCTCGCGCGGTGGGACCGGCGGGGTCAGCAACGCGATCGCGGCCTCCGCGCGCCACTTCGGCGCCGAGATCCGAACCGAGGCTCCGGTGCAACGCATCGCGCTCCGCGGCGGCGCCGCGTGCGGGGTCGTGCTCGAGAGCGGGGAGGAGATCACCGCGGGTGAGGTCGTCTCCGGTTGCGACCCGCGCCTGACCTTCCAGCGGTTCGTCGGGGAAGAGCACCTCCCCGACGACTTCGTCGCGGCGATCCGTCGCTATCGCTTCCGCGGGAGCTCGGGCAAGGTGAATCTGGCCCTCGACGCGCTCCCCGAGTTCGCTTGCCGGCCGGGCGCCGAACACCTGCGCGGGGACATCGCGATCGCGCCGAGCATCGACGCCCTCGAGCGGGCCTATGACGAGGCGAAGTACGGCACCTTTTCGTCCCGGCCCTACATCAACATCGTGCTTCCCTCGCTGGTCGACCCCACGGTGGCCCCGGCGGGCAAGCACGTGATGAGCTGCTTCGTGCAGTACGCTCCCTACGAGATCACCGGCGGCGCGGCGCGCTGGCCCGAGGAACGCGAAGCGTTCGGGGACGCCGTGGTCGACACGATCGCCGAGTACGTGCCGAACATCCGCGACCTGATCCTCCACCGCCAAGTGATCACGCCCTGGGACCTCGAGCAGGAGTTCGGACTCAGCGAGGGCAACATCTTCCACGGGGAGCTGACCCTCGACCAGCTCGCCTTCGCGCGGCCCGCGAACGGCTGGGCGCGCTATCGGACGCCGATCCGGGGTTTGTGGCTCGCCGGCTCGGGCGCGCACCCGGGCGGCGGCATCATGGGATCGCCCGGGGCGCTCTGCGCACGCGAGATGCTGGGAAGGAGGGCGCGCTAGATGGCAGCCAAGCGCTACGACGCGATCGTCCTGGGGGCCGACATCGAGGGGCTCGCCGCCTCGTGCACCCTCGCGGCTGCCGGCAAGAAGGTCGCGCTGGTCGACGGACGCGGCACGCCCGGCGGCCTCGCGAGCCGGGTCGCCGTCGGCGACGGTTTCCACGCACCCGGCCTGGCCCTCGAGGGCTCGCTCGCCCGCCTCGACCTCCTCGCCGGGTGCGGGGTCGCCGTCGACACTGCGGGTGCCCCAGGGCTCCACACCCTCGACCCGCGGGGTGCAACGCTCGCCCCGCGCCTGTCGGAGGGCTCGCGCTCCTGGACCTCAGACCTGGTGCCGCTCCTCACCGATTGGCTCGCGGCCCCGCCGCCCGAAATCGCGCGTCCCGGCCCCGGTGACCTCGTGGGGTTGGCACGCTTCGGACTGCGCCTGCGGCGGCTCGGCCGCAGGGATCTCCCCGAGCTCCTGCGCGTCGCGACCCTCCCCGCGTGGGATTGGCTCGCGGACCTCACCTCCGAGGGCGCCAAGGCGGCGCTGGTCGCCCCCACCCTCCGGGCCGGCGTGGTCGGCCCGCGCGCGGCGGGGACGAGTGGGCTACTGCTGCTCCAAGCGCTCCTGCGCGGACGCGAGCCCGCCGGCGGGCTCGCCGCGCTGCGCGACGCGCTCGTCGCGCGCGCCGAGGCCTCGGGAGTCTCGCTCGAACCCGCCCGCGGTCCCTCGTCGATCCTCGTGGAAGCAGGACGCGTGGCGGGGGTTCAACTGGAAGACGGCGAGACGCTCAGCGCGCCCGTGGTCCTCTCGGCCTTCGATCCCGCCCACACGCTTCTCGACCTCGTCGACCCGCGCTTCATCGAGCGCGCCGTCGAGCGCGAGCTCCAGGGATGGCGTCGCGGCGGGAGCTGCGCGGTCGTCCTCCTCGCCCTGCGCGAGCTCCCAGAGCTCGCGAGCGGCGGCGCTGTCCCCGATCGCTTCGTCACGGCCACCGACCTCACGCAGCTCGAGCGCGCGGCCGATGCCCTCAAGTACGGGTCCCTCCCGGAGGCCCCGTGGTACGACGCTCGGGTGTGGTCCGGCGCGCCGTTCGCCCCCGCGGGCGGCGCCACGCTGGTCGTCCACATCCACGGTGTCGGACGTGGACTGAGGATGGACGCGGCCGACGCGCGTGCGTCCGTGCGAGCTCGCCTCCTCACCGACCTCGAAGTGCTGCTTCCCGGGCTCGAGGCCGCACTCGTCCACGACGAGGTGCTCCTGCCCGTCGACCTCGAGGAGCGGTTCGGACTCGCCGGTGGCCACCTCTTCGGCGGTGAACTCGCGCTGGATCAACTCTGGATCACGCGGCCGTCCCTCGAACTCTCCCGGTACCGAACCCCGATCGAGGGCCTCTGGCTCGGCGGACCCGGAAGCCACCCGGGCGGTCCGTTCCATGGCGGCGCGGGCATCCTGGCCGGGCGGGCGGTGCTCGGCGAACGCTGAGACGCTGGATTCAAGAGCCGGCCACCGGGGAGCCGAAACCCTCCCCATGGACAATGCCACCATTGCGAAGGTCTTGATCCTGCTCCTGAGCGCCCCTTGGTGGATCAGCCTGGGCCGCAGGGTCGCCGCCGAGATCTGGCGCGTGTCTTCGGAGGGAGCAGCACGCCCCCGGAGCACGACGGGCATCGTCCAGCGTTTCGAATTCGACACCAGCTCCCTACGCACCGGCTGGAACGAGGAGGGTCTCTGGGAGAACCGCCTCGTGAACGATGCCTGGCTCACCGGGCGACGACCGGCGCGTGCCCGCGCGGTGCGCGTCCTGGAAGAGACCCCCTGCGAGAAGATCTGGGGGCGCGGACGCTGCCCCTGAGATCCGAACGCACGCGCTACCGAGAGGGACTCATCTCCCGAAGCTGCGCTTCGCGCACGGGCTCGAAGACCGTGCAACCGCAGTTCCGGCAGGGCGGGATCATCGGGGACAGGTGCAGGAACGAGGCCTCGAAGCTCGCGCTATCGAAGAGAACCCCATCGCTCTTCTCGCCGGGCGCGGCCTTGCGGTAGGTCCCGACGAGGTCCCGCAGGCGCATGTAGAGCGGGAGCCAGACGAAGTTCGAGCAATAGAACGAACGGGTCCCATCGTCCTCCGCGGCACGCGCCTCCGCCTCGACCTCGCACAGACGGGGTTCGAGCTCACAGAGCTGGGAGAAGCGTGACGCGGGGTCCATGGGCCAGGGGAAATGGTGGACCGGGCGGGACTGGGTCGCAAGGAACAGAAGGGAATCCGCGCCCGGCTAGGGCATCCCCCAGGGGAGGTCCCCCGGCCGGGCGCGGATTCCCGGGGCAGATCCTCAGTTCCCGAGCACGATCTCCAGGCTGTTGCACAGTTCGCCGGTTCCGCCGAGGACGAAGCCCTGGGCGTAGGAGAGCAACCCCGCGAGCGACGGATCGCTCGGCAGCGGAATCGAGAAGCTGTCCAGCCCGCCGCTCGATACCGCGAGGACTTGGTAGAGCTTCTGGCCGCTCAGATCCACGAGCACCTCCGACCCGTTCCAGGTCGTGCCCAGGCTCGGGCGGTCGTAGATCACGAAGCCGCTGAAGGTCGCTCCGGCGTGACCGCTCGCATCCACCTGCACCTGCCACGAACTCCCGAGGGTCGGGGTCGAGGTGCACGTGAAGCACACGCGGTTCGTGCCCGAGCCGTTCTGGACCGTGCAGCGAGCCACCGGGTCGATCTGGTAGTCCCAGATTCCGCGCCCGTAGGTCCCGAAGCGCATCGTGTTCTCGTTCGGCAGAGCTTCGACGCTCCAGTAGGTGGTCGCGGGAGCGTCGGCGCCGGTGATATCGACCCAGGCGGCATCGTTCGGACCGCGTTTCCATGCCGCGAGCTCCGTGCCCGCGAACACGACACCACTGCCGTCCGGTGCTTCCGCAAGGCAGTAGACGAGCGTGCTCGGCAGCCCGTCCCCCCAGGCCTGGAAGGTCTGCCCCCCGTCCGTCGAACGGTACACCGCGGGCACTCCGTAGCCGCTTCCTCCGACCCAGACCGTGTCCGCATCGAGCCGGCTCGCGATCAAGGCGGTGCCGTAGAAGTAGTGCGCGTTCGGTCCCGTGCTCGCCGACTCCGTCCAGGTCTTCCCGCGATCGCCTGAATAGAAGAGCCGCCCGCGGTTCGTGACCGCATAGGCCCGCTGGGTGTCCACCGGGGAGAAGGTGAAACCGGTCAAGTACTCCCCGCTCGAGCCCTGGAAGTTCTGCGTGGACCAGATCTGCGAAGTCCAACTGTTCGACCCCGAGTTCTTCTGGTAGTTCCAGAGCCGGGTCGCGAGGAAGAAGAAGTTCTTGCGGTCGATGTTCGACGCGACGACCGGCGGCAACCAAGCGTTCTGCTCCCCGGAGGGGAAGGAGACCTGATAGAGCGAGGGCGAATCCTCGCCGCGCTGCGCGAGGATGAAGCCCGGGTAGGTGCAGAAGACCCAGGCGTGGGTCCCGTCCCGGGAGGTCAGGTGCCCGTAGTCCCCGCTGATCAACTGGTCGAAGTCGATCCGGGTCGAGTTCGCGTTCGGCGGCGTGCTCGCCCACTGGTAGCCCTGGTCCTGGGCGCCCGCGATGACATGCAACGGGTTCGCCGCCGAGGTCAGGGTCGAGTAGTACTGGCTGACGCGCAGGCCGGAGAGCGACGTGTTCTTGACGCTCCCGAGGCGATCCTGGGAACGATAGAGTCCGCCGTCGGTCCCCACGTACCAGGTCTCGCCCACGGGACCGGTGGGCAGCACGACCATCCCCTGGATGTCGGCGTGCAGCCGGTTCGCGGGGTTGCCGTAGTAGGATCCCCACGAGTTGATCTTCGAGAAGCTCGCCCCGCCATCGGTCGTCCTCCAGGCTTCGACGCCGCCGTAGGCGAAGAGATCGGGATCGGTGATCGAGGCGTTGAGGGTCTCCCAGTAGTCGCTGAGGTTGCGCAGGAACGTGAAGGACGCGCCTCCGTCGTCCGAGCGGTGCAGCTCCTCCGCATTGTTTCGGTGGAAGACCGCCCACAGACGCGGCGCCCCCGCCTCGCAGCCGACGAGTTCCGCGGAGCTTCCCCCCGGCCCCGGCCCCACGGTCGTCCAGGTGTCCCCGTGGTCCGTGCTCACGTCGAGCTTCGCGGTCCCGAGGAAGTAGAGGTCGCCCGAACCGGTACGCGGGGTCCAGATGTCCCCCTCGAAGGAACCGAACGTGCGCACGAGCTGGAAGCTCAGCAGGCCGTCGGTCGATCGCCAAAGCTTCGTCTTTCCGGACGTCCGCCCGACGAGGTAGCAGGTCTCGGTGCCATCGCTCGAGACGAGCACGCGCTTCACCCGGCTCAGGCTGGGCAGGCCCGCGGGGACGACCCAGGTCATTCCGTCGTCGCGCGTGACGTGGACCTCCCCGCCGTAGGTCGCCGCGAGCACCACCGCGGGGTCCCCCGGGGCAGCCCCCGACACGACCGCGAGGTGATGCGCCCCACCGGCGAGGTTGTCCCCGATCGGCGTCCAGCCGGTTCCATCGGGGGCGGCGCGCCAGACGCCGCCCGCGGCCGAGCCCGCGAAGAGCGTCGTCCCGTCCGGCGAGAGGGCGGCGACATACATCCGACCGGCCTGGTTCTCGCTCCCGCGCTCCACCCACGGGCTCGCGGGCACCGGGGCCCCGCGCAGAATCGCCTGGCCGATCCGGTTGCGCTTCGCGATCTCCGCGCGGCGATTCTCCGCCTCGACCGCGCGCCAGTCGACACCGGGAACGGCGCGGTGGCGGGCAGCGATCCAGGCCTTGCGCTCGGCCTTCTCGCGGGCCTCGGCGTCCGGGTCGAGCCAGTTCTCGGTGGGCGGCGGGCCGGCGCCGAGCTCGAGGGAGCGGGCCGGCTGGACCTCGGGAGCCCGCGCCGAGGGAGCGTTGTTCGAATGGCAGGAGGCGAGCGCGACGAGGGACGCGGCGAGGATGGAGGACGCGGCCCGTGCCTTGGTGGAGATTTGAGCAGCCATGGAAGGATCCTACTGGGGGTCTCGGAAGGCCGGAAGGGAGCTTGTGGGCAACCCACCGTGTATCGTCCTCCGATCGCCAAGCTACGCCTCGATTCCTCACTCCCACGACAAAAGCATGCGCCTCTCCGCCACGTCCCTCCTGCTGACCGGCCTCCTCTCGTGCTCGTGCGCCGCGCCGCGCCCCCGGGACCCGGCGGCCGCCGGACCGCTCGCCTGCGTCCAGGACCTCTACGACGCGATGGCGCGGCATGACCGAGTCGCCGCCGAGACCCTGCTCGTTCCCGGAACGGTCTTCGTCGGAACCCAGGAATCGGAGGCGCGCGTCGAAGCCGGCGTCACCCCCGCCGAGGCCTGGCTCCAGGCGATCGCCGGGGCCACGGGAACGATGCGCGAGGAGTTCGCCGGCCGTCCCGAAGTTCGCGTCGCCGGGAACGTCGCGATGGTCTGGGGCCCTTACCGCTTCCTCTGGGACGGCGAGGTCCATCACGTCGGGATCAACGCGTTCTCGCTCCTGCGCGTCGACGGGACGTGGAAGATCTCCGGGGTCACCTACTCGGCGATTCGGTAGGTACCGCGGAAAGGGGGGTGGGTGGGGTGAGTGAGGGGATTCGAACCCCCGACCCCCAGAACCACAATCTGGTGCTCTAACCGACTGAGCTACACTCACCGCCCTTGCGGATCGGAACCCATCGCGGAGGGTCGTGGTTTCCTCCGGTCCCGATCGGGCGCAAGAGGATCGAGTGCGGAGCGGGGCTTGTCAAGCGCCTCGGCACGCTCCATCGTCTCCCCATGGAATCGATCCCCGACGAGGAGCGCTTCGACCGCCAGGTCCGCTTCGCCGGTCTCGGCGAGCGGGGCCAGCGAGTCCTCGGCGAGTCCCGCGTCCTGCTGGTGGGCTGCGGCGCCCTGGGGGGAGTCCTGGCCCAGATCCTGGTGCGGGCGGGGGTCGGTTCGCTCGTCCTCGTGGATCGCGACATCGTCGAACCCTCGAACCTGCCGCGGCAGGTTCTATTCGACGAGGAGGACGCGCTGCGGGGAACGCCGAAGGTCCTGGCCGCGTCCGCGGCCCTGGCGCGGATCGGGGGGCCGACCGAACTCGTCCCCCACGCCGCCCACCTCGACGTGCGCAACCTCGACCCCCTCGCGGCCGGCTGCGACCTGATCCTCGACGGCACGGACAACCTCGAAACCCGCTACCTGCTGAACGACTTCGCGCTCGAACGCGGGCTCCCCTGGGTGTACGCGGGGGTCGTCGGATCGGGTGGGCTGGTCCTCCCCGTGATCCCGGGACGCGGTGCCTGCCTGCGCTGCTTCTTCCCCGAAGCCCCCCCGGCCGGAAGCCTTCCCACCTGCGATAGCCAAGGGGTGATCCTGCCCGCGGTCTCGCTGGTCGCGTCCCTCGCCGCCGGGATCGGGATGCGTCTCCTCGTCGATCCCGACGGCGTCGTACCCCGGCTCTTCGAGCTCGACGCCTGGGGCGGCACACCGCGCCACCTCGCCGCCGCCCGGGACCCCGGGTGCCCCGCATGCGGGCTCGGACGGCGCGATTTCCTCCACCGTGCTCCCGCTCCCCAGCCGGTCGTCCTGTGCGGGCGCAACACCGTGCAGATCCCGCCGTCCACGGCGGGCTCCGATCCGGGCCGACTCGAACGTGTCGCGGGCCGTCTGGAGGGCACGGTCGAGGGACTCGTGTGCACACGAACGCTGCTCCGGTTCGAGAACGACGGGCTGCGGATCACCCTCTTCTCGGACGGGCGCGCGCTGATCGAAGGAACCGACGATCCCGACCGAGCGCGAGCCATCTACGACCGGACGGTCGGAAGCTGAGATGCGATCGCCCGCGGTCGTGCTCCTCGCCGCGGGAGCGTCGCGCCGGCTCGGGACGGCGAAGGCCCTCGTGCGCCTTCGCGACGAGCATCCCGCGTCGCCGCTCGAACTCCTGCTCTCCGCTTCCCGCTGCGTCGACGAGCATCCCCTCGTCGTCGCCGGCGAGGATGCGGGTCGGATCCGCTCCGCCCTCGCAGGCGATCCGCGGGTGGAGCTGCTCGAGCACCCGCTCTGGCACCAGGGGCGCGCCGGCAGCGTCCGCGCCGCTGCGAGGGCCCGTCCCGGACGCGACCTCCTGATCGCCCCGGTGGACGTGCCGCTCGTCCCGGCCGCCGTCTTCGAAGCTCTCGCACGTCGCTGGAGGGACGAGGGAGCTCCACCGCGCGGCTGGCTCGCCCCGCGCGTGCTCGACCAACGCGGGGAGCTGCGGCACGGACACCCGGTGCTCCTGGGACGTGCCCTCTGCAGCGAACTCGAGGACACCCCCGCCGATCTCCCCCTGCGCGAGCTGCGATCCGACGCGAATCCCCTCCTCGCGGTCGACGTCGAAGCGATCGAGATCCTCGACGACCTCGACACGCCCGCGGACCTCGAACGCCTCCGAACTCGCCTCCGCCGGCGCGACCGCCCGTGACCCTCCAGCCTGCGCGAAGTCGGAAATCCCTTCCCCGTCGGCGCGGGCTCCCCGGCACCGGGTGCTTCCCATCCGTCCGGGCTTTTCCCGAGTGTCCTTCCAGGACGGTCCCGAGGGCCGCCGATAGCTGTCCTCGACCACCCCCGGTCCGAGGGGTGGTGAGCCGGCTTCGAGTCCCTCGCGGGTCCTGGGCGGGTCCCCGAATCGCATCACCGCGCAAATCACTTCCACCGAGACGAGAACACCCCAAGCATGAGTTTCCAGGGCGACGTTGCGGGGATTGGACTGGGGGAGCTCCTCCAGGGCCTCTCCCGTGGTGGAAGAGATGGGGTCCTCACCCTCTACGGGGACGATGCGACCTCGTGCATCGGGCTGCACCGCGGCCAGCTCTATTTCCTCGCCGGTCCCGATGAGGAAGAGGACCTGTGGCGGGAGCGTTCGCTGAACGCGTTCGTCGACGATCCCGATCCGAACTGCGAATCCGCGCGGCGGGAGGCGATCGCGCGCGCATCGCGGCTCGAGACGATCTACCGGATGCTCGAGGCGCCGGGGCTGCATTTCCGCTTCGAGCAGGGACCGCTGCCGCTCCCCCCCAACTACCACGGACCGGCGAGCTCCACGATTTCGATCGACGGTCAGGCCGCCGAGCCCGCCTTCGATCCAGCCCACAGCCCATGGGGCCCCGGCGTCACCGTCGAGTTCCTCCTCCTCGAACACGCTCGGATGTCGGACGAGGCCTCCGACGGGGTGGCCGCAACCCTGTCGGCCTACGACATCCCGCGCTCCCTCGACACCGCGGCCGAAGCGGACCCCGCAACGCGCGACTTCCTCGCCCAGTGCGACGGCATCTCGACGATCCAGGAGATCGCCGACCGCCTGGGATGGCCGTTCTCCCAGTGCCGAAACACCGTCGCGAGCCAGGTCGAGGCCGGGCACCTGCGGATGGCCGAGCCGCGTGAGCTCCTCGCCGGCGCCCAGCGCGAGCTCGAACTCGGACGCATCGGGCGAGCCGCCGAGCGCCTGAGCGGATGGATCACGAGCTCGCCTCCCGGCCCGCCGCCCCTCGGCGACGCGGACCTCCTGATCGGGGAGTGGGAAGCCGGACGTCTGGGTCACATCCTCCACGCCCTCACACCGCGCCACGGCCGCGCTCTCCTGCGCAAGCTGGACCGGGTGCACATCGACACCCGGGCCGCGCGCGAACGCTGGCAGGCGCTCCAGGACGCCCACCGGTCCGACACGATCACCTGGCTCCACGGAGTGGCACTGCGCCTGGTCGCGACCGAGGAGCCCGAGGCGCGCACGTTCCACGACCTGCTCGCCCTCGCCCGCCAATTCCAGGAGAACGGCCTCGAGAAACGCACTCGGACCCTGCTGCGCCTCGCCTCCGGTCACCTGCCGTCGCGGCCCCGCGTTCGCATCGAACTCGGAAAGCGCATGATCGACAGCGGGCTCGAGGACGAAGGCACGCGCTGGCTCCTCGACACCGCCCACGAGTTGATCGAAGCGGGGGATCCCGCTTCGGCCCTCGCACCGATCCGATACGTGCTGCGCGCGGTGCCCGGCCACGGTGAAGCCGGCAGTCTCGAGGTCCACGCGCAGACGCTCTGCGCGAACCGCAAGAAGCGCAAGGTCGTCGTCGCGGTCAGCCTCTCGCTCGGCGTGCTGCTCTCCCTTGCCGCTCTCGTCCAGTACCGCAAGATCCGCAAGGTGGAGGACTGGCTCGTGCAGGTCCAGGCCTACGTCGGGGAGCCCGCGGTCGCTCTCGAGAAACTCCAGGAAGCATTCGGGGACGACCCCCCGCCGCGTATCGCCGAGGCGCGCGAGCGCTTGTTCGCGCTCCAGCGTGAGTCCAAGCGACGCGCCCAGGAGAAATGGCGCGAGGTCTACAAGGAGGCCGAAGACGCCGCGCGCTTCGGCGACCCGCTGCTCGGCCTGCGCCGCACGATGGAGCTCGGTCCCCCGCCCGGCACCGACCCCGGGACCGAGAGCTTCAACGAGCGCCAAGACCTCCTCGGGATCCTCGCCGATCGGCTCGGCAAGCAGAGCGACGCCCTCGACCTTCCCGCTTCGATGAGCGTCGAGGAGCTCAACCAAGAGCAACGCCTCATCGATCTCCTGAGAACGATCCTCGACGAGATCCCCGAAGAGGGGACCGCCCCGGAAATCGCCAACTTCCGTTTCCACATCGAGGAGTTGCTCGAAAGCATCCTGACACGCCGGGACGCGCGGGCCGAGGAGCGCGCGCTGCTCAGCGCCAAGGAGAAGGACCAGAAGGCCGACATCCTGCTGGCCACCGCGCGCGCCCACGCGACGGCCGGCGACCTCGATCGAGCCCTCGCCGCGTACGACCGCCTCCTCGCGACCGACGAGAGCCTGCGCACGCTCCCCTCCCTCAAGGAAGAGATTCAGTCGGTCCAGCGCCACCGCGACGGGCTGACCCGGGCGACCGAACTCGCAAAGGAGGGCGAGCACGAGGCCGCCGCCAATGCACTCCTCGAGGTCTGCCCACGGCCGCTCGAGCACCTCCTGCCCTACCGCGTCGACACACGCCCCGAGGGGTGCAGCGTCACCACGGCCGACGGCCACGTCCACACGACGCCCTTCGTCGCCAAGTCCGCGATCGGGGAAGTGGTGGAGTTCACGTTCTCCGAGCCCGGTTTCGCCAAGCGCACGGTACGCCTCGACCGCCCGCGGGACATCTTCCTCGACCTCCAGCGCATCCCCGATCGCTCGTGGGCTGACGACCATCGCATCGAAGCGATCCCG
>DRLC01000286.1 GCA_011053145.1 Planctomycetota bacterium | reverse complement strand
GTCTGCGCGGTGACGTAGCGCGTGCGCCGTCTCCGGATCCGCTTCCAGCCGAAGAAGCCGATGCAGAGCGTGTAGAACAGCGTGTAGTAGAAGCTGCGCGACTTCATCGAGACCGCGAGCGTCCCGATCACCGTGGAGCGATCGGCGACGTGGCGTGCCCACCACGAGCCGAGGGAGGAGAGGAGCTTCGGGGCGTTCTGCGGGAAGGCGTCGGGCCGGGAGAGCGCGGGGATCGCGTGCGAGAGCCAGCCGTCGTTCTTCCAGTCGTAGATCAGGAAGACCGCGACGAAGAACGCGATCACGCAGGCCCACTCCCAGCCGACCGTCTCGCCGCGCAGTTTGACGCCCGAGCGGCGGAAGAACTCCAGCGGGGGCTCGCGCCCGATCATCGAGAAGACCGTGTCGTTCGGGATCGTGACGGTCTCCCCGTTCGAATCGCGCAGCCGGACCGAATCCTCTTCGATCGCGAGGACCCGGCTCGCGAGCATCAGGCGTACGCTTCCCGGCCGACGATAGCCTTCCAGGAACGGCCCCACGGAGGTCGTGACGCGCTCGGAGACCGGCTGTTCGATCGAGACGTCGGCGGAAGGGTCCGCGATCAGCGCCTCGAGGCGTTCGATGTTTTCCGGCTTGGGGCGCGAGAACTCGGCCTTGCGGTAGGAGAGCGTGACCGCCGCGCCGCACTGGGCGAGGGCGATCGCGGTCTCCATCGCGCTGTCGCCTCCGCCGACGACGAGCACCTCCTTGCCCGCGAAGTCCTTCGGATCGTGGAGGCGGTTGAACACCTTCCCCGAGTCCTCCCCCGGTACGCCGAGCTTGCGAAAGTTTCCCGAGCGTCCGATCGCGACGACGACGCGGCGGGCGAGGAGGGGATCGGCGCCGGCGAGGGCGACCTCGAGGAGCTTTCCGTTGCGCCGCACGCGCTCGGCGCGCGCGACGCGCGGCTCGATACCCCGCTCGATCGTCTGGGCGCGGAGCTGGGCGAGCAGCTCTTCCTTGACCGGTGCGGTCGGCTGCAGCTCTCCCTCGGGAACCATGTCCGTCGGGTAGGTGAAGATCGTCTTGCCCTTCGGGAAATTCGCGATGGTGGCGAAGGGTTCCGCCGCTTCGAGCAGGACGAAGTCGAGGTCCAGGCGCTTCGCTTCGAGCGCGGCCGCCATTCCGGAGACGCCGGCGCCGATGATGACGAGGTCGTGGGCTTCGATCGCGCGGAGCTTTTCGAGCTCCGGATCGGAGGCGATCCGGCGGACGACCTTGGCTCCTCCGTCCGCGGCGAACTTGAGCAGCGGAATCCCCGTCAGGTCGCCGGTGATGTAGAGCCCCGGGACGTTCGTCGAGCCGTCCTCGCGGACCTCGGGAAGCTTTTCGACCACGCCGGCCGGCCAGCGGGTGTGGAGCCAGCGCGCGTAGCGCTTCCAGATGGAAGGGATCATGGGCCTCGGCGCCGGCCCCTGGCCGGCGGGGTGAGGATACGAGGCCGGACCCCGAATGCGACTCCCCTCGGAATCCCCCGGGCCTTCGCGCGAGCTTTCCTCGGGGGTCTAGTTTCGAAGGATGCCTTCGGCGGCCTTCTCGATGCGCTCCGGCGTGTTCAGCGTGCCTTCTTGGTAGGCATCGCGGAGCCGGCGGATGCGCTCGTCCCGCTCGGCGCGGGCGACGTCGCTCTCGGACGGATCCGCCGCCGGCGAGATGTCGATCACGTCCTGGCGGCCGCCGAGCTCGTCGACGGAGCGGTCGCGGACCTCGCGCTCTCCGGTGACGCGCTCGTCGCGGGCCTTCGAGACGGCCTCCTGGTGGACCCGAGGCAGGCCCTCGCGGGCCTGGCGGGCACGCCTCACGCGGCCTCGGTTCGACTCCTGGAGGGCCTCCTGGCGCTTGCGAAAGCGTTCGTGCGCGGGAGACGGCTCGCCGGGTTGTTTTCCATGGACTTCCATCTGGACCTCCTTTCCAGGAAACTGGGGGAGAGGGTTCCAGCGCTCGTTATCGGCGGCCCCCCCGCTCCCATGAGGAGAAATCCGCAAGGATCGTGGGGCGGTCTCTGGTTCGGGCCTGGGCGATCCCCGCAAGGTATTTTATGGCAAGGAGTTACGGAGAGTGACGAGGCCCCGGTCGAAGGGCCCACAATCTCACGATTGCCGCGCCGGGAGAAGGTTCTTCCTCCCCGGGGCGGCGGCGCTGGTCGGTTCTTTCCTCCTCGCCGCCGCCGGGTTCGCCCAACCATCCCAGGGCGCTTCCCCCAGCGGGGACGCCGCCCGGTGCCGGACCGACTACCGGATCGAGGCCCGCCTGGATGGCGAGACGAAGGGAATCCGGGGCCAACTCGAACTCGACTGGCACAACGCCAGTTCGGACTCGGTGGGGGACCTCTGGTTCCACCTCTACCTGAACGCCTTCTCGAACAACCGCTCGACGCACCTCGTGGAGTCCGGCGGCAAGCTCCGGGATCACGAGGCCACCTCAGGCTGGGGCTGGTCGCGGGTGACCTCGATCGTCGCGGTCTACCCGAACGGGGATCGCGAGGACCTGTTCACGACCATGCGCTATCGCCGGCCGGACGACGGTCGGGCGGAGGATCGGACCGTTTTCAGCGTGGACCTGCCACGCGCGGTCCCGCCCGGGGAGAGCCTGACGGTCGAAGTGGGCTGGGAGGCCCAGTTGCCGCGCGTGCGCCGTCGTACCGGATACAAGGACGACTTCCTGCTCGTCGCGCAGTGGTTCCCGAAGCTCGGGGTCTATGAATCGGGCCGGGGCTGGAACTGCCACCAGTTCCACATGAACACCGAGTTCTACGCGGACTACGGGACCTACGACGTGTCGCTCGACTTGCCCCGCGAGTACGAGGGCAAGGTGTTCGGGTCGGGGGTGCGCGTGATGAACGAGATCGTCGGAGATCGGCTGCACGCGCGCTTCAGTGCTCCGAGCCTCCTCGACCGGGAGCGCACGGACGCCTTCGGCAAGTCTCCGCTCGTCCACGACTTCACCTGGACCGCGGACCCGCGTTTCGTCGTCGAGAACCGCATCTTCCGCTTCGCCGATTACGCGGAGCGTTTCCCGAACGAAGTCGAGAAGGCGAAGGCGCTCCTCGGTCCGGGGGTCGACCTGACGCTTCGCAATGTCGACGTGACGATCCTCGTCCACCCCGAGCACGCCTCCCAGATCGAACGCCACTTCGAAGCCACCTGCGCGGCGCTCTTCTTCTACGGCCTGTGGTTCGGCGAGTACCCCTACCAGCACATCACGGTCATCGACCCGCCCTACGGGGGCGAGGGTGCGGGAGGGATGGAGTACCCGACGCTGTTCACCGCCGGGACACGGCTCTTCACGACCGAGGACATGCACCGGCCCGAGAGTGTCACCGTGCACGAGTGCGGGCACCAGTTCTGGTTCGGGCTCGTGGGCAACAACGAGTTCGAGAACGCCTGGATGGACGAGGGGTTCAACTCGTACACCGACTCGGAGGTGCTCTGGCGGGTCTATGGCGCACAGCGAGGCACGACCGATTTCGCGCGGATTCCGGTGGAAGGCGTGCGCGTGGCAGGTCTCCCTGGCGGTGGCAAGCTCGCGGATGTCCTGGTCGGGAAGAGCGTGACGATCCCGCTGCCCCTGGTGGAAGGGATCGAGATCCAGCCGCTGCCGGAATCGGGATTCCTCGATCTGTGGCGGGATCAGCCCGCGTTGACCTTCGTCCCGGAATGGACGGATCCCCGGTGGGGAGATCGATCGGGGTATCTGCGGGACCCGGCAACCGATCCGATCGTCACGCCGGGCTGGGAATATGCGGACCGGATGAGCTACCGAACGAACAGCTATCCGCGCCCGGCGGTCGCGCTGCGTTCCCTCGCGGCGGTCGTCGGCCAGGGAGCGTTCCTGCGGGGCATGCGGCACTACGCGCGCGAGTGGCGCTATCGTCACCCCTACCCCGAGGACTTCTTCCACTCGTTCCAGGAGGGCGCCGGCGTGAATGTCGACTGGTACTTCCGCGCGCTCTTCCAGGGGCGTGGGACGGTGGACTGGCAGCTCGAGGTCGAACAGGGGCGCCGTCCGGATCCCGCGGGCTTCTTCCAGAGCGAGGGAGGCGAATTCTTCGAGCAGCCCGCCGAGGAGGAGCGCAGCGGTGATCCCGCGCCCTGGCAGGTGAGTGTGCTGGTGCGCAGCGAGGGGGAGCTCGTCCTCCCCGTTCCGATTCGCTTGACCTTCGAAGACGGCACGACGGAGGAGTTCCTGTGGACACGCGAGGAGCAGGCGAAGCGAGGATGGATTCGGATCGAACGCGACAGCCAGAAGAAGCTCGTTCGAGCTGAGGTCGACCCCGAGCGCTCGTACTACCTCGACACGGACATGTCGAACAACGCCTGGTACGACGAGACCGACGACCTCGCCCCATGGCGCTGGGGGGAGCGGGTGCTCGCGCAGTACCAACACTTCTTCCACTGGATCGGAGGGCTCGGCGGATGAAGGCGATCCCCGACGATCCGGTCTTCCCGACCGGGCCGGTCTTCTGGCGCGCTCTGCGCACGGCCCTCGGCCGCGCGCCGCTGCTCCTCATCGCGTGGCTTCTTCCGTTCCTCCTGGGCGGGGTCCTCGCCGCGCCATGGATGTCGTGGTTCGGCCGGACGCTCGCTCATCGCGCGGCCCCAGGGTCCGTGCTCGCGTCGATGGACACGGTCTTCCGCCAGGACCACGCGGGCGCGATCGGCGCGCTGCGCACGGCCGGCGGAGCGAGTGCCGCGCTCCTCGCGCTGGTCAGCATGTGGATCGGCGTCTTCCTCGCGGGTGGCTGGCTGCAGGTCTTCCTCGAGCGGACCGAAGGGCACTCGGTGAAGCGCTTCCTCTGGGGGGGAGCGAAGTACTTCTGGCGCTTCCTTCGCGTCTGGGTTCTGAGCTTGGTCGGGCTCGCCGTCCTGGCCTGGTTGCTGCACGGCTGGCCCTGGAACACTCTCCTGCACCTTCTCCTCGGAGCGGAGAGCATGGACGACCTCGAGGTGGTCACGTCGGAATGGACCGCGGTCTGGGCGACCTGGATCCAGGCGGGGCTCTTCGCGCTGGGCTTCTCGTTGCTGCTCGCCTGGGGAGACTACACCCGCACGCGTATCGCACTGCAGGACGGCCACTCGGCGGTCTGGGCCGGGATCTGCTCCTTCTTCCTGATCCTGGTCCACCCCATCCGGACCCTGCGCCCGTTCCTCCTGCTGTTCCTTTGCGAGCTCGCCGTCGTCGTGCTCGTCGGCATCGCGTCGTGGAACTGGAACACCGCGATCGGGCCGGCTTCGGGGTGGGTGCCCGTGCTGGTTCTCTTCCTGCTCGGCCAGTTCGTGATGCTCTGGCAGACGCTGTGTCGCGCTTCGCGCTACTGCGCGGCGGTCCAGGTCAGCCGCGCCCTCGTCGCTCCGCTCTCGAGACCCGATCCGTGGGGGTCGAGGATCGGGGGGCCCGGGGGGCCGCAGTACCCGATCGACGACACCGACGACTACAACGTCTCGATCTGAGGCTCAGTGCTCGCCCGGGTGCTCGTGCGCCCAGTCCGCCTCGAGCTTTTCCCACATCGCATCGGCCTTCGCGGCGAGCTCTTCGGGGTTCCCGTCGAGCCACTTCTCGCGCGTGTCGATCAGGAAGCTCTTGTAGAAGAGGAAGAGCCCCTTGGGCGTGACGATGAAGTTCTTCGGATCCACGTCCACCTTCTCACCGTCCACCATCGCCCAAGCGCACCATCCTCCGTAGAGGGGCGCGTAGTAGGCGGGGTCACGGCGGAAGCGCGTCAGGTTGTCTTCGTTCGCAAAGAGATAGACGGCCCCGTCGAAGGTCTGGGTCAGCCGTCCGGTCCCGCGAGCCGGCCCGTCCTTCGCGTGGTAGGAGACCGGGTCATAGCCGTGCAGCGCGACACCGTTCTCATCCAGGTTGAGGCGACCCAGGGAAGCGGTGCTCGTGCACGAACTCGTGGCGCACACCGAGGAGAGGAGGAGCAGGAGGGCGAGGAGCTTGGTCATCATCGTGAGGATCGGGGCTGTTGCTGGAAGGGGCATCACCCAGGGTAGGTCCCGGCAGATCCCTCGAAACCGGGCACGGAAACCGCGCCCCACCCAGGGTAAGTCCCCCCCCAGGCAAGCCGGGCATCCTCCGGGGGAATTCCTCAGGTGAGGTCCACCACGAGGGGGCTATCGAGTTCGACGCCTTCGGGGGCGACCCTGGCGGCCCAGGCGAGGACCTCGACCCCGGCGGATGCGGCCTCTCGGAGGGCGGCCGTGTAGGCGGGATCGATGGAATCGGCGGGGCGGAAGGTGTCGACGTCGGTACGGCTGACGAAGAAGAACTGGACCGCGCGTTCTCCGCGTCGCACCACTTCGCGAAGCTCGCCGAGGTGCTTGAGCCCGCGGGAGGTCACCGCGTCGGGGAACAGCGCCGTGCCCCCCTCGGCGAGGGTCGTGTTCTTCACCTCGACATAGCAGGGGGGACGGTCCCCGGCGGTGAGAAGCACGTCGATCCTGCTGCGGTTGCCGTAGCGCACCTCGCGGCGGGCCTCGTCGTAGCCACGAAGCTCGGGTACGACCCCCGCCTGGATCGCTTCGAAGACGACCCGGTTGGGCAGGTTCGTGTCCACGTTGACCCAAGTGTCCCCGACGCGGATCGCTTGCCAGCTCATGCGCAGCTTGCGCTTCGGGTCTCCCGAATCCCGCAGCCAGGCGGGGCTTCCTGGCTCCTTGCAGCCGAGCAGGCTTCCCGTGTTGGGGCAGTGGGCCGTGACGACCGTTCCATCGGGGAGCTCGATGTCGGCGAAGAAACGTTTGTAGCGGCGCAGAAAGCGCCCCTCGATCGGGGGGGAGTCGAAGCGCATCGCGAGATGGTACGGGCGGGCGCGGGTCCGCGCACCGCCCCGGGGCTCGGCGTGATCCTCGGAAGCCCTTTCCCTCCAACTTCGAGGTGCACTCCAGTCCGACGAGAAAACCCCTGCTCCCCCTTGGGCTGCCTGCCCCTCCGCGTCGATCCCCTGGGCGCGCACCTGGCGAGCGGCACGTCCGCCGTCGGGTCCTGCGACGCGCACCGGACGGTCGGTCGGGGGTTCCGCTCCACACCATGCCGCATCACACCGACCTCGGTCGGCCGTCCACCCTTTCCCCGCCGGAGGTGCATCACTACCATGGCGCCGCCATGGCCTCCCTCAGCGAATTCGAAGACCGTTCCGAGAGCACCCTCCGTCGCCTGGAAGAACTCAAGGAGGGGCTTTGACTACCCGGCGAAATCGAAGCGCTTCGATGAGCTGACGAAGCTCCAGAACGCTCCGGAGTTCTGGAACGACCAGGAGAAGGCCCAGGCCGTCCTGGCCGAACTGAAGGGCCTGCGACAGGTGGTCGAGCCCGTCCGCCGGGCGGAGACCTCCGCGGAGGAGGTGCAGCTCTTCTTCGAGATGGGCGAGGAGGACCCCGACGCCGTCCGCGACGATCTCGAGGAGAGCCTCGGCAAGCTCGAGTCCGAGCTCGCCGCCCTCGACTTCTACGTGATGCTCGGCGGGCCCCACGACGCCAGCGGGGCCTACCTGCAGATCTCGGCGGGCGCGGGTGGACTCGACTCCTGCGATTGGGCGGCGATCCTGCTGCGCATGTACACGCGCTGGGCCGAGGAGAAGGGCTTCAAGGTCGAGGAGATCGAACGCACCGACGAACCGGAGGCGGGCATCCGCTCGGCGACGATCCACGTCAAGGGAGAGTACGCGTTCGGCAAGCTCAAGGCGGAGACGGGCGTCCATCGGCTCGTGCGCATCAGCCCGTTCGACGCCCAGGCACGCCGCCACACCGCCTTCGCCTCGGTCGACGTGACCCCGGACGTGGACGACGCGATCGACATCGAGCTGAACGAGTCGGACATCAAGGTGGACACGATGCGCGCCGGTGGCGCCGGCGGCCAGCACGTGAACAAGACCGAGTCCGCCGTGCGGATGACCCACATCCCAACCGGCATCGTCGTCCGCTGCCAGAACGAACGCAGTCAGCACAAGAACCGTGCGATGGCCCTCAAGCTGCTCAAGGGCAAGCTCATCAAGCTCGAAGAGGCCAAGCGCGATGCCGAGATGGGCAAGCTCTACGGCGAGAAGGGCGAGATCGCCTGGGGCAACCAGATCCGCTCCTACGTCATGCAGCCCTACCAGCTCGTCAAGGACCACCGGACCGGCACGGAGAAGGGAAACATCTCCGCGGTCCTCGACGGAGACATCGACGAGTTCATCCATGCCTACCTGCGCAAGCGGGGGGGGGCGTGATCTGGAGCTTGGTGCTCGCCAGGCGCCATCCCTCGCCACCCTCGGACCGCAGGTCGGCGCGTCACGGCCGCGCCGCTCGGATTCTGTATGATTCGTCGCCCCCCTCGGTGTTCGAAAGTGAGCGCATCGAGACCCGTTCGACCGGCCACGGCCTCGGAAACCCCCGCCGAGCCAGCACCCGCTCGGTGACTTCGTTTTCATGCAAGGCCGCTCCGCGCCAACTTCGAAAGCCGCCGATCGTGACCTCGGATTGACCATGCCTTTCCATCACCTCCCCCGGCTTTCCCGAAACGTTCGGCTTCAGCGCTGCGGACAGCTCTTCCTCGCCCTGGCGCTCGTCATCGCGGTTGGCTCCTGCTCCGGTGAAGCGACGGTTCCGGAGAAGACTCGCGTGGATCTGGACGCCCGCAGCGGATCCGTGCCGATCCGGGCCGGAGTGATCGACTTGACGACCCCTCCGGGGCGGACGCTGGCCGCCGAGGGCTGGCATCTTCCGGGCGCGGACCACGCCAGCCCGTCCGGTTTGTGGGCTTCGTTCACGGACGCGACACTCTGGGCTCCCTCGGTGGCGGGGGCGTTCGAGGAGCTCTGGCTCGAACTCGAGGTGCCCGATTGCGTGCCCACCCCCTACGGGCTGGAAGTCTTCCTGAACGGATCGAGCATCGGGTCGTTCTCCTTGGAGGCGGGGCCCACGACCCTGAAGGCGGCAGTCCCGCCAGGGCTCGGCCACGCAGGGATGAATCTCGTTCGGCTCCACGGGGATGCGGTGCGCTCGCCGGCGGCGGCCGGCAAGGGTGCGGACACGCGGGAGTTGGGAGTCCGCGTGTCCGAAGTCCGGCTCGTGGGGGAGGATCCCCGCGACGGCAGGTTCCTGCGCATCCGCGTGCCAGCGGATGCGGCTCTCGCCATCGAATGCCGGGACGGGGCGAGCGTCCTCGTTCAGGACGCGCAGAGCTTCCTCCCGGTTGGAAGCTCGGAAGGTGCGGGCCAGGTCTCGATCGATCTGGGGGCACAGGCCAATCGGGATCTCCTCGTCTGCGTCTGGGGAAGCACATCCCACCTCTTCTTGGTGAGCAAGTGGGTTCCCGTCAACCTGATCGTCATCGTCTGCGACACCCTGCGAGCGGACATTCTCTCCGCGGTCGATACCCCCAACCTGGACGCGCTGGCGAGCGAGAGCGTCGTGTTCTCGAACTCCTTCAGCCATGCGCCGATGACGCTCCCGAGTCACACGGCGTTGTTTTCCTCGCGCTATCCGCACGTTTCCGGAATCGTGAACAACGGCCAAGAGGTGCCGCCCTCTCTCCCGCTCCTGAGTTCCTGGTTGGGGAGCTTCGGCTACGACACCCGCGCGGTCGCTTCCCTCGGGACGCTCTGGCTCGGGAAGCGGGAGGCCAGTTTGGATCGAGGCTTCAGGACCTTTCAGCACGTCCGGGGTGATGACACCGTCGGGGAAGAGAGTGTCGTCCTCATGGACGAGGTCATCGGGGATCTCTCACCACAGCGACCGTTCTTCTTCTTCGCCCACTTCGCCGATCCTCACGAGCCCTACCGAGACACCGCGAGTCCGCCCCTGAAGGGCCTCATTCGCATCGACGGCGAAGTCGTCGGCGAGTTCAACCCGCGCGATGCACCCCATGTGGATCTGACAGCGGACCTTGCCGCGGGCGATCACGAGATTGCGATCGAGTGCGAGGACCACGACATCCGGGTGCGGTCCCTTCATCTGTGGTCCGATGAGGGACGTCGTCGAAGGCTCGACTACGAGTTCGCCGAAGGTGGTCTGTTCCAGAACGTTCGGAGTCTCCGAGCTGGGTTCCACCTCTCCGATCCGAGCACCCTGAGCTTGGAGACGTTCGTGGGGGATGTCCTCGACACCAAGGAGGCGCGTGCCCGGTACATGCAAGAGGTCGAAAGGTTCGACCGCGCGATCGGCGAGCTGATCGACGCTCTCAAGGGTGCGGACTGCTGGGAGAACAGCTTGGTCGTCTTCACTTCGGACCACGGGGAGGCCCTGCGCGATCACCGGCTCGTGGGGCACGTTCAGAATCTCTATGACGAGCTACTCCACGTCCCCCTGATGATCCGCACTCCAGATGGCGAGGCATGGGCCGAGACTCGCGCCGCCCTCGAGGAGGCGCGTGACAAGATCATCCGCCACATCGACCTCGTTCCGACGATCCTCGATGTACTCGGCCTTCCCCCCCTCCCCGGACAGATGGGCGAGCCGATCATCCGGAACGGAGACCATACGCTCATCGCGGAGACCCATGCCCCGGAGGCGAAGCGGGACCTGTTCGCATGCCGGGATGATGCCTACAAGATGGTCTACCGACCCGACGATCAGACCTTCACGATGTACGACCTGCGGTCGGACCCGAAGGAGCTCCGGGACATTTTCCAGGAGCGGGGCGGCGAGCGTCCCCGGTGGCAAGAACTCCTGCGCACCCTCGCCGAGAACTGGAAGGAAGGCGCCCAGGGAGGCGTGGCCGAGGAAGAGCGCGATCGGCTCCGGGCCATGGGCTACTTCTAGGCAGAGTGGGTGGAGCGGCCTCTTCAAGGCCGCTCCACCCACTCTGCCTAGCCGAGGGCGCCCCCGGCGGCGAGCGTTTGAAAAACCCTTCGGGGCGAGCCCGGATCGTCCCGCGCGTGGGCAGCCGAGGGAGCGGGTCATGGTATGGTTCCCGCCCCCCTGCCAGGAAAACCGAGCCAAAAGCCATGATTCGCCGCGCTCTCCTCAGCGTCTCCGACAAGACGGACCTCGTCCCCTTCGCCAAGTCCCTCTCCGAGCTGGGGGTCGAACTCCTGGCCACCGGCGGCACGCGCCGCATGTTGGCGGAGGCCGACATCCCCGTGGTCGAGGTGGCGAGCGTCACGGGATTCCCCGAGATGATGAACGGGCGGGTGAAGACGCTGCATCCGAAGATCCACGGCGGGATCCTCGCCCTGCGGGATCAGCCCGATCATGTCGAGGCGATGGAGGAGCATGGGATCGGGGCGATCGATCTCGTGATCGTGAACCTCTACCCGTTCGAGGAGACCAAGGCCAAGCCGGGCGTGGACCGCGCCGACGTGATCGAGCAGATCGACATCGGCGGTCCTTCGATGGTCCGTTCGGCGGCGAAGAACCATCGCTTCGTGGGCGTGGTTACCGACCCCGCGGACTATGACCGAGTTCTCGAGGAGCTGAGGCGTGAGGGGGAACTCGGGGAGGGCCTGCGCCGAGAACTCGCCCGCAAGGCGTTTGCGCTGACCGCCCGCTATGACTCCGCGATCAGCAACTGGCTGTTCGATCAGGACCACGAAGAGGACGAGCTCTTCCCGGAGACCTTCACCCTGGCGGGTCGCAGGGCGATGGAGCTGCGCTACGGAGAGAACCCGCACCAAAAGGGAGCGCTCTACCATTTCTCGGATCAGGTTCCCGCGAGTCTTCCGAGCGCCGAGTTCCTCGGGGGCAAGGCACTCTCCTACAACAACCTCGTCGATCTCGATGCGGCCATCCGGCTTGCGAGTGAGTTCGCCGACCCATTCGCAGCGGTGACGAAACACAACAACCCATGCGGTGCGGCGTGTGGAGAAGACCTCGCAGCGGCCCTCGCGGACGCCTGGGAGGGAGATCCGCTTTCGGCCTTTGGTTCGGTGCTTGCGTTCACCCGTCCCGTGGACCTCGCCACGGCGGAGTTCCTCGTTTCGGGCAACCGATTCGTCGAGGCGATCGCCGCTCCAGCCTTCGACGAGGACGCGCTCGAGCGCATTCGAACCGGCGCCAAGTGGGGCAAGAACGTTCGGCTTCTCGCCTGCGGGCCGATCGGTCCCGAGACGCGCGAGACGGGGCTCGCCATGCGCCCGATCGCCGGCGGGTTCCTGTTGCAGGAGGGAGATGTGGAAGGGGACGCCCCGGTGGAACTCGAGGTCGTGACCCGAAAATCACCGGACGATTCCGAGATCGAGTCGCTGCGATTCGCCGACCTGGTCTGCAAGCACGTGAAGTCGAACGCCATCGTGATCGCGAAGGGTCGACGGGTGCTCGGGGTCGGCGCGGGACAGATGAGCCGCGTGGATTCGGTGGAGCTGGCCGTCAAGAAGTCCGGCGACGAAGTGGGAGGGTCGGTCCTCGCCTCGGACGCATTCTTCCCGTTCCCCGACGGGGTCGAGCGAGCGATGGAGGCCGGCGTGACCGCGATCCTCCAGCCCGGGGGCTCGATTCGCGACAAGAAGGTGATCGAGGCCTGCGATGCGGGAGGCATCGCGATGGTCTTCAGCCATCGCCGGCATTTCCGGCACTGAGTCGAGCGTTTACTCGGAGTCCGCGCTCTCCACGGGGGCAGAAGCGATGCGGGCGTGCGCACTCGCGTCCGGTTCCGCCGGGACCAGTTCGTCCCAGCCGTTTTCCTCCATCCAGTCGTAGATCACACCCAGCGGGGTCGCGAGGCCCATGTGGGGGACGATGGTCGGTCGCAGCGTTCCGTGCGTGTAGATCTTCGAGAAGATCCCGAGGAGTTCGTGGGTCTCGTCCTCGAAGATTCCCCCGCCGGAGTTCCCGATGTAGGTCGGCGCGTTGATCATCCAGTAGAGCTGGCCGTCGATGCGCTGGGCGGTCGTCGATACCTCACCGTGGGTCGGGATCGGATCGTTGCCGAGGGGGCAGCCCACCGCGTAGACCGGGTCGAAGATGCGGACCCGATCGAGCACGGAGCGCGGGGCGAGGGCCGCCCCGTTCGGGAGCGCCTCGTCGGTGTGGAGAACCAGGAGGGCCACGTCGATCTCCGGGTCGAAGTCGAGCAGTTCGGCGAACTCCTCGGTGACCGTGCCGTCCTCGGCGTAGATGAACGTCGGGACCGGCATGTCGCGGTGGTCGAGATCGACCTGGATGTCCCGCACCACGTGCCAGGCCGTCAGCAGATGGGTCGCGAACCCGCCCTCGCCGTCGGGTCGGGACGGAAGCAGGACTCCGCTTCCGACGCTCGTTTCCCCGGCGAGCTGCACGACGGGGCCGACGATGTCGCGCCACATGCCCTCGAAGTCGCGCGGGTACTGGATCGACGCCTCGAGGCGCGCCACCTCGGCGCTGCTCTGGTGGGCGGCTTCGTTCGCGGAGGATGCGAGACCCTCGATGCTCCTCCAGCGCTCCTCGAGCTGCGAGCGAAGGCCCTCGACCCGCCGGTCGAGTTCCGCTTCGAGCACGTGCGGCCCGAACTCGGCTTGTTCTTCCCGCAGGTCGTTGAGGCTCGCTGCGTGGTCGTCGATCTCGGATCCGATCTCCGCCAGGTGCGCTTCGGCCACTTCGAGCCGTTCGGCCAGCGCCGACGTCTGGGCCGCGTGCCTCGCGGACGAGGCGAGGTCCTCGCGCACCGCGCCGAGCTCGTGCCCCACACGGAAGAGGTTGCGCTGGAAGGCGAACTCCTCCGTCGTGCGCCGCTGCTCCAGCTCGTTCAGTCGATCCTGCAGGCCGGCGGAGCGTCGGGCGAGGAGGCCGGTCACCGAGAGGAGGCCGAGGACGGCGGTCCAGCAGAGGAGGCGGACCGTGACGGCTCCCCGGGGAGCCGGGGGCAGGGGCTGGTGTCGATTCATGGTGGGGAACTCCGGGGCCCCGGTGCGGGGCGGGAGGGGGCTCGGCCACTATCGGCAACGGCGTTCCGCTCTCCCGAGTCGGGCGGGCCATTCCCCGCCGCCCCACCCATTTCGCCTCACCTTCCCGGCGGCAAGGATTTCCCGGTTCCCGCGTTCGAGGGGGAGAGGAGGCGCACACCGAGGATGCGGTCCCCCTGCTCGATCCTGTCCAGAACGTCGCCACCCGCGCGCAGTTCGCCGAAGATCGTGTAGTGCCCGTCGAGGTGCGGTGTCGGGCGATGGGTCACGAAGAGCTGCGAGCCGCCCGAGTCTGGGTCTTGGTTGCGGGGCATGCCGAGGGAACCGCGCGTGTACTTTCGCGGCGTGAACTCGCTGCGCAGGGCGACGCCGCGCGCCGGCCGTCCTCCATACCCGTCGCCCCGGTAGTCCCCGCCCTGGACGACGAAGTCCGGTACGACCCGGTGGAACAGCGTGCCGTCGTATTCCCCCTTCTCCGCGAGCGCCAAGAAGTTCACCACGTGCACCGGAGCCTCGGCGGGGAACAACTCGAACACCATCTCACCGCGGTTCGTGTTGATCGCGACCAAGGGATTCCGCGTCCACGCGGGAAAGTCGCGACCCGGGAGCGGCACCGGGGGGCGCGCCGGGTCGGGTGGAACCTCGGTGTAGGCGAGTTCGAGTCCGAAGTCTTCTTCGGCCACCCTGTGCGCGACACGCCGCACGAACGGGCGTGGATCCACGAGCGAGCGGCGCACGAACTCGCGCGCCTCGGCGGACTCCGGGATCTTCCCGAGCGCCCGGAGGACCCCGACGACGATCTCTTCGGAGATGTCCCCCTTGGAGGTGTTCGCCGCGGCGATCAGGGCCTCGACATCCGATGCGTCCGGGACGGAGGCGAGACCTTCCACGGCGGCGGAGCGGACCCCGTTGTCAGGGCTCTCGAGCAGCGAGCGCAGGAGCGCGCGCACCGCGGCGCCCTCGCCGTCGATGGACAGATGCTCGCCGAGACTCGACACCGCGCGCGTCGCGACGAGCTTGCTCGGGTCGTTCGCCAGCCGGCTCAGCAGCTCGACGACTTCGGAGCCGGGAACGGCCGCCGCAGCCGCGGCTGCCCCGAAACGCTCGATCGGATCGTTACGATCGGCCTGGCGGCGGAGTTCGGCGAGGGCGTCCGAAGGGGCGGCGAGGCGACAGAACGAGGCCAGAGCGGCGTTGCGCACCACGGGCGAAACGTCCGCTCGTCCGCGGTGAAGGGCCTTGAGGGCCTCCTTCGAGTCCTCCGCGAAGTTGCCGAGGGCCTCGGCTGCCGCCGCGCGAACGTGGGCGGACGCATGGTCGGTCGCGCGGGCGAGAGGAGGCACAGCGGCCGATTGCCCGAGCCGGCCCAGCGCGACAGCGGCTTCGCACGCCACGCGCCAGTCGGAGGTCGTATCGAGCGCGTGGGCCGCGGCCGCGACCAGTTCGTCCGATGCCTCGAGTTTCGCGATTCCCCGCATCGCGAAGAGCTGCTCCAGGGGGACATCCGACGACGCGTACTCGAGGAAGGCACCCTCACCGAGGGTCGAGCCGCGGCGGGCGAGGGCGAAGAGGACGCGCCAGACCAGCTCGGCCTCGATCGCCGTGCGCTGCACGCGTGTCGGGGCCCCTCCGCGCGAGGACGTGATCCGGTAGGGGCTGAGGGTGTCGAGCAGGGCACGGTCGACGTCGGCGGCGTCCGGGTCTTCGCTGCTCCAGCGGGAGGTCCCGACCGCGGCTTCGATCCGGACCCCGAGATCGGCGTCCCGCAGTGCGATCGTGACCGCTTCGCGGAGGGCCGGGTCGTCGACGAGTTTGCTCGCCGCCTCGACCACGCGCGATCGGAACCCCGGGTCGGGGTCGTTCATGTACGCGGTGAGGACTCCGGCGCTCGCGGGGTCCGCCCGTTGGCCGAGCGCGAACGCGGCGGCTTGGCGCGTGTCCGGATCTTCGAGTCGCAGCACGAGGGCCTCGGTGACCTCCTTGCCGAACTCGGGGAAGGGCAGTCGGCCGAGGGCGACGACCGCGCGCCGCCGGACCTCCGGGGAGCCGTCGCGCGCGAGCCGCAGGAGTTCTCCCCCGCCCGTCGACCGCGCTTCCTCGAGCTCTCGGATGCGATCGAGTTCCGGGGAGCGGACGAGTCGGATCGGGGCTCCGCGCAGGGTCCGAGAGAACGCGTCCGGGTTCGGTTCGGGGCCGGCGGGCGCGGAGGAGCAGGCGAGCAGGCCTGTGAGGGCGGCGGTGGCGGCGAGGGATGCGAGCGCATGGGCCTTCCCAGGAGCGGGACGGCGCGCGTGACGTCGGGAGCACGGCAGGGGATGGAGCATGGTCGTGGGCCGGACCTGTCGGGACCCGGCAAGGCTCGCTACTATGACGGGTTGCCTCCCCGGGCTCCAGTCCGCCCGGAGAGTGCCCTTCCCGGGACGGGTGCGTCCCGGGGCTCGGACGACCCACTCTCGGCTGCCAAACGCTGCATCCACGCCATGACCCTCTCCACCATTCCCGAGATTCTCGAGGATCTCAAGGCCGGCCGCATGGTCATCCTGGTCGACGATCCGTCCCGAGAGAACGAGGGGGATCTGTGCATGCTCGCGGAGCATGTCACCCCCGAGGCGATCAACTTCATGGCCAGGGAAGGTCGAGGCCTGATCTGCATGCCGATGTCCGGGGAGGAGTGCGACCGCCTCGGGCTGGTCCCGCAGGTGCGGGACAACACGAGTCGCATGGGGACGGCCTTCACGAACTCGATCGAGGCGCGCACCGGGGTCACCACGGGGATCAGTGCCGCCGATCGCGCCCGCACGGTCGCGGTGGCCGCGGATCCCGCCAGCGGGCCGGCCGACATTGCGACGCCAGGGCACATCTTTCCCCTGCGAGCGAAGGACGGGGGGACGCTGGTGCGCGGTGGGCAGACCGAGGGCACGGTGGACCTCGCACGCCTCTGCGGCTCGCCCACCGCGGCGGG
>DRLC01000285.1 GCA_011053145.1 Planctomycetota bacterium | reverse complement strand
TGCGGTCGCCCAGTCGGCGGTGCAGGTGGGACGTCCAACTCTCGTCCTCGTCGATCGGGGCGGACAGGTCCTCGAAACCGAAGTGAGCGACGTGCTCGTAGCCGCTGATCCGAAAGTCGTGATCGCTCCACCAGATCGCATCCACACCCACGTCCTGCGCCTCGAAGCTGTGGGAGTCGATGCTGCCGACCCCCTCGCTGAAAGACCCGTGGACGTGGAGTTGGATCGAGATCGGATGTTCCCGGGCGGCCGTATCGGTCCCCGTGGCCGGAGAGTCGTTTCCGGAACAGGATCCCAGCGCCAGGGCGAGGAGGAGCGTGCCGCCGGATCGTCTTCGGTATCCGTTCTTTCCCGCGATGGCACGTCGCGACCTAGGGAGGTGTGTCACCGGGACCATCGGAAGGGGGGGAGCTCGGGCGGGATGCGCTCCTCGAACCCCGGGGGAGCGGGGTTGGCGGAGAGGGCGAGATTCGAACTCGCGGATCCCGAATCGGGATCACCAGATTAGCAATCTAGCGCATTCAGCCGCTCTGCCACCTCTCCGTGGCCGGTTCCGGGGCCGTTCGCCCGGACCGGGGCGGGGATCCTATCGGGGGCGTGGGGAGGGGGCAAGGGGTGGGGGGGGACCGAACGCGCGCGAGCCGTCCGGGGCGGGGCCCGTGGACGGCTCGGCGGGGGTCGGCCGGCGGGAGCCGGTCGTCGTGGTGCACCCTACAGTTGGCGGGCCAACTCGTAGAGCTGGTTCGAGGCCTCGAGGACCCCGCGGGAGGTGTGGTTCGCTGCGGACGAGGCTTCGGCCACCATCGTGATGTCGCTGCTGATCGAACGGGCACCGGCCGCGGCTTCGGAGACGGCGCTGGTGATCTCCTTGGTGGTCGCGCTCTGTTCGTGCACGGCCGAGGAGAGGGTGCTCGAGAGCGAGTTCACCGCTTCGATGACCGTTGCGATCTCCTCGATCGCCTCGGCCACGTCTTCGGAGCGCTGGTGGACGCCCTTGACCTGGGTGTTGATCTGCTCGGTGGCCTGCATGGTCTCCCGGGCGAGATCCTTGACCTCGGAGGCGACGACCGCGAAGCCGAGCCCGGCCTCGCCGGCGCTCGCGGCCTCGATCGTCGCGTTGAGGGCGAGCAGGTTCGTCTGGTCGGCGATGTCGGAGATCGTTTCGCTGACCCGCGAGATCTCCTGGTTGGCGGAGCGCAGGGCTTCCATCAGCTCGGAAGTGCGCTTGGCCCCGGCGACCACCTGCCCCATGCGCTCGCTGAGTTCGTTCGCGCTGTTCGCGATCTCCTGGATCGCGCTGGACATCTGGTCGGTCGAACTCGCGACCGAGTTCGTGAACTGGGTCACCTCGCCCACGTGGGCGAGGGACTGTTCCGAGGTCTTCGCGGTCTTCTCGGAGTTCTGGATCAGGTCTTCCGCGGAGGCCCGGAGTTCCTCGGCGCAGGCGACGAGTTCGGCGTTGATGCGCTTGGCGAGCTCCATCGATTCCATCCGCTGGGTGATGTCGTTCGCGTACTTGACCACCTTGAAGACGCGGCCGCTCTCGTCCCTGAGCGCGTTGTACTGCCCCTCGAGCCAGATCACCCGACCATCCTTGGTGACCCGCTGGAATTCGCCGCCGAAGTTCTTGCCCTCCGCGAGGTCTTGCCAGAAGTGGGAGTAGTCCTGGCTCGCCGCGTACTCCGGGGTCACGAAGATCCGGTGGTGTTGGCCGCGGATCTCGTCCATCGTGTATCCAACCGTCCGCAGGAAGTTCTCATTGGCTTCCAGGATCGTGCCGTCCGGCTCGAACTCGACCACGGCGTTGGTCTCCGAAATGGCCTTGAGTTGGGCCTCGTACTCGCGCAGCTTGCGAACGAGGTCGGCGTCGGTCGGGCAATGGTCCTGTTTCTTGAGGAACGCGCTGAACATGGTCGGGATCTTGGGGTCGGGGAATCCTAGGGTCCTGGAGGTTTCGGACGGGGGAGGCGAGGACTTGAGTGCGCCGGGAAAAGGATCGCGGTGAATGGGGATTCCTCCCGGAGCCGGGGTTGTGGGCTCCTGTCTCAGGTCCCGGGGGAGGCGCTGCCGAAGACCCGTTCCCCGGGAGCCGTACCCATCGCGCGATCGGCCCGGGGACCCCGTGCCATGCCCCGTGATCTTCGCAGCCGCTCCGGCGGGACGCCCCTTCCGCTCTCCGGGCTCCCCCGATCCCGGACCCCACTCGGACGGGGGGCCGAAGATCGTTCCACCCCACTCGAGGATGTCCTCGGGGCCCTGGACTGCTCCCACGAGACCCCGCGGGTTCCTCTTCCGAGCCCCGGCCGTTCCCGGGGGCCGCTGCGGGGGGCTCCGGCCGCGATCGGGATCGGCGTGTCGACCGGAGGGCCCGAGGCCCTGACGACCCTCCTCTCCTCGTTCTCGGTCCAGCTCCCAGTCCCACTGTTCATCGTGCAGCACATGCCGGTGGGATTCGTGGACTCCCTCGTCGGGACCCTCGCGGAGGCGGCCCCCTTCCCGGTTCACCGCGCCGATGACGAGATGGAGCCCGTTGCCGGCCATGCGTACTTGGCGCCCGGCGGATCCCACATGTTCCTCGCCTTCTCCCCGACGGGCGCGGTCCTGCGCCTGAGCCAGGCTCCCCCCGAGCACCACTGCCGTCCAGCGGTCGACGTCTTGTTCCGCTCCCTCCCCGATGTCTACGGGTCCAAGGTTCTGGCCGCGGTGCTGACCGGGATGGGATCGGACGGCGTCGACGGGGCGAGGGTCATTCGCGAGGCGGGCGGCGCCTGCATTGCACAGGACCAGGCGAGTTCCCGTGTCTTCGGGATGCCCAAGGCGGTTGTGGATGCCGGGCAGGCGGACGAGGTCCTGGGCCTCGACGAGATCGCCCCCCGACTGGAAGCCCTGGTCCGAAGGGGGGAGAGCTGATGGGTTCTCCCGGGCTGCGACCGGACCAAGCGCGTTCCCTCGGGAAGATGATCGAGGAGTGGACGGGAATCATCGCGGGCGAGGGCCGCCTCGAACTGCTCGACGACCACATGCGTCC
Organism: Planctomycetota bacterium; assembly: GCA_011053145.1. GTDB lineage: Bacteria > Planctomycetota > UBA1135 > UBA1135 > DRLC01. The sequence goes on along the minus strand of DRLC01000285.1, from coordinate 1,372 downwards.
CCTGCTCGAGACCTTCGAGTGCGAGGACTACCGGGAATTGATCGAGATGGCGCGCTCTTCCGCGGCACAGGTGCGGGACGCGATCGTCGACGCGATCACGACGAACGAAACCTCGTGGTTCCGGGACGCGGGTCTGTTCGACGAGCTGCGCCGACGGATTCTCCCGGAGCTCCTCGCGCTGCGCGGCGGCGCGGGAGCAGGGCTCGACATCTGGTCCGCCGCTTGCTCCACGGGACAGGAGCCGTACACGATCGCGATGGTCGTGCACGAGATCGCCCGCCTGGGCGAGGTGCCGGGCCTTCGTCCCGAATCGGTGCGCATCTTGGCCACGGACATCTCGTCGGAGGTCCTCGCGGTCGCGGAGGCTGGACGCTTCGACCAGGTGGCCCTGGGACGGGGCCTCTCGGCGGATCTTCGCGCGCGCTATTTCCACGAGGACGGGCGGCTGCACCGTGTGGATCCGAAGCTCCGGAGGATGATCCGGTTCCTGCGCCTGAACCTGACCGAGGCGGGTCCCGGAGCCTCTCGCATGGACCTCATCCTCTTGCGGAACGTGCTGATCTACTTCAGCGAGGAGCGACGCCGGGCCGTGCTCGAGGCCGCGCACCGAACCCTGCGCGCCGGGGGTGTGCTGCTCCTGGGGGGCGCGGAGACAGCGGGATGCGCGTCGGATCTCTTCGAGGCGGTGTACGCCCCCGGCGCGATGTACTATCGCAAGCGCCCCGGCACCGACTGACCGGTTCCCCCGCCGATCCACGGGACTAGGAGGGAGCCGTCCGCGCCGACCCCCGCATGTTCCTCCCCCTCCTCTTCCTCCTCGCTCTGCCCCAGGACTCGGCCCCGGGCGACGCGGACGCGTCGCTGCCGCTCCCGTTGCGGGAAACCCTCGGCGCGGTGGATCCGGGGCCGGACGGGTGGACGAGCGAGAAGCTCTCCGGCGAGACCTCGAGGATCCTCGCGCTCCTCGCGCACTCGCTCGGCGGAGAGGGCGCGCGGTTGCCCCTCGCGCCGGGCTTTCGCTGCGGTGGGCTCGTGCCCGAGGCGGAAGACTGGGAAGAGGTCTTCGAGGTGGGACCGCGCGGGATCCAGGTCCGGCGGGCTGCCGCGGCGCGGGTCCGGGACGAAGGCGTCGAACCCCTTGCGGGCGAGGGGGCGCTGCGACGGGCCGGGGCTCGTTTCGCGCAGTTGTGGGGGCGTCCCGACCGGGTGGAGTTGCACGAGTTTTCGATCGAGACGACCGAGGACGGGATCGTGCGCACGAGCACGACCTTCGAAGCGGTGCGTGACGGGAGCGATGGTTCGGTCGGCCAGCTCAACGCGATCTGGAACGCCCGCTTCCGGTTCGACGGGGCGGGTGCGCTCGCTCTGGAGG
>DRLC01000284.1 GCA_011053145.1 Planctomycetota bacterium | reverse complement strand
CTCCGTCATCGTCTTCGTCGAGGCGCTCGAGGAGGTCCTGGATGCCGATCCCCGGGGGCAGGGGCACGAGGAGGACCCTCCGCGTCGGCCACTCCGACCCCGGTCCGGGGACGCCGTGCTCGCGCTCGAACGCGTACTCGGAGCGAACGAGTCGCACTCGCCCGTCCCCATCGCGGTCCAGGGCCTCCCACTCCGCATCCTCGATATGGAATTCGCGACGACTCCACGTTCCGCGGCGCTTGCCGAAGAGCCGAACCGCCGTCTCGTCCGCGAATCGCAGCGATCGGCGTTCGCCCGGATAGCGCGAGAGTTCATGGATCGAGAGAGAACCGCTCCCGTCGAGATCGAGAGCGTGGAGAAAGGCCGCATCGAGCTCTCGCCGGTCGAGAATTCCATCCGCGTCGCGGTCGAAGTCATAGGGATTCGTGCCATCCAGAAGCTTTGCAAGGTCTCCGTCCGGAAAGACACGCTCACCACTCGCACTGGGCACTTCCTCGCTCGGGATCGAGCGACTCCGCCCGGTCTCGCCTCGGCCTACATGCCGGACGAGTTCTCCGAGGACGACGCGCCCGTCTCCGTCGAAGTCAGCCTCGGCGACTTCCTCGAGTTCCTCCCCTTCCAGGCGGGTCGAACCGTCCTGATCCAGACGCTCCAGCTCTCGGCGCGCCTCGAGAACGGCGGAGTCCGGGGGGAGGGGATAGTCGAGGTCGGTGCCGAGATCCTCGCTCGAAACGGTGAGCACGCGCTCGAACTCGCTTCGATTCAGCCAGCGTGAACGCGGGTGACTGATGTCCTTCAGCGGTCGGCCGAGCTCGTCCACCATCCGGTCGAGCGGAAACTCTTCGAACGCGATCGCATAGGCATCCTTGATCCCGGGGAGGACGCCGACCTGGCGCGCGTCCCGCGAGATCGTCACGTCGGCGAGGAAGACGCCGCGCTCTCCCGCGGCGAAGAGAACGCGCTGGCGGAACGGTGGGTTGTAGACTTCGGCCGCCACGAGCGCTTCGGTCGCAAACCCGGCCGGCACGGTCTCGCGATCTCCACCGAGCAGCCGCATGCGCCTCGGATCGGTGACGTCGAAGAGCCGCACCTTCGACCGGCGATTCGCCATCGAACCTCGCTCCTCGAGGATGTAGGCATAGTCACGCTCCTCGGTCGGCGCACCTCCCTGGGGATCGGCGGGGTCGACCTGGGAGAGCAGGACGAGCCCGCGGTAGCTCACGAAGCGGTCGGAAGCATTGCGCGAACGCTTGGCCTTGGGCGCGGCGAGGCGTTTGGGGCGCGTGGGTTCGGTGAGATCGAACAGAAAGAGCCCGCGGCCGCGGTCGAGCACAGCGACCAGGTTTCGAGCGCGGGTGCGGCGATCGATGGGGACTCCGTCCCGTGCAAGGGGCCGGGAGTACTGGAACAGGCTCGCAACGTGCGCGGCGTCATCGGGAACCGTGCCCGAGCCGTCGAGGTCGAGCGAGGAGAGGAAGGTCGGCGCGATGGGAACGCGCACGTCGGCGACACAGAGCCCTCCCCCGCCGTCCGCGATGTAGGCGACCGGCCACTGGACATCCACATCCTGTGCATCCACGGTGGCGAGTCTCCCCGCGAGCGACGGACTCCCCGGATCGGAGACATCGACGACCGCCAGCCCACCGATCCCATCGGCGACGAAGAGCTGGTCGCCGACGAGTTCGAGCGCACGTGGATCGATCGTGGCCAGGAACGCGACGCGCTCGGGGCGAACCGGATTCCGCACGTCGAGGACATGAACGCCACGGCCACCCTCCGCGACGAAGAGGTAGTCCGCGTGTCCCTGGAGCGGGTCGCAACGGACTGCGAGATCGACCACGTCGGGGATCGGAAAGAGACAGAGCGCGCGCGAGTCGGACAGTTGCGAGCGCACGAGCCCGACGACCTCGATCCCGCGCCGGTCCGCGACGAACGCGAGCTGGCGGGTGAGGCGAAAGTTCGGGCTTCCCAGTCCCCAGGTCGCGGAGGCACGGTGACACTCGACGCAGGAGCGCGCGGTGGGGCGCACGGTGTGGAGCTGGTGATGCACCATCGTCATTCCCGAGAGCCCGGCCCTGGTCTCGGGCATCGCCTGGTCGAGCACCAGCTTGCCCTCCTCGTCCCAGACACTCCCCATCGTCGAGAATCCTGTCAGGTACGGCGCCACGCGCCCGTTCTGGTCGAGGCCCGCATAGAAACTCTTCCAGGTCGCGAAGACCTTTTCCTGGGTCGTCACGCGGCCTGGCGTGACCTTTCCCGACAGCAGATCGAGCTGACTGAGGGATGCGTTTCGCGAAAAGTGGAATCCCAGGAAGTTCACGTTCCAGCCCGAGTGGCAGGTGTAGCACTCGGTGTTGCCGTGTCGCGCATCCATCGCGCGGGCTGCGTCCGGATTGAAGAGGTCGCTGTCAGGGTCGATCACGTCGACGACCTGGGGGACCTCGAGTTCCTCTCCACTCGCCTTCACGGTGAGGATCACGCGGCTGCCATCGCGACGAAGGTTCGTGAGGGGCGTGCCGCGCTCGGTACGCAGCGAACTCCTGCGCTCGAACGTCCCATGGCAGGCCTCGCAGGAGATCTCCACCTGGTGCTCCATCTGCCCATGGAGCTTGCCATCCCCCATCACGTCGTTCGTCGTGTGGCAGTCGATGCAGTCCATCCCGCGTTCGAAGTGCAGGTCGGGGGGAACGATCGAGGGGTCGTTCAGGTAGAAGGCGCGGTTGAGCTGGGTGTCCGTCGTTCCGGGGACCTGGGGTCCCCCCGGAGCGTTGGGCGGAAGCTGCGAGAGCCCACGGAAGTGGAGACCGATCGACGCGTCGCCGTAGTGACAGCTGGTGCAGGTCTGGGTCGTCGGCGTCGCGGTCATCGTGTGGGTCCGCGGGTGGCCCGGCTCGCCATCGACCCGCGCCGCGTCCCCCGAACGCGAGAACCCGTCTCGGTCGTAGACCACGTGGCAGGTCGCACACCCATCCCCTCGATAGTCGCCATCGAAGCCGACCCTGCCCCGCACCGCCCGTCCTTCGGACCACAGATGGCATTGCATGCACTCCTTGCGAGCGAGGTCCGCATAGTTCGCGGCGAGCCGCTCCGCGGCGCTAGCCTTTCTCTTCCCGTGCCGGTCTCGGAACGCGGGCACCTGCACGAGCTCTTCCACCTCCCCGGCTTCCTCCTCGCCAGCCTCGACCGGGAAGATCGAGTAGCGTGAGCCGCGCTCCGCGCTCAGGCCCATCTCGTAGAAGCCGTCCGAAAGGTGGCCGGCAGTCGTCGAGTGCAGCGAGAGCCGCAGGCGTTCGACGACCTCTGCATGACATTCTCCGCAGGTCTCGTTCACGACCCGCAGGTCGGAGGGATTTCGGAACCGCCGCCACGCGAGGTCCCGGTCCGGCGGAGGTGTGCGCTCGTCTTCGATGGGCACACTGGGACGGCGCACATGGGCACGGGCCTTGTCCGCCGCCTCTTGGTCCCCCCCGTGGCAGTCGACGCACGAGAGCTCGGCCTCGGGGTGCATCTCTTCGATCCCGGCGTGGCACGCGAGGCAGCCGTTCGATTCCGGGGCGGGGGTCGCGGTCGGGTCCCCCGCGCCTTCCTGCGTCGAGGAGGTCGCGAGAAGGCCCAAACACAGCGTGCCGGTCACGACGACACGGGGCAGGGACGCTCCCGCAATCACGCGAAGAGCTGGCGAAGCCTGCGCCCGCGCGAGTGGCGCGCCCTCGCGCCGAGGAGCTCGCACACCGTCGGACACAGGTCGATCGAGCGCACATCCTCGAGGACTTCGGCCCCACGCCTGAAGTCCGGTCCCCAGGCGACCATGGCGACCCGGCGCAGGTCATCGGAACCGTCGCCGTGGTCGAGCCCTCGCCGCACATTGAGGTCCTTGTCGCGGCCGAACTCCGGAACGACGAAGATTGCGGTGGAGTCCGCGAGTTCGGGATCCTTCCTCACCGCGTCGAAGAGCTCCCCGAGCATCGCATCGTTGCGGCGGATCACTTCGACATAGGCGTTGTAGCTCCCGTGGGCCACATCGGCGCGCTGCAACACGACACCCAACAGACCGGGGCGGAAGACTGCCATCAGATTGCGGGCTACCCGCAGGGCCTTTGCGTCCGCGGCTCCAGCACCGCGCAGGTCCGCGGTCCCGTTGCGGAGTTCATCGAAGAGGAAGCTCTCGACCCGCGCGAACGAAGCCGCGTCCTCCTGCGAATCCTCTTCACGACCCGCGAGGAGCGCCGCCCGCATTCTCGCAAGGAGTTCGGCCTCCCGCGGGGAAAGTTCCTTCGGCTTCCCGTATGCGTCGACGATCGAGCGGAACTCCGCATTGAAGACCCCGTCTCCATCCAGGGTGTTCGCGCCGTAGGCTTCACCGTAGTCGGGATGCAGACTGTAGGAGTAGTTCGCCTGCTGCGCCCCACCCGAGGTGCTGATCCAAACCTGGTCGGCGGGCCACCCGAGTTCCTTGCGCACATACTCGAACACGGTCGGATCTCCCCCGCGCGCATTGTCACGGATCCCACGGGCTTCCGAGATCCCGGTGAACAGGGTCATCGCTGCGCCGAAGTGCCCGAGGTTCTCCGTGCGCACGCGCGGGAAGACGACCCCCTCCCTCGCCATGCGCATCAGGTTCGGCACGTTTCCAGGGGTTCCGAGGGTCTCGCGCGTGCGAACGCCCCCCGCGAATGCGACGAGAATGACGCGGCGCGTCTTGCCCGGCCCCGGCCGCGGCGTCCAGATCCGCGGCAGAGGGGCGAGCAGTGCCGCGCCGGCGCCGAGCCGGAGGAGGCTGCGACGGTCGGGCGACCGGGGAGGGATGTGGGTCTGCATGGGGTGCGTCCGTGCTAGCGAGGACCTCTGGGAGGGTTACCAGGTGGGGTAGGCGGGATCGGAGAGGATGGCATAGACGACGGTTTCCGGCCGGCAGGCGGGGTCGGCAAGGCTCGAAACGAAGGCATCGAGTTCGGCTTCGGTGGGCTGGCGGGTGAGCAGGTGATCGAAGAGCTCACGGATCCATGCCCGAGGGTCCTCGATCGCGTCGCGGGCGGGGATCCGGGTCGTCCCTGAATCGAGGAGCAAGCGCGCCACCACGGCGCGCAGGGGCCCCGGGTTCGCGAGGCCATCGAGGGCGGCTCGCATGCGCTGCTCTTCCTCGGGGCTCGGAAGTGCGTCCGTGAGGTCGACGAAGAGGGAACGGGTGAAGGCACGGTTCGAGAGTGGGCGCCGCGAATCGAGACGCGCCTCGTAGGCGTCGGAGCGTCCCCACTCGCGGAGGATCGATCGCAGGGCCCCGTGGCCCTCCGCCAGTCGTTCGGAGAGCCGGCGGAGCTCACGCTCGGGCGCCTCGGTTCGGAGGAACGAGCGATGCAGACGGGCCAGGTAGAAGCGCAGGGTCCCCGGGTCGTCGATCACGAGGCGCACCACGTCTGCCTGGGAACGTCCGCTCCCCCCGAGGAACTTGCCCGATCGCCCGTCGTAGAGGCGCTTCGCCGACTCGAGCAGGCGCGGCTTCTCCTGCACGACGATCCCGAGGAACTGCTCGAGCATGACCGTGCAGAAGGTGTCCGCCCCAGGGTTGCGACGGTCGAAGCTCGGAGAGAGCGCGATGCGGCGCAGGGCTTCGCGCACCCCGATGTGCCCGCCCGCGAGCTCGGAGGGAATCTCGAGCACGCGCTCCGAGGTGGGGCGGAAGGAGACGACGAGCAGGAAATAGTAGAGTTCGCGCTCGAGCCAGTTCTCCCAGAACTCGAGCGACGCGGTCAGGGTGTCGAGCAGCTCGTGCGCATCCCGACCCCTCCAATGCTCGCGCTCCGCGGCGGTGGGTGAGCGATCGAGGAGATCGAGGAAGAGCGCCCTCAGACGCCTCGAGCCGAGCGAAGGCCCGGTATCAGATCTCCGGCTCGGTGCCATGGAACCAATGTACCCTCCCCGCCTTCCTAGGAAGAGGCTGGGATCGACCCTGGGGAATGGCCGGGAGCCAGCCCCCTCCCAGCGCGGTCAGTTCAGGAACGGGTCCATCTCCCGGCGAAGGCTCGGGGTGTCGAGCTTCGCAATGGCGCGGACCTGGATCTGGCGCACCCGCTCGACACTGACTCCGAGTTCGGCCGCGACCTCGGCCAGGGTGTGTTCCCGCTCGAACCCGATCCCGAAGCGCATGCGCAGCACGAGGGCCTCGCGGTCGTTGAGAGTCGAGAGGGCTCGGGCGAGCCCCGTTTCGAGGGATAGGTCCTCGAAGCGCGGGTCATAGCCGACGATCGCGGACTCGTCCTCGAGGAGGTCGCGCAGGCGTGAGCCCTCAGCCGTCCGGAAGTCCGCGTCGATCGAGTAGCTGCTTCGGGACGCCTTGAGGGCGGACTCCACGAGGGCCGGCTTGAGGTCCGAGCAAGCGGCGATTTCCTCCGGGGTCGGCTTGGCCTTGCCGGTCTGAATCGCGGCCTGGTGGATGTGCTTCAGCGCCTTCTGGAGGTATACGGGCACGCGCACCGTGTGGCCGTTGTTGTAGATGTAGTTCCGGAAGGCCTGGTTCAGCCAGTGCACCGCGTAGGTCCGGAACAGGAGCCCGCGGCGCCAGTCGAACCCGTCGACCGCACGGAAGAGGGAAACGCAGCCCTCTTGAATCAGGTCCATGCGAGCGTTCCCCGTCTGGGCGTAGCGCTCGACGTTGATGAGGACGAGGTAGAGGTTGCGCTCCACCATCTCGGTCCGAAGCGCATGCAGCTCGCGGGCGCGACGCGCAACGCGCTCGGGGAGACCTTCGGACGCATCGATGTCGTGGGACAGCACGTCCATCCCCTCGTCCAGGCCTTCCTCCGCAAGGGCCTTTTCCAGTCGAATGCGGGCGAACTCGATGCGACGCGCCAAGCGCTGCTCCTCATCCCGCTCGAGCGGGAGGATCGCGTCGACCTCCGAACGGAAGGGATCCTGGCCGGCCGAACGGGCACGGGATTCGGGGTCGCGGCGATAGGAGAGCGGATCGGGAAGCTCCAGGTCGACCCCCTCTCGATCGAGCCGCTCGGCGAGCTCCCGGGCACGTTCGGTGAACTCATCGGGACGGATGGCACATTCCTCCAGCAGTGCGTCGAGCGCGTCGGAGGACAGCAAGGTGGGCAGCAACATGACTCTTCCTGGCGGATGGGACTTGGGGCGAAACGGGCGCTTCCTGGCCTACAAGCGGGTTCCTCTCCCTTCCCGCACGACGCCTACGCCGTTTTCTAGGGGGAAAATGCAAGGGCTTTGCAAGGCCGGGCCGACCCCCGGCTCCCGGCCCATTCGCACCCCGCCCCACCTACGCACAAGGGCCCACTCGGGGCACCACCCCCTACGCACTCAGGCGCAGGCGACCGTTTCCATCGCAGCGCGGAGGGCTCCCGACAGATCGCTCTCTTCGCCGAGCCTTCGAACGAGCGCCTCGACCAGCCGCCCCGAAGTATCGATCGTCGCCTCGCGCCCGCCGTGGAACAGTGCCCAGACCTCGGCCGGGTCGTGGGCTCGCTCGAGCGAAGCACCGAGGGTCGACAGGTTGTGGAGCTTGTCGCAGGCTTTGATCAGGACCGCCTCTTCCGAGAGAGAGGGCACGATCTCGACCTGCTGCTCTTTTCGCTCCCGCCAGGTCCGGGTCTTGTCCTCGGTGAGCTCAGCGACGATCGAAGCCACCCGGAGACCGAACTCCCCCTCCACGCGCTCCAGGGTCCAGCCAGCACAATCCTCCACGACGTCGTGGAGGAGGCCGGCCTGGAGAACGAGCGGCCCGGCCCCCTGACGCGCCAGGAGGAGCGCCACGTGAAGGGGGTGCGCGACGTAGGGCTCCGCGCTGCCTCGGCGCGTCTGCCCCTCGTGAGCCTCCAGGGCGGCGGTCAGGGCCCGCTCGACCCCCTCGTCCACCATCAGATCTGGATCTTGAGGGGCTTCAGCACCGCGGCACCGAAGACCAACGAGGCCAGGAAGAACACGATCAGGATCCCCATCTCCCCACCCGGCAGGAAGCCGAGGTCCCGGTCCGGATAGGCGAACTCCACCTCGGCGAGAGGACCGTTCGCGGGCAGGGTGTCCTCAGCCGGATAGAGCCAGGCCCCCCAGAAGCTCGCGGTACGCACCGGCTGCATGAGCCGAGGCCGCTCGGAACCGGCAGCAATCGCCTTGGTCCCGACCTCCTTCCCGTCGATCAGGAAGCGGAGGTCTCCACGGACCGATTTCGTCGCCACCACTTCGACGAACGCCTTTCCGGCGGAGGGCGAACGCACGATCGGACTGATGGCCTGGATCCCAT
>DRLC01000283.1 GCA_011053145.1 Planctomycetota bacterium | reverse complement strand
CGCCGCCTCGCTCTCGATGTGGAAACCGCGTTCCTGGGCCTCCTTCAGGAGCGCGAGCGCTTCCTCCGGATCGTCCACGAGCGCGTGGACGAGCGCCGCGTGGAACAGGGTGTAGGGGTCCTTCGGGGCGCGCCGCCGTGCCTCGCGAACCGTTGCGCGGGCCTCGTCGAGCAGCCCCATGCGCCCCTGCAGGAGCGCCGCGTGCAGGCGCGCCTCCTGGTCGTCGGGGACCTCGCCGAGATGCTTGCGCGCGAGGGCCAAGGCCCGCTCGCCCGTTTCGATCGCTTCCTCGTAGCGGTCGAGCCGGCAGAGCACGCGGTAGAAATGGTCGTAGGAGCCGATGTGCGTCGGGCGCAGGGCGATGGCGCGGTGCAGGATCGGCGCGGCGGCCTCATCGTTCTCGAGGCGCGTGAAGAGTCCGCCGAGGAGGCGGTGCGCGAGCCACTCGTCGTGGTCGATCTGGATCGCGAGACGCAGCTCGCGCTGTGCCTCGCCGACGTTGCCGGAGACGAGGTCCGCGAATCCGAGGGCGGTGTGGGCATGGGCGGAGAAGGCGTCGAGGGCGAGGGCGCGACGCGCCTCCTCGCGCGCCTCCTGCAGGAAGGAAACATCGCCGTCCCAATAGAGGAACTTGCGTACGTTGGCTTCGGCGAGGAAGGCGTGCGCGAGGACGCAGCTCTCGTCCTCCTTGAGCGCGGCGCGCAGCTTGGCCATCGCCGAGATGAGGTGGCGCGAGGTGGCGCGGTGGAGAATCTCGTGGGCTTCGAGCGCGATTCTTTCGGCGCGTCCGGGGTGCAGGCGTGCCTCCGCCGGAGGGGCGACCGCATAGCGCGAGATGCGGCGCTTGATCGCGCGCACGAGGGAACCGGTGAGCTTCGATTGCAGGCTCCACTCGTTCGGGTCCTCGTGCTCGATCTCCTCCTCGAGCAGGAGCGAGGTCTCCGTGAGGTCGGGGCCGTGGGCGCGGTCGAGGTGGTAGTGGATGCGACCGCGCTGGCCGTCGAGATCGAGCGTCGCACGCAGGAGGAACGCGCCGGAGCGCTCGCCGGGTCCCGGTTCCTCGTCCAGGAGCTCCACGTCCAGGTGCGTCGATCGCTCGAGGGCGGTCTTCAGGTCGTTGCGAAGGCCTCCGGCAAAGCCCGCGTGCGCCTTGTCGGTCTGGAACGGAGGGACGAGCATGCGGCCCGAGATCGCGACCGGTCGCTCGGGGCCGGAAGTCAGGCGCAGGGTCTCCGAGACGGCCTGCAGCGCGGCGAGCGCATCGGCGCCGCGCGCGTATCGCTCGGACTTCTCCCGCGACAGGCACTTCAGGAGAAAGGCTTCGAGCGGCGCGGGAAAGTCCTCGCGGATCTCGGTCGGTCGGCGCGGCGAGGCCTCGAGGATCGTCAGGCAGACCTCGGGGAAGGACTTTCCGGGGAAGGGGAGCTCGCCGGTGAACGCGTGGTAGAAGACCGCGCCGAGCGCGAAGACATCGCTGCGCGTGTCCACCTCCTCGCCGAGCACCTGTTCGGGGGACATGTAGAGCACGGTCCCGATCAAGAGGCCCTCCTGGGTGATGCTCTTGTCCGCGCTGCTGCGGCAGATCCCGAAGTCGAGCAGCTTCACCTGCCCGTCCGGCAGCACCATGAGGTTCGCGGGCTTCAGGTCGCGATGGACGAAGCCGCGTTCGTGGACGAGGGAGAGGGCGTCGGCCACCTGCAGGGCGATCGCCATGCCTTCGGAGTACTCGAGCCGGTGCTCGCGCAAGATCCGGTCGAGGGGACGACCCTCGAGGTACTCCATCGCGATGAAGGAGGTGCCGCGGTCCTCGCCGTACTCGAAGACCGTCGCGATGTTCGGGTGCGCGAGGTCGCTCGTGTGCTTGGCTTCGCGCTCGAAGCGTTCGCGGGCGTTGGGATCGAACTCCACGTGCGGGCGCAGCAGCTTGAGAGCCACGGTCCGGCCGAGCTTCGTATCGACCGCGCGGAACACCTCGCTCGAGGGGCCCTCACCGAGCTTGTCTTCGCGGGGATCGAACTGGAAGTGGGCGAATCGCATCGGTGAATCATAGGGGCGAAGCGAGGGGGGGAGCGAGGGGGGGGAGGAGAGAGGAGAGAGCAGAGGCCGACCGAGCCGGATCCCTCCCGACTCCTCCCCCGCTCTCTCCGCCCCTATGATTCACCGATGGCAACCAAGGAACCCAGCCCGCTCACCGGCGAGATCCGGTTCGAGGAGGCAGACTTTCACGCACTCTCGGAGCGCCTCGCGGGCGATCCCGAGGCGACGCCGAGACGGTTGGTCACGCGCCGCAAGCTGCTCGCCCTCGGCAAGCGGGCCGTGGCCGAGCTGAAGGCCGACGGCTATGCGTTCGAATCGCGCACGAGCCTGCACCACCCGCACGCGTTCAACGGGAACCGCGTGCGGCGGATCTGGACCTACCTGACACGCCCCAAGGCCGAGAAGCGATCGCTGAAGAAGGTCCTCGGTCCCGACCTCGGCAAGGACCTCGACGCGGCGTTCCGCAATGCCCACCTCGCGCTCGCGATCGAGGCGGAGGCGCTCGAGGTCTCGCTGCGCATCCATCCGGACGGGTGGTACGACGGGCAGAACCTCAAGAACAAGGTCGAGAGGACCGAGATGGGCTTCGATGCCTGGCGCGACGAGCTGAACCGACTCGACGGGTTCTTCCTGCGGATGGACGACTGGAAGGGGGAGTGGCGCTGCGGGGAGCTGACCCGGGAGCGGCTCGAGGAGTTTCTCTCCTACTACACGCCCGGGGATCACCGCTTGAGCGTGGAACGCCGCTGGCCGGTTCCCGCCGCCGCGCGCGACGCGGCGCTCGGCGAGGAGGTCCCGGGGACCCTCGTGGGGGAGTTGCGCCGGCTCGGGCCGCTCTATCGGTGCACGGCCTGGTCGCCGGAGAACGACCACCTGTTCTCGTCCTGAGGACAGCGAGGGGG
>DRLC01000282.1 GCA_011053145.1 Planctomycetota bacterium | reverse complement strand
GAATCCGGCGACCTTTGCGGACGTTCCCGCCCTCGGTGCACGGGACGTCTACCGCCAGTCCGAGGTCCGGATCGTCTTCGACGATCTGATGAATCCGGCGACCCTGGTGAACCCGGTGACCAAGACTTCGAACACGATCACCGTGGCGGTGGACCCGGATGGAAACCCGGGGGATTCGAGCGATCAGGTCGACGTCCAGGGCAAGTTTTCCATCACGCTCGACCAGAGCTCGCTGACGACGACGGTGGTCTTCACACCGGACGCCGGATTTCCTTCGGCCGGGAGCACTCTTCCCCTGCGGCTGATCGTCGTGAACCTCTCGACCGGGATTCAGGACCTGGGAGGCAACAGCCTGGTCCAGCCCGGGAACACCCCGTTCACCCCCGAGGTGATCACCTTCCCCGTCATCGATATCACCGAGACCTTCGACACGACCAACTTCGAGGACTCGACCCACAGCGGGAGCCCGTGGGGGAACGGCAAGCTCCTGACCGGCCCGGGAGGAGGCTCTGGCCGCCTTGGAGACCTACGCGTTCCCACCGGCTTCACCCTGGTGCTCGACACCGACCTCGAAGACTTCACCGATCCCCTCCTGCAGGACCCGACGGTGTTCGACATCGACAACGTGCTCGACGTCGGCGATCCGAACACCTTCACCGTAACCGGCGGGGTCTTCGAGTTTGCGAGGCTCGTGGTCGAGTCCGGTGCCACGCTGCGCTTCGAGGGGTCGAATCCGGCCCGTCTCTTCGTTCGGGGCGAGGCGATCATCCAGGGAGAGATCGACGTGAGCGGCCTCGGTGGGCTCACCCACGACCCGACCAGTTACACCGGCGGGATTGCGTCGCTGCCGGGTCCCGGCGGCGGCGCGGGCGGAGACGGAGGTGCGCGCCCCGACGGCGGCAACTTCACCACGCTCCTGATGTCCGACCCGACGCTGGACAACCCGAACGACCCGGGCCCGGTCGATCCGACGGACCCCGCGCAGTACACACTCGTGAACGGTCAGGACGGAATGGGCGTCGTGAACCTGGGGGGTGGTGCTCCGATGGTGGCGGAAGGCCGAGGTGGTCTCGCCTGGCCCCAGCCGATGACGTTGCCGGCGCCGTACGACCTGATCCACTTCCCCGTGGATGAGTTGGACTCGCTCACCTCCTTCCCCTTCGACAAGCTCCTGAACTGCATCATCAGCGCGCCCGGCGGCGTGGGGTCCGGGGGGGGCTACGCCCTCTCCGGATTCGCTGGGAAGAACTTCTTCATCGGAGCGACGTTGCCCCCGCTCGTGCCCGACATGCCCGGAGGGGATAGTTCTCTCCTGGGGCTCGATGCGGCGGCGAGGACGCTGGACCCGGACCAGGGATACCTGCGCGGCGGCTCCGGTGGCGGCGGCGGAGGGGCCCACCTCCTGCAGACCCGCGTGAACGGACAGGTCCTGAACGACTGCACGAAGTCGATCGGTGGGCCGCTTTCCATCGTCGACCTGCAGCTCTTCAGCGGGGCGGCCGGCGGGAGCGGCGGTGGCGCCCTCCAGTTGCAGTCTGGTCGGCGCACGGTCGTGAACGGCGTGATCGATGCGAGCGGCGGAAACGGCGGAGGCGTCAAGAACAACGCGCTCGCGCAGCCCGGCGGAGGCGGATCCGGGGGAGCGATCCTGCTCCAGGGTCCCCAGGTGCAGATCCAGCCCGTTCCCTCCCGCATCGACATCTCCGGCGGCGCCGGCGGTCAGGGATTCGACACCTCCACGCCGACGAACGGCGCCTCCGTCGGAGGGGACGGGGGGCCCGGCCTGCTTCGGATCGAAACGTTCACGCCGCTTCTTGATCCCGCGACCGAGGCGAGCAAGGTCATCCCGACGTTGAGCACCCTGATGTCGTCCTACGGAGCATCGATCACGGAGACGGACATCCTGACCACCGGCCTCTGGGCCGCCAGCGGCATGGGCCCGTCCGGTTTCAGCGGGGTCCAGTCGTGCTGGTTCAGTGATCGCGACTTCGTCGATCCGAACGATCCCACCAAGCCGATCACGAACTTCTTCCAGCTCCAGTTCCAGGACGACTCCGCCGGCCTCGGCTGGGACCTGATGCTGAAGCTCAAGAGCTTCCCGAACCTCCAGTCCTACCGCGGGTCGAACGACCTCGTGGCAGGGATGAGTCTCGAAGAGTTCTTCACGAACCAGCTCGGGACGGCGCCGATCATCGTGCGCTTCCAGGGAGCGAAGGTGACCGGGAGCATCCCGCAGCCGTGCTCGGTGGATCTGACGGGGCCGACGAGTCCGCTCTTCCCCGGCTCGCTGACCGGATGGGTCGAGCATCCGAAGGACCTCAACACCTACCACGCGGATCCCGGGCTGGCGCCGAACATCTTCCGCTTCGCGATTCTCTGGGATGCCAACGCGGTGAACTTCGCGGAGATCGAGTACGTCGAGGACCTCATGGTCCGCACCCAGCCCGATTGATCCGCCCGGCGCGGTCCGGCGCAAGCTGGACCGCGCTCCGTAGCCATGATCCTCCGCGCACGTTGGGTGCTCGGCCCCGAAGGCCGCTTGTTCGACGGCGCGGTGGAGGTCGAAGGCGGCGAGATCCGCCGGCTCCTCGTGGGGTCGAAGGCGATCCGCAATGCCGGTGGCCGTGTGGAGGACCTCGGGGACGGGCTGCTGGCTCCGGGCTTCGTCAACGCCCACGCCCATCTCGAACTCGGAGAGTTGAAGGGGCGTGTCCGGCGGGGCACCTCCTTTGTCGAATGGGTGGGGGAGCTCCTTCGGGAGCGCGAGACCTTGACGGATGCTTCCCTGCGGACCGCACTGGAGCGAGGGACGGCCCGCCTCCTCGAAACGGGGACGACCGCGGTGGGAGACATCGCCTCCACTTCCGTCGCGGGCCGGGCATCCCGGGGATCCATTCGCTCGGTCGTCTACCGTGAGGTCCTGGACGCCGCGGATTCCAGCCGCGTGGAGAGCGCTCTGGCGAAGGTGCGCCGCGCTCTACCGAAGAGACGGCTGCGGATCGAGGGGATCTCTCCCCACGCTCCCTACAGCGTCAGCGCTCCTCTCTTCGATGGCGTGCGGGAACTCCTGGGCCGTCGCCCGATGCCGGTGACCGTGCACTGGGCGGAGACCCCGGGGGAAGTCGAGTGGATGCGATCGGGAACGGGGGAGTGGGCACCGTTTCTCGGCCGGTCTCCACGCAGCTCCGGCCTCGATCACATCGAGAGCGCGGGGCTTTTGAACCCCCGGACCTCTCTCGTGCATGGCAACCACCCCGAACCAGGCGATCCCGAGCGCATCGCGGAGGCGGGGGTCGTCCTCGTTCACTGTCCGGGCAGCCATGCCTTCTTCGATCGGCCCCCTTTCGAACTGGGACGCTACCTTCGGGCCGGTGTCAGGATCGCCCTCGGGACGGATTCCCTCGCCAGCAACGAGGATCTGGACATGGGGCGCGAGTTGGGACTCTTGCGCCGATCCCATCCCGGGCTCGCCCCCCTCGAGGCATTCCGCATGGCGACCGAGGGGGGAGCCGCCGCCCTCGGATTCGGACGGCAGGTGGGCGAGCTTCGTCCCGGAGCGTGGGCCGACCTGGCCTTCCACAGGTTCGAGGGGACCGATCCGATCGAAGAGGTCAGTCTCGGGAGGGGAGAAGTCGCTGGAGTCTGGGTCGGTGGCCGGCGAGTCTTCCGTAGACTGTAGGCTGGATCGAGACCGACCTGGAGAGCGCCGAGGACTCGGGGCGCGCTCTCGCCGTTCGCCCGCTTCGGTTCTCTTCCGTTGCACCGCCCCGTCCGATCGGCATTCGTAGACCACTCCATGACGACCCCCACCACACCCGGCCGCGACGAAGCCCGCGAGCAGGCCCTGGACCTCATCCGGGAAGCGCGGAGTTTCCTCCTCGTAGGACACGTCCGCCCGGACGGGGACTGCATCGGGGCCCAGGGTGCTCTGTACCACGGGCTGCGATCGCTCGGGAAGGAGGTGGCGATCGTGAATCCACATGCACCGGCGCCGGAGTTCTCCTACCTATCCGAAGCCTGTCCCTACGGCGTTTTCGAAGGTGGGGAGCTGCCGGCCCACGACGTCGTCTGCCTGCTGGATTTCAACGATCTCGATCGCACCGGGGCCATGGCGGATCCGATCCGGAACGCGGGGTCGAAGATGCTCGTGGTCGACCATCACCCACCCTCGGTCGAGCCGTTTTGGGACGCCGCGTTCGTGGACGTCCGCGCCAGCGCGACGGGGCTCCTCGTCTGGCGCATCCTGGGGGCGCTGGGTGCCGAGGTGAACGACGTGGCGGCGAAGGCGATCTTCACCTCGATCGTCACCGACACGGGCTGGTTCCGCTACAGCAACACGGACGCCGAGACGCTCGAGGTCGGGACGGAGATGGTCCGGCGCGGCGTCGATCCCGCGACCATGTATCAGGCCATCTACCAGCGCAAGCCGATCACCGAGCCCGTCGCCCTCGCCGCCCTGCTCGCGCGGGCCGAGTACTTTTCGGAGGGGCGGCTCGCGGTGGTCGACCAGCCGCTCGGGGACCCGGTTCTCGAGAACCTCGAGGACTCGGACGCCGTGCTCGACATCCTCCGCTCCGTGGGAAGTGTGGAAGTCGTCCTCTACATCCGCGAACTCAAGCCCGGCCTGTGCAAGCTTTCCGCCCGGAGCAAGACGAGCTACGACGTGAATCGGCTCGCGCGTGGCTTCGGCGGCGGCGGACATGCCAAGGCTTCTGGAGCGACGATCGAGGGCGACCTTCCGGAGGTCCGTGAGCGCCTGATCCACGCGGCGGAGGAGGGCTTCCAGCGGACATGAAGACCGCGGTCATCTCGGACCTGCACTCCAACCGTGAAGCCCTGGAGGCCGTGTTCGCGGACATCCATCGGCGAGGGATCCGCGATCTCGTCTGTCTCGGCGACGTCGTCGGCTATGGCCCCGACCCCGAGTTCTGCGTGGACCTCGTTCGAGGGCACGCGCGTTGGTGCTTGATGGGGAACCACGATGATGCGCTCTTCCGGGACGCCTCGGATTTCAACCCGCACGCACGGGGAGCCATCGAGTACACCCGCCGACGTCTGCAACCCCGCTGGTGGAGCTCCGCCGAGAAGCGCAGCCGCTGGACGTGGTTGCGTGGGCTTCCCCTACGGGTCGAAGAGGGGCGCTTCCTCTTCGTCCACGGCTCGCCGCGCGATCCGGTCCGCGAGTACGTGCTCTCCACCGACGGCATCCTGAACCCGGACAAGCTGCGCTCGGTCTTCTCCAGCTTCGAAAACATCGCGGTCGGGGGACACACCCACCAACCCGGTGTCCACGACGAGGACTTCCGCTTCCATGCTCCGAGCGGAATGGCCGAGTTCAGCTTCGACCTCGCTCCAGAAGGCAAGTACTTCATCAATGTCGGTTCCACGGGACAGCCCCGAGACGGAGATGCGCGCGCCTGCTACGCGATCCTCGAGGAGACGAGGGTGACCTGGGTGCGGGTCGAGTACGACTACCGCAGCACGATGGACAAGATCCTCGCCACCGGAACCCTGAGCGAGGTTCTCGCGCGCCGCCTCGCGGTCGGCAAGTAGTCAGCGCCGTCCGAAGGAGAGCATGTCGCCCATCACGTGGCGCAGGATCTGCGGGTTCTTTCGCAGGCGCCGCGTGCTGTAGGCGCGCCAGTTCGGTCCGAAGGGGACGTAGACCCGTACCGGGTGTCCGGCGGCCTTCCATTTCTCCCAGAGGCGTTCCCGTACGCCGAGCAGAACCTGGAACTCGTAGCGATCGGGGCCGAGGTTCATCTCGCGGATCATCGCGAGCAGGGTCTCGGCGAGCGCTTCGTCGTGGGTGGCGAGTGAGACATAGGCGCCCCGCTCGAACAGGCGCCGCGTGCATTCGACGTAGGCGGCGCGGATCGGTTCGGGGTCGGTATGAGCGATCGAGGCGGGTTCGAGGTAGATGCCCTTCACCATGCGGACCGAGAGCGGTCCCGGTGCGAGCCCGTCGATGTCATCGAGCGTGCGGAAGAGTCGCGACTGAAGCACGATGCCGACGTTCTCGCCCTCCTTGCGCAGAGCCTCGAAGATGCGGAGTGTCGCATCGGTCGTCGTATGGTCCTCCATCTCGACCCGGAGGAACCTGCCCATCGCCCTGCAGCGCCGCTGCAGCTCGCGGTACAGCTCGAGTGCCAGCTCCTCGCCGAAGCGCAGCCCGATGTGGGTGGGCTTCACCGAGACCGTCGCGTCGAGACCGGCGTCCTCCAACCGCCGAGCGGCGAGCGTGTATTCTTCGACCACCTCGCGGGCGGCCGCCTCGTCCTCGACATCCTCGCCTAGGATGTCCAGGACGCCGCTGTAACCGCGCCCGGCCAACTCGGCAAGCTTGGCGAGTGCTTCGTCCAGCGTCTCGCCCGCGATGTAGCGTGAGGAGATCCGCCGCATCAGGGGATTGGGGACCAGGGGCAGGACGGCCATGACGCTGGAGTGCAGGAGACCCATGGCGGCGGATTCTATCCGTGGAGGAGTGGGCCTGCATGCACGTGGGGGGCCTTCGGTTCGTACGATGTGCCCATGGGCGAGGAGTTCGAGACCGGAGCGACGCCCCGGATCGTGCTGGTGACGCATCCGAGCGAAGGCGCTGGGGCGTTCGCGCGCCAGCTCGTGGAGCGTCGGCTCGTCGCCTGCGTGAACCTCCTCCCCGTGCGGAGCGTGTACCGCTGGCAGGGGCAGGTGGAGGCGGAGGAGGAGGTCTTGATGGTGCTCAAGACCCGAGAGGATCGCCTGGACTCCCTCCGTCGCTTCGTCGCCTCCTCGCACCCATACGAGGTCCCCGAGTTCCTCGTGTTGGAAGTCGCCGGGATCACCGACGCATACAGGGACTGGCTCCTCATGAACGCCCGCGCCCCTGAATCCATGCCATGAGCGCACGCGTGCCGGCATCGGATCCCCTGTCGACGCCCGACGGCTCCCTGGGGGTTCGGCGGGTGGGGCTCGTCCTCGGCCCGGCTCTGTTCCTCGCGATCCTGATCGCTCCGGGGCTGAGCCTCGATGCAACGCAACGCCGGGTCGCCGCGATCACGGCCTGGACGGCGACCTGGTGGTTGACCGCCTGCGTCCCGGTCGCCGCCGCATCCCTCCTGCCCGCGGCCCTGTTCCCGCTCTTCGGCGTCATGGGAGCCCGCGATGTGGCGCCCAAGTACATGCAGGACCTCGTGTTCCTGTTTCTTGGCGCCTTCGTGATCGCGCTCGGGCTCGAGCGCTGGAACGTGCATCGTCGCATCGCCCTCGCGATCCTCGCGCGCGTCGGGACGAGACCCCGCAGCCTCGTGCTCGGATTCATGATCGCTTCCGCGTTTCTCTCGTTTTGGATCAACAATACTTCGACGACGCTCCTGATGCTCCCGATCGGCGTCGCGGTCGTGGAGAGCGTCTCGGGGGACGAGTCGCGCGCGCGCGACCCCTTCGCGATCAGCCTCCTGCTCGGGATGGCCTACTCCTCGTCCGTGGGTGGGATGGCGACACCCGTGGGGACGGCGCCGAACCAGGTCTTCCTCGGGCAACTCGCCGAGCGCTATCCCGGCGCGCCGGACTTCTCCTTCGGGAAGTGGATGCTCGCTTGGACCCCGCTCGTGCTCCTCTACCTGCCGATGGCCTGGTTGCTGCTCACGCGGGTCGTGTTGCGCGTTCCGGACCGTGGCGGTCAGGGCGTCGAGGTCATCCGCGCCGAGAGGGAGCGTCTCGGCCCCATGGGGCGAGCGGAGAAGCGCATGGCCACGGTGTTCTGCGTGACCGCATTCCTCTGGGTGACGCGCGCGGACCTCGATCTCGGGATCCTCCGGATTCCGGGCTGGGTCCACCTCGTCTTGCCCGCGTCGATCGGGGCCCCGTCCAAGTTCGTCACCGACGCGACCGTAGCCGCGACCATGGCGGTCCTGTGCTTCCTCGTACCGGCGGATCGTCCGGGCGGACCCGCGCTCATGGACTGGGAAACCGCGAAGAAGATGCCATGGGAGGTGTTGCTCTTGATCGGTTCGGGTTTTGCGATCGCGGGAGCATTCCAGGTGAGCGGCCTCGACACGGCCTTTGGGAAGAGCCTCGGGCCGCTGCTGGAGGGTCATTCCTCCTGGGTCGTCGTGGGCTCGGTCGTGATCCTGATGGCGGCCCTGACCGAGATTACGTCCAACACGGCGACGACCGTGGTGTTGCTTCCCGTGTTCGGTCAGGCTGCGGTGGCTGCGGGGCAGTCTCCGCTGCTCTTCATGGCTCCCGCGACGATCGCGGCCTCGGCCGCGTTCATGCTCCCGGTCGCGACCCCCCCGAACGCGGTGGTCTTCGCCTCCAGGCGCATTCCCGCCGGAGTCATGGCGCGGGTGGGTTTCTTCATGAACGTCCTCCTGGCCGTTCTGATCCTTTGTGTGTTCCAGTTCCTCGGGAGAAGGGTCCTCGGGATCGAGGACGGGCTGCCGGATTGGGCACGCCCGGTCCCCGAGGCGAGCGCCCCGCAGGCCCCGGGGACCTCCCAGGGGGGAAAATGAATGCGTGCTCTCAAGTGGACTTCCGATCGCCCCGATAGGCCCCGTGCCATGGGATTCCTTCGCCTGCTCGCGCTCCTGGCGGCACTCCTCGTTCTGTCCGATCGATCGGCCGCGCAGGGGGATGAACTCGAACGAGCGGGGATCCGCGAGGTGTTCATCGAACTGCCCAGTGGGACCACCCTGGAGTACTTTCGGATCGATGCTCCCCCGGGGGTGGATGGAGCGCCGAGCCCGCTTCCGATCGGTGTTGCGCGTTGGATCTCGGGGCCGGACCCGGAGGTCGGGTTCAAGTGGCGCACGGAACTCGAGGTGAGTTACTTCGCGGAGGGAACGCGGGTGCTCCAGATCGAGCGCGTCGGACCCGAGGAGCGCGAACTCGTCTTCCGCGAGCTTCGGGATCGATCGGGCAGGACCGTTACGCTCCGCATGAACAAGGCCGGCGAGGCGGAGAGCAGCGTCGCGTTCGGCGGGGACATCCTCCGGCGTTCCTACGAAGTGGGAACGGGGGCTGCTCTGCCGCTCTCGATCGTGGAGGTGGCTCGCCGGGGAGAACCGATCCACGGCCCGATCCCGATCTTCGAGCCGCTCTCGAACGGGTTCGAGGAACTCACCGTCGCGGTCTCGAAGGAAGACGGACATCGGCGACTGACCCTCCGGAGGTCGGGGCTCCTGGTCGGGGACTACGAGTTCGACGAGCAGGGGCTGGCCGCCTTCTCCTGGCAGCGGGGGGGGCCTCGCGCCACCCGCATCGATTCGGAGGCCTTTGCCCGGATGCAGAGGAACGCCCGCCCCCTCGATGCGGCCGCCACGGGGAACGAGGACTGACCCACACCGACGTTACAGAGTGCGGACGTCGCCTCCGGGACCGGGCGGGCTATCCTGGTCCGGCCTGCGTGCCCCGATGCGAACCCTCTTCCGAGCCCTACGTCCCGCCTCAGCCCGCGCCCTCGGGGTCGGCGGGTTGGTCGTACTCCTGCTCTCGGTTCCTGGTTGTCTGAGCCCGAAGGAAGCCCGCGAGAGTGCGGACCGCGAGGTCTACACGGTCCTGCGGCACCTGCGCGACGACCTCGCGCGTGGGGAAGCGTTCACGATCGAACCCCCGGTCGAGACCCTGCGGGACCGGATCCTGGAGGGAGGCGAGGAACTCGCCCCGCTGACCCTCGTGGACTGCCTCGACATCGCCGCGGAGAACAGCCGCACTTTCCAGACCCAGAAGGAAGACCTCTACCTCTCCGCGCTGGATCTAACCCTCGCGCGCTGGAACTATTCCGTGCGCGAAACCGGGACCTTCGGGGCGTTCCTCCAGGGGGCCCGCAATGCCCCGACGACGACCGGGGAAACCGCTACATTCAGCTTCAGCAAACTCTTCGCCACGGGACTCTCGGTGCTCGGGGACTTTTCCATCGGGCTCGCGAAGGATGTCAGCAACGGCAATCCCTGGCAGGCGATCACGAACGCCAACCTCTCCATCACCCAGCCCCTCCTTCGCGGTTTCGGCCGCGACATCGTGCTCGAGCCTCTGACCCAGGCGGAGCGCAACGTGATCTACCAGGCGCGCGCCTACGACCGCTTCCGCCGCACCTTTGCCTACGAGGTGACGTCGCGCTTCTATCGGCTGCTCGAGCAGCAGGACGTCCTCGAGAACCAGATCCAGAACCAGGAAGGGCTGCGCGTCCTCCGCGAGCGCAACGAGGCCTTTGCCGAGGCAGGCCTCCTGAACGACATCCAGGTGGACCAGGCGCGCCAGGATGAACTCAGGGCCCGAGATCGGGTGATCGCCGCCCGCCGCGCCCTCGACGCGAGCCTCGACGACTTCAAGTTGTTCCTCGGCCTGCCGATCGAGACCCCGATCGCGCTCGACCCGGGGGACCGGGTCAGCCTGGAAGCGTGGGAGGGGCTCGAGTTCACGCTTCCCGAGGATGTTGCGATCCAGGTCGCCCTCCAGGAGAGGCTCGATCAGCGCACGGTGCACGATCGGGTGGACGACTCCCTTCGGCGCGTGCGCGTCGCCGCCGATCAGTTGCGCATGGCCCTGGACCTCGGCGTCGATGTCGCCGCGGCGAGCGAGACGAATGCGCTCGCGCGCTACGACCCCGACAGCCTCTCCTCCTCGGTGCGTCTCGACATCGACTTCTCGATCGACAAGCTGCGGGAGCGCAATGACTATCGTGAGAGCCTGATCCAGGCGGAGCGGGCAAAGCGGGACGAGATCGAGGCGGCGGATCGCATCCGCGCGGACATCCGCGACCTCCTGCGACGGGCGGATGCCGCCCTCGAGAGCTACAAGATCCAGAGCCGTGCGGTCACGCTCGCCGAGCGCCGCGTCGAGAGCAGTCAGTTGAATCTCGAGGCCGGGCGCGCGAGCACGCGGGACGTGCTCGAGGCCCAGGAAGCCCTGGTCACCGCCCAGAATGCGGCCACCAGTGCCCTGACCGATGCGATCCTGACCGGACTCGCTCTCTATCGCGACATGGAACTCCTCCGTGTCGACGAGGACGGGATCCACCTGGAGTCCGCGCCCATCCTCGGGCGCGTCCGAGAATAAGAACCCCATGCGAAACAAGACCGTTCCCCTCCTCGTCCTCCTCGGCCTGGGCGCTCTCGCGTTCTTCTACTTCCGCGCGGGGGATGGCTCGGCCGCGGATGCCGGCAAGATCGAAGGTGCCGAGGTGCGTCGCGGCCCGCTCAGGATCAGCGTCGTGGAGCGCGGCAATCTCAAAGCGGCGGACAGCGTCGAGTTGAAGAGCGAAGTGGCCGGCTCGACGACCATCCTGTACCTGATCGAGGAAGGAACCGAGGTGCACGCGGGCGATCTTCTGTGCGAACTCGACACCTCCGCCCTCGTGGATCGCAAGGTGCAGCAGGAGATCAAGGTGCAGAACGCCCTCGCGACCTACACGAAGGCCCAGCAGAGCTACGAAATCCAGGTCAGCCAGAACACGAGTGACATCGCGCGCGGAAAGCGGGATGTGGAGTTCGCCGAGCTCGATCTGCGCAAGTACATGGAGGGGGAAAAGCCCCAGGAGCTGCAGAAGGCGGACGAAGACATCCTGCTCAGGACCGAGGAGCTGCAACGCGCCGAGCAGAGCCTGTCGTGGTCCGAAAAGCTCGCGGAGAAGGGATTCCTGGAGCAGACCCAGCTCGATGCGGACCGGCTCGCGAAGTCGCGAGCCGAAGTCGCTCTCGCCCAGGCGAAGCGAGCGAAGGACTTGCTCGTCAACTACACGATTCCGCGACGCGAAAAGGAGCTCCAGGCGGCGGTCGAGGAATCGCGTCGCGAACTCGATCGCATCGGTCTCCAGGCCAAGGCCCGGCTCGCGGACTACGACGCCAACCTCAAGACCTCCAAGGCGAAGTACGAGCTCGAGGAGTCGGAACTCGCGAAGCTCCTCGATCAGATCGAGAAGGCCCACATGCGAGCCCCCGTCGACGGGATGGTCGTCTATGCGATGGAGGAGCGAGGCCGCTACGGTGGGGGACAGCCGATCCAGGAGGGGACCACCGTGCGCGAGCGGCAGGCGATCATCACGATCCCCTCGGAGAAGGGGTTCCTCGCCGAGGCGAGCCTGCACGAATCGGTGATCGAGAAGGTCATTCCCGGAATGGACTGCCTCGTGACCGTCGACGCCCTCGGGACGACCGTGCCGGGGCGCGTGCAGTTCAAGGCCGTTCTGCCCGACCAGCAATCCTGGTGGGCGAATCCGGACCTGCGCGTCTACCGGACGCAGGTGGAGATTCTCGAGCCGAGCCCGCGCATGCGGCCCGGGATGAGCTGCAGCATCGAGATCCTCGTCGATGACCTCGAGGACGTGATCTACATCCCCGTGCAGTCCGTCTTCCTCGATGGCGGACGTCCGGTGGCCCTGGTGGCACGCAACGGAACGGTCGAGAAGCGCCCGATCGAGGTCGGCCAGAACAACGAGCGCTGGGTCGAGGTGCGCTCGGGGCTCGAGGAAGGGGAGACGGTCCTCCTGAGCTTGCCCCCCGGGGTCACCCTCTCTCCGTCCGAGGAAGGACGGGGAAGCGGCCCGTCCGAGGAGCATCGGCCGGGGGGCCGGCCGGATGCGATCTCCCATGGGGCGCAGCGGAGCATCGATCACTCCGAGGAGTCCGCCTCCGCGGCGAGGCCCCACGCGGCGATCGAGGGAGGGGGCGAGGCTTCCTCCGGAAGTGCAGGGCACCGAGCTCGACCGCACTCGGACGGATCTTCGCGCTGACCGTGGGAGACGAGTCCAGCGTCTGGGGCGACGGCGCGAGCGCCGTCGCGGAGCTCTCCGAGGTCCGGCGGATCTACCGCATGGGCTCCGAAGAGGTGCACGCCCTCGACGGTGTCTCCTTCACGATCCAGCGCGGGGAGTACTGGTCGGTCATGGGGGCATCGGGCAGCGGCAAGTCGACGCTCCTCAATGTCCTCGGGTGCCTCGACCGGCCCACATCAGGGGTGTATCGGCTGGCGGGGGAGGATGTGAACCGCCTCGACGACGATGCGCTGAGTGAGGTCCGCTCGCGAAACCTCGGGTTCATCTTTCAGTCCTACAACCTGATCCCGCAGCTGGATGTGCTCGAGAACATCATGGTGCCGCTCTTCTACCAGGAGGAGCCACCCGAGGACGGCGAGGAGCGCGCCCGTTCGCTTGCGGAGCGCATGGGACTCGAGGACCGACTCGGCCACCGGCCGCTCGAACTCTCCGGCGGCCAGCAACAGCGGGTCGCGATCGCACGCGCCCTCGTCAACGACCCGGAGCTGATCCTCGCCGACGAGGCCACGGGGAACCTGGACAGCCAGACCGCCGAGGAGATCTTGAACCTGTTCGACGAACTCTGGCGCGAGGGCAAGACGTTGGTCTTCGTGACCCACGAGCCGCACGTCGCCGAGCGTGCAAGCCATGTGCTGCGCATGCGAGACGGCCGCGTACACGAGGTGACCACGACGCATCGAGAGCGGGGGGGGACGGTGTGATCACGAGTCCGCTCCTCCGCGCCTTGCGCACCGGGGTCAAGAGCCTGCTCTTGCACAAGCTGCGCAGCCTCCTGACGACGCTCGGGGTGCTCTTCGGTACCGGGAGTGTGATCGCGATGCTCGCGATCGGAGAGGGGGCGAGCCAGGAAGCCCAGGAGCAGATCCGATTGCTGGGCAGTCAGAACGTGATCCTGCGGAGCATCAAGCCCCAGGACGATCCGAACCAGGGAAACCAGACCTCCCGGGTCGCGCGCTATGGACTCACCGACGGGGATCTCGCGCGATTCGAGGAGACCTTCCCCGGGGTCGAGTCCATCGTCCCGATCCGCGAGATCGCAAAGGAGGTGAGGTTCGAGGACAGGCTGCTGCACCCACGCGTTCTCGCGGTCACCCCGAACTACGTCCAGGCCACGGGGAGGCTCCTTTGGGAGGGGCGATTCCTGACCCCCGAGGACGATCGCACGCTGCAGAACGTCTGCGTCCTGGGAACCGAGGTCGCACGGGCGCTGTTCCCATTCGAAAGTGCGCTCGAGAAGCGCGTGAAGATCGGTTCCGATTACTTCACGGTCGTCGGGACGCTGGCCCCGCGTGTTCGGCTCGGCGAGGACCGAGCCCAACCGGGCACCGAGATCACCGGCGAAGTCTTCATCCCGTTCGGGACGGCGCGCAAGTGGTACGGGAAGATGCAGGTCAAGATGCGCTCGGGTAGCCGCGACATGGAAGAGGTCGACCTGCACGAGGTCATCCTGACGGTGAGCCACCCGGAGAATGTGCGCATGGTGGCGGACGGCGCGCGGGAGATGCTCGGTCGGTTCCACGAGAAGAAGCAGGACTACGAGGTCGTCGTGCCGCTGGAACTGCTCGCCCGAGCCGAGGAGACCAAGCGCATCTTCAACATCGTGCTGGGCTCGATCGCCGGGATCAGCCTGCTCGTCGGCGGCATCGGAATCATGAACGTGATGCTCGCCACGGTGACGGAACGAACCCGGGAGATCGGGATCCGACGCGCCCTGGGAGCGAAGCGGCGCCACATCGTGACCCAGTTCCTCGTCGAGACGATCTGCCTCTCGGTCGGTGGCGGGCTCTTCGGAGTCGCTCTCGGCATTGCAATTCCCTGGGGTGTCGAGCGCTATGCCGACATGAAGACCGTCGTGACCCCCGAGGCTCCGATCCTCGCCTTCGGGATCTCCGCGGGGGTCGGCATCATCTTCGGGCTCTATCCCGCATGGCGTGCCGCGACGATGGACCCGGTCGAGGCGCTGCGCCACGAGTGATCCGTTCAGGGCACTGTCTGGTCGAGCGGCGCGCGGAACGCCAGTGCCTCGGCGAAGTGGCGTTCGGTGACCCGCTCGTCCCCGGCGAGGTCGGCCAGGGTACGGGCCACCCGACGCAGGCTCTGGATCGCGCGCGCCGATAGGGCCTGGCGATCGGCGGCGGATTCGACCAGGGCGCGTGCGCGTCCCGAGAGCGGCACGTGGCGATCGAGTTCCGTGGAGTCGAGCTCCGCATTCCGTTTCGGACCCTGCCTCCGAGAGGCACGCTCGTCGGCTCGGGATACAGCTTTGCGCAGGGAGGCCTCGGTTTCGGTTGGACGTTCCGCGGCGAGGGAATCGAAGGAGGGGGTCGGGACCTCGATCCGCAGGTCGATTCGATCGAGCAGGGGGCCGGAGATGCGCTGGCGGTAGCGGTGCACCTCGCGCTCCGAGCATCGGCAGGGACGGCGCGGGTGTCCCCGGTACCCGCATGGGCATGGATTCATGGCGGCGACGAGGTGGAACTCGGCCGGGAACTCGATACGACGTCCGGCACGAGCGATCAGTACGTTGCCGGTTTCGAGAGGCTGGCGAAGTGCTTCCAACGCCTCGCGCCGGAACTCTGGGAGTTCGTCGAGGAAGAGGATGCCACCGTGTGCGAGCGTGATCTCCCCGGGCATCAGCGGCTGTCCTCCCCCGACGAGGCCCGCGAGGCTCGTGCTGTGGTGGGGGGCGCGGAAGGGACGCCGGGTGGCGAGTCCCGTGGGACGGAGGCCCATCGCCGAGCGAATCCGCGTGATCGCAAGGCGCTCGCGGGCCGAGGGGGTCGCGAGGAGTGCGAGCAAGCCGCGAGCGAGCAGACTCTTGCCGGTTCCGGGGGGACCGGAGAGCAGGATTCCGTGTCCTCCCGCGGCGGCGACGGAGAGGGCTCTCTTCGCGGTGGATTGGCCGCGGATGCGGTCGAGCAGTCCCTTCCAATCTTCCCCTGCGACGTCCTGCCGCGGTGTCTCGGCGAGCTCGAGGCCGTCTCCGGTGACGCACCAACGAATGACCTGTTCGAGGTTCGCGGCGGCGAGGGCGGGGACCTCGCCCTGGAGGGCCGCCTCGCGTGCGGTCTCGGGGGGAGCGACGAGGGGACCCAGCTTCGCTCGCGCACAGGCCTCCGCCGCCGCGAGGCCTCCCGGTACCTCGCGCAGGGTCCCGTCGATACCGAGCTCCCCGAGGAACAGGGCGTTCCGCAGACCGCGCTCGTCGAAGTGCCCGACCGCGGCCGCCGCACCGAGGGCGAGGGGCAGGTCGAGGGCTTCGCCACCCTTGCGCAGACCCGCGGGTGCGAGGTGCAGGAACAGGCGGCCGGTCGGGATCCTGAGGCCGTGTGCTTCGAGGGAGGCGACCAAGCGGCTCCGGGATTCGCGCAGGACCGAGTCGGGAAGTCCGGTGAGCTGGACCTCGGTGCGGGTGCGGTCGGCAGGCTGGAAGCGCGCCTCGACGGTGATGATCGCTGCCTGCGCTCCGGTGAGGCACATGCCGTGGAGTCGAACCGTTCGGGGGGGCATGGAGTCAGGACCGGGAGGAAGCCGAGGTGGTTTCGGGCCGGTCCCAGGATCGGGGACGTGCCGTAGAAGCGGTGCACCGGGGCAACCGCAAGCCGCTCCGTGCAGTCGTCCCCCCAGGGTGGGTGGGGGCTAGGGATGGCCCGCGAGTTGCCGTCCCCAGGGAGCCCCCCTTGCACCCACCCCCTCCCCGCGCGATCCTGCCCCCTCCCTCGGCCCCTCCGCCCCGCTCATGGACACCTACTACGACCCGGCCGACCTGGCCCGCTTCCACCGCATCTCCGACCATGCCCCCGAGCTCGGGCGCAAGTTCTTCGACTGGTACGGTTCCGTCTTCCAGGATGGAGCCCTGACCGCGCGGGAAAAGTGCCTCGTCGCGCTCGGCGTCGCCCACGCCGTCCAGTGCCCCTATTGCATCGAGGCCTACACGAAAGACGGTCTCGAAAAGGGGCTCGACCCCGAGCAGCTCACCGAAGTCGTGCACGTCGCCGCGGCGATCAAGGGGGGAGCCGCCCTCGTGCACGGGATCCAGATGCGCAACACGATCGACCGGTTGGGAATGTGAGCACGGACAAGACACAGCTCAAAGTGCTGCCGACCCTGAATCGGCGGCGAGCTCCCCTCGCGGATCCGGTGCGCCAGCGTGCGATCCTGAACGAGCTCGACCTCGGGCCGTGGGAGACGTCGGATTTCGACTCCCGCGTCGCGGGGGTCGGCTTCGACCCGCTCCTCGCGACGGGGGTGGACGTCCTTCAGCTCAACCTCGGGCGTGTCTGCAACCAAACCTGTGCTCACTGCCACGTGGACGCCGGACCGGATCGCACCGAGGACATGAAGCTCCCCGTCGCGCGCCGTTGCATGGAGGTCCTCGCCGCCACCGAGATTCCCACCGTGGACATCACCGGCGGCGCGCCCGAGATGAGCGAGTCCTTTCGATACCTCGTGGAGGAGTCGACCCGCCTCGGTCGACATGTGATCGACCGCTGCAACCTGACGATCCTGCTCGCCCCCCGATACCGGGATCTTCCGGTGTTTCTCGCCGAGCATCATGTCGAGGTCGTCTGCTCGCTCCCGCACTATCGCCAGTGGAACACCGATCGTCAGCGGGGGACCGGGGTCTTCGAGTCCTCGATCGAAGCCCTTAGGCTCCTCAACGATGTGGGATATGGACGGGACGAGGACAAGCGGCTCGTGCTCGTCACGAACCCGGTCGGAGCGTTCCTACCATCGGGCCAGGCCTCCCTCGAAGAGGAGTGGAAGCGCGAGATGAAGCGATTGTGGGATGTGGACTTCGACGCGCTGTTCACGATCACGAACATGCCCATCAGTCGCTATCTCGAGTGGCTCACCGACTCCGGGAACCTCGAGGGCTACATGCGCACGCTGCTCGACGCCTTCAACCCGGGCACCGTTTCCGGGCTGATGTGTCGGACGATGTTGAGCGTCTCCTGGGACGGGCAACTGTTCGACTGTGACTTCAACCAGATGCTGGACCTCGGGCTGGCACCGGGGGTCCCCGGTCACATCGACGACTTCGACCTCGAGGCTCTAGCGGGGCGGAGGATCGTCACCGCGCGCCACTGCTTCGGCTGCACCGCGGGGGCGGGGTCTTCCTGCGGCGGAAGCCTCGAGTGATCGTGCGACGCCTCGCTCTCTTCCTCGGGTTGCTCTGGGCCTCCTCCTGCGCGTCGCACGCCCCAGAGGTTGCCCCCCAACGCCCCTCGCATGTGCACCCGGGGGATGAGATCGTCGTCTGTGGAGAACGCTTCTCCACCGGTGGTGCCCCGGTCGTGCTGTGGTCCGAGCC
The DNA here is from genome assembly GCA_011053145.1 of Planctomycetota bacterium. Taxonomy (GTDB): domain Bacteria; phylum Planctomycetota; class UBA1135; order UBA1135; genus DRLC01. Next base: position 12,262 of record DRLC01000282.1, on the reverse strand, counting down.
GCCGTACTACTCCGCCTACCGGACCGCACCGCGTTTCGGCGAGGACGGCCCCGCGGGGCTGAGGTATCGCGCGGGCCGCGCGGCCACGGATCCAGAACTCGCCGCCGAGGTGCAGCGGGACGGCTGGGATCTCGAGCGCCTCGCCCGACAGGTCGATCTCTTCGTCCTGCACTACGACGTGTCGGGCACGAGCCGGCGCTGCTTCCAGACGCTTCAGGACGACCGCGGGTTGTCCGTGCACTTCCTGCTCGACGTCGATGGAACGATCTACCAGACCCTCGATCTCGTGGACCAGGCCTGGCACGCGCGTCAGGCGAATCCACGGTCGATCGGGATCGAGATCGCCCAGATCGGGGCCTATTCCCCGGGCACAGCCTCTCCCCTCGACCGCTGGTACGAGAGTGGACGCGGCCGAGCGCGGCTCCTCCTGCCCGAGCCGTCTGGAGAGCGCGTCCCGGGAGAGTACTTTGCGGCGCGCCCCGATCGCATCCAGGGCACTCTCCAGGGAAGAGCTCTCGAACAGTACGACTTCACGCCCGAGCAATACGTTTCCCTCGTGCTCCTCACGCGCACCCTGCGGCGCGTCTTCCCGCGCATCGAGGCGGAGGTCCCAAGGGATGCCGAGGGTGAGGTGCGGTCCGGCGTCCTGAGCGACGACGAGTTCGACGCGTTCCACGGGATCCTGGGGCACCTGCACGTCTCCGCTTCGAAGATCGATCCGGGGCCGGCATTCCAATGGGAGGCGTTCCTGGGGGCCGTCCGTTCGGAAGGGCCCGTGGACGAGGCTCGCTTCGGCGAACTCGATCAGCGGCCGTACCCGAGCCCCTGAAGGCGCTGTTCGAGGACGCGCAGTTCCTCCTCCGTGAACGGAGCGGCCCCCATCTCCCTCGAGGCATCGAGAAGGGGGTCCTCTTCGTCGGGGACGAATCGCACCGCCCGTTCCAGATTCGTGAAGCGAGCGAGTGCTTCGCCGCTCATCCCCTCGGGAACACTCTGATCCAACAGGAAGAGCACCGTGGGGGCGAGGTCACGGATCTCCACATCGCCGCGCCCGTCGATCGCACGGAATGACGGTCCGGCGGCGAGGAAGATGCCGCTGCGTCGGTGGTCCGGAACTCCCAGGCCGTAGTTGCCGGCGATGCGCTCCTCGTCCGGGTCCGAGAAGACCTGACACTCGGGGACCGTTTCGAAGAGGAGGTCCGGGAGCGTCTCGGCGAAGGGACCTGGATAGAGCGATTCGCTGCGCCAAACGTTCGTGACGACCCCGACGCCGCCGGGGTCCCGGAAGGATCGCAGGCGGGCTTCGATCTCATCGAGTAGCGCGCCGCGCTCCTCGGGTGCGACGCAGCCGGAAGGTTCCCGTCCCGCGACGTTCAACCGGATCGATCCGAAGTTCCCTTCCGATCGTGTGGCGAAGGCGCGCGTCTTCGACCAGTCCAGGCCGTCGCGCAGCTTGCGGATCTCGAGCCGTTCGCGTCGGCCGAGCGGCTCGTCCTCTCGGATCGTGAAGCGCTTGCGGTGTTCCTTGGGAACGCTGAAGCCCTCCGCCTCGAGCCAGGCGGTCAGGTTCATTCCTGCGCCGTAGACGTGGAACCCATGGTCGGAGAGGACGATCACGTCGGTCCCGGGGCCGACCTTGGCGACGAGTGTGCCGAGGATCGCATCGAGGCGCTCGTAGAGGGGCCCCATCTGCGCGTGGAAGTCGACGCCGTAGGAGAGATGGCTCATCACGTCGAGGCTCTTGAACACCACCATCGCGAAAGCCCAGTCCTCCCTCTCGAGGAGTTCGAGCAGGACTTCTTCCTTGATCCGAAGCTGGCGATCCACGTCCTCCCATCCCACCGGCCGTGCCTCGACCCAGGTGTCGAGGTCGGGCTCGAAGCCCCGTCGTCGCAGCGTTTCGGTGAGTTCGGGCGGCCAGGTGTAGACGGCGTCGAAGGGGCTCAGCATCCCCGAGACCATCGTCCCCAGGATCGGTTCGGGCGGATAGGTGATCGGCACGCCGAAGACCAGCGATGGAATTCCACGCGCGGTCAGGAGGCGCCAGATCGGAGCCGCGTGGTTCGAGCGCGAGCTGATGAGGCGCACGTCGTAGCTTCCGGGGACCGGCTCGAAGAACGAGAACACCCCGGTCTCACCGGGGCCGCGCCCGGTGACCGCGGCGGGCCATGCGGCGGACGAGATCGGAATGACCGTCGAGGCGAGTCGCGCTTCGACCCCCCGCTTCGCGAGGGCGGTGAGGTTCTCCATGCCCCCTTCCCGAGCCAGCCGATCGATCTCGTCGAAGTCCGCCCCGTCCCAGCCGATCACGAGCAGGCGGCGGGGGGGGCGAGGCGATTCCGTTCCCCGGCCGGGCCCGCCTTGGGGAGCACCCCCGCCGCACGCGGCGACGAAGAAGAGGAGGGAGGCGGTGAGGGAGAGGCGCATGGCCCAGAATCTATCCCGGATGGATCGAGATCGCGCGCTCCGGGGCCACCGAACACCGCCTCCCGCACCCTCCGGCGGCCCTTTGGCCGTCGTCCCGACCGAAGTGCGCTTCCGGCTCAAGGCGAGCCGAGGGAGGCGCCGAAGCGGCGGAGATGGGAATCGATACCGAACGCATCGTCCGCGCCGTCACCGAATTCCTCGCTTCGCCCCTGGGCTTCTCCGTCATGAGCGTCGGCGTGCTGCTGTTCGCCCTCGGATGGGTGCGGATCTTTCGACGCGCGGGGTTCCGTGCATCCACCGGCGTCTACATGCTCGTTCCAGGCCTGAACGTGGCACTCTTCCTGTGGCTGGCGTTCGCGCCCTGGCCGCTGCGGCGCAAGGTGCACCACCTGGACAAGATGCAGCGCAGGGTCGACAAGGCCCACCGCAAGCACGAGCGCGCCGTCGAGCGCGAGGCGGCCTGACCTACGGCTCCGGCTCGAGCGCCTGATCGAGCCTGTCTTCGGCTCGGTCGAGACGCCCTCGTGCCTCGGCGGCGTCGCAGCCGAAGCGCGCCATCACGCATGCGACCTTGACCTTGCCGTCCGCGGCTTCGAGGAGATCGGTAGCGCGCGTTCGATCCGTGCCCGCGATCGTCTGGATCATCGCGGTCGCGCGTTCGATGAGTTTTGCATTCGCTCGCGCGTCGAGGTCCACCATGCGATTCCCGAAAACCTTGCCGATGCGCGCCATCGCGATCGTCGTCACGCGGTTGAGCACCATCTTGGTCGCCGTGCCCGCCTTGAGGCGCGTGCTTCCCGCCAGGACCTCGGGGCCCGTCGCCAAGCGGATCGAGACGTCCGCCCGGTCGCTCACCTGTTCCGCGGGCACGCAGGCGAGGAAGACCGTGCTCGCGCCGTGGGCGCGAGCCTCCGCGAGGGCGGCGTGGACGAACGGTGTCGTCCCGCCGGCCGCGATTCCGAAGAAGGTGTCGCGCTCGGTGGCGTCGGCGGCCGCGGCGCGTCCGGCCTCCTCATCGTCTTCGGCCCCCTCGACGCTCCGAACGAGGGCGACGTGGCCCCCCGCGATGCGCGCCTGGATCCGTTCCGGGTCGATGCCGAACGTGGGGGGACACTCCGCGGCGTCGAGCACCGCGAGGCGGCCGCTCGTCCCCGCGCCGACATAGACCAAGCGCCCGCCGGCACGCAGACTCGCCACCACGAGTTCGATCGCGCGGGCGAGTTCCCCACGCACCGCATCCACCGCCTCCGCGAGGCCTCGGTCCTCGTGGTCGAAGAGTTCCAGTGCCTCCTCGATCGTCGCGCGCCCGAGACCGATGGTGCGCGGATTCGCGCGCTCGGTGTCGAGGTGCTCTCGCCCCGTGGCAGGATGCGTACCGCTCAAGCGCCTTCCCCTTCCTCGGTGGAGCGCGGCCGTTTCGGTCTCTTGCCGGGGCTCCACCAGGGTTTGGGGAGCGAGCCTCCGCCGTCGACGACGAGGCACTCGCCGGTCATCCAGGAAGAGTGGGGAGAGAGCTGCCAGAGGCACTGGGCGGCGATCTCCTGCGCGGTTCCGAATCGGCCGAGGGGGATGCCGGCGCGCAGGGTCTCGGCCCACTCCTCGTCCGGCCAGAGATTGCCCGCCGCGCCGTCGGAGTGGAATGGTCCCGGCGCGATCGCGTTGACGCGAATCCCGTGGCGCGCCCATTCCGCCGCCAAGGTCTTCGTCATCGCGAGCACCCCCGCCTTGGCGCTCGCCGAGTGCACGACCCCGGGCATCCCGGTCCACGCGTAGGTCGCGACGATATTGAGGATCTGGCCGCCGTCGCCGTCGATCATCGAGCGGCCGAACTCTCGGCTGCAGTAGAACGTTCCGTCGAGCACGATGCCGAGCACCGCTCTCCAGGCGTTGAAGGAGAGGCGCTCGGAGGGGCAAACGAAGTTGCCGGCCGCGTTGTTCACGAGGATGTCCACGCGCTCCTTGTCCGCGAGGAGCTCTCGCGCGACGCGGGCGACGTCCTTCGACTCGCGCACGTCGAGGGAGCGCGCGTGCACCGCCCAGCCTCGCTCGCGTCCCTCATCGAGGAGCGCGGTGTGGTGCGAGGGGTCGCGGGAGAGGATCGTGACATCGGCGCCGAGGGCTGCGAGGCCGCGACTGATCTCGAGGCCGAGCCCGGTGCCGCCCCCGGTGACGACGGCCACCTGGCCGGCGAAGGTTTCGGGGGGAAGGAAGTCGGTGCCCGGGGGAGGGGTCTGCATGGTGGACGGGGGGGGAGGGGGGGGGCGGCGCCATTCTAGTGCCCTGGACACGAACTTCGGATCCAGGGCACGGGACAGAATGGGTCGTGCGGAAATGGGCAACAATCGGCGTGCCCACGGGGGCGGCGGTTTAGAGTGTCCGGCCCGACCCCCGTCCCAACCGACGCCATGACCTCCTTGAAGACACTCTCGAGCTATGTCCTCGGGCGCTGGCACGCGCCCGAGGGGGACACGCGCACCGTGGTCGACCCCAGCACCGAGGAGCCCCTGGGCGAGCTCGGAACCGCAGGGATCGACTTCGGGGCGGTTCTCGATCACGCGCGCACGATCGGTGGTCCGGCGCTGCGGAGCCTGGGCTTCGGTGGGCGCGGCAAGCTGCTCGCCGATCTCGCGGGTGCCATCCACGGCGCCCGGGAGGAGCTACTCGACCTCTCGATGGCCTGCGCGGGAACGACCCGCAGCGACGCGAAGTTCGACCTCGACGGCGCGACCGGGACCCTCGCGGCCTACGGGCAGTTCGCCGCGGAGCTCGAGGGGCGCGGTGCGTTCCTGCCGGACGGCGAAGGCGTGCAGCTCGGCCGCACCGCTCGCTTCTGGGGGCAGCACATCCTCGTGCCGCGCCGCGGCGTGGCCGTGCACATCAATGCGTTCAATTTCCCGGCCTGGAACATGGCCGAGAAGATGGCCTGCTCGCTGCTCGCCGGGGTTCCGGTGATCGAAAAGCCGGGCACGGCGACCGCGATGCTCGCCTGGCGGGTGGCCGAGGTCATCGTCGACTCCGGTGTTCTCCCCGAGGGCGCGTTCCAGTTCCTGTGCGGCTCCACCGGCGATCTCCTGGACCGTATGGGCCCACAGGACGTCCTCGCGTTCACGGGCTCTTCCGCGACGGGAGCACTTCTGCGAGGGAATGCGAACCTGGTGCGCCACAACGTCCACGTGAACGTCGAGGCCGACTCGCTGAACGCCGCCGTGCTCGCCCCCGACGTGGACACCGACGCCGAGATCTACGGCCAATTCCTCGCGAACATCGAGACGGACATCCGCCAGAAGACCGGTCAGAAGTGCACCGCGGTCCGCCGCATCCTCGTCCCCGAGGCGATGCTCGACGCCGTGCGTGAGGACCTCGTCGCGGGGCTCGGGAGGATCGCGATCGGGGATCCGCGCGAGGACGGCGTACGGATGGGTCCGCTCGCGAGCGCGGACGCGCTTCGCTCGGTGCGCGAGGGCATCGCGAAGCTCGCGGAGGAGTCCGAGATCCTCACCGGTGGTGTGGATGCGATCCGCGAGAAGGGCTTTTTCGTCGCGCCGACCCTGCTTCTCGCCCCCGGCGATGCGGAGGTCGTCCACGAACTCGAGGTCTTCGGGCCGGTCGCGACCCTCATTCCCTATTCGGGGGACGTGGAGACCGCGATCGAACTCGTGAACCGCGGCGGCGGAGGCCTCGTGGCGAGCCTCTATTCGAACGATCGCGCCTGGACCGAGGCCGCCGTCGAGGGCATCAGTCCTTGGCACGGCCGTGTCTGGATCGGCAGTGACCGCGTCGCCGGCCAGGCCCTTGCTCCGGGGATGGTGTTGCCCGCGAGCCAGCACGGCGGCCCCGGACGGGCCGGGGGCGGCTCCGAGCTCGGAGGTCTGCGCGGGCTGGAGCCCTACCTGCAGCGCACGGCGGTCCAGGGGTTCCAAGGTCTGGTGGCGGCCTCCTTCGGAGCCTGATCCGGTCCCGCGCCTCCCCCAGGAAAAGGGCCCCGCGTCCGGAGTCGCCGGACGCGGGGCCTTGGAGGTCGGAGGCGAGCCCGTATCACCCCTGCACGAGCCCACCTCCTGGCCGGGGAAGCCCTTAGGGATCCCGGCCGGTCCTCGGGGAGGCGGGTTCCCCTGCCCCGTTGTTCCGCTCGTCGGTCGCGGGGTACTCACTTCCATGTTCGCGCCACCAGCGCTCCCAAGCGCGCGCGGTCCCGCCGGGGTCCGCGCCGGTCAGACGCTGGAGCGCGCGGCAGGCGGCTCCTCGCTCGCGGGCGAGCTGGCGCTGGGCGGAGGTCGAGTGGGTCCCGATCACCGCTGCATCGAGGACGCTTCCCTCCACGAGGACGTTGATCACCGGGTCGGCGATCGCGGAGTTCGTGGCGACCTCCACATCGAAGTCGCTCACATAGGCGCGTTGGGAACCGACGTAGATGTTCGAGTGCGGAGAGCGGCCCGAACGCGAGGAGCTCAACGAGGACAGGTGGCGGACCAGGGGTGCCACCGCTTTCGGCGATCCGGCGAGTTCGAGGGATTCGAGGGCGTTCGTGCGCAGTGTGGGGCTCTTCGAGGCGAGGGCGCCGAGCCAGCTCGCTTCGACCGCGGCGGGATCCTCGGCCCGCGTCAGGGCGACGGTCGCCGCGCGACGCACGCCGTCGTCCACGTCGAGGACCGAGCGCCGTACGAGTTCGCGCTCGGCCAGGCCGGGGAAGGCGATCCCGAGGGCAAGGGCGGCGAAGCCCCTGCGCCCGGAATCGGAACTGACGAGATCCGCGCGGAGTCTCTCTTCGAGTTCTGTTCGTGTGCCGTTCTCCGCGTCCGGATAGGAGCGGGCGAGTCGGCTTGCGCCGACGACGAGGGACGCAGGACCGGCGCCTGGTTTGCGCTCCATCTGTTCGAGGAACGCGTCGAGGTCCCGCGTCGGGTCGGGAAGCGCGAGGGGAATGAGCCCGAGTTCGTCGCAGCGCGCGAGCACGGCCAGGGCGGCGGGCTGTGCGGGGTCCGCCGCGAGGATCTCGTCGAACGCGCGCAGGCCCTCGACGGCCAGCCCATGGCGGAAGAGCCAGTCCCCGTGTGCGCTCCGACGCACCCAGTCCTCGCGATCGATCTTTCGTTCGAGCAGCTTCGCATCCCGGAGCACTTCCTGTTCGAGCCGGGCGTCGCGGACCCTCGGGGCGGGTAGGAAGATCCAGCGCTTGCCCGAGCGCAGCTCGTAGCCTCCACTCACCTCACGCATGCGCCCCCGCAGGAAGCGCCCGTCCTCCAATTCCAGGATCATGGAGCGGGTCGGCCCCTGGGCCGGGGTGTCGAGCCCCCTGACGGCCTCCTGGAGAGCTGGAACGGCGGCGTGGGGGCCGGAGACCGGGACGAGCAAGAGTGCGAGCGGAGGGATGAGGTGCAGCATGGGGGTGTGCAGGGGTCGTGAGGCGGAATGACCTCACTCTCCCCCCATAGGCCGGGGCGGGGAGTCGGTTGCCGGAAATCGACCATCCTTTACAGCGCCCGGCCCTCCCGGCCCCCCAACCCGGCCCGCCGGGGCCCGGAGGGAAGCCCGAACCTCCCCTGGGAGCACCAGGGAGAGCGGCCCGTCGCGTCCGGTCCACCCCCAGGGGACGCCCCGCCGATCCAGCTCACGCGCCACCGCAGGGGGAGAGGAGGCGCTGATCCAGACCTCCCGGGGTCGAAGTTCCGCGAAGAGACGTCCGAGCTGGTTCGTGTCGGATCCGTGGTGCGGGAAGAGGAGCAGGCGCAGCGGACCTCGCAGCCAGCCCGCGTCGAGTTCGCGTGCGAGTCCGGCCTCCTCGGCGTCGCCGCACAGGAGGATCGTCTCCCCGAACGCGCGCACTTCGAGGCTTCGCGACCCCTCGTTCCCCGACACATCACTCCCGCGCACGAGAAAGAGATCCACCGGGCCCCGACTGGCCAGTTGCGTGCGACCCACGTCCAGATCGATGCGCGCGGTCGCGGGCGGCAATCGGTTCTCGAGTTCCGGCGGCAGGGCCCCCGCCCACAATCGGGGCGGATACCGCTCGAGGAGCCGGGCCAGCGCGGAACGATGGTCGCCGTGACCATGGGAAAGGACGATCGTCGGGTGGACGACCTCCCAGGACGCCAAGAGGGGAGCGAGGGCTTCGCTGAAGACGCGCCTGCGGTTGCGCGAGCCGGCATCGAAGACGAGCGCTTCGATCCCCGGGGCGCGCAGGCAGAGCGCGTTTCCGTTTCCGACGTCGAGGGCGAACAGCTCGAGGTTCGCGGGCGCGGGACACCACGGGAAGAGCACGACGGCGAATCCCCAGCGGACGATGCGTGCGAGGCGGGGCCGCGCGTGGCGGCTCGCGAGCAGCGTGAAGAGTCCGGCGGTGAGGAGCCAGAGGAGCCACGCGGGGCGTGGCGGTAGGGGCAGCGGCGTGAAGGGGGCGCGATCCGCGACCTCGAGCAGCGAGAGGAGGGAACCCGCGAGCGCGCTCGTGATCGCGCCGGCCAGCGGGATGGCCAGGCCGAGCCCGAGGGCAGCGACGGGAAGGAGCAGGAGCAGGATCGGCATCGCGAGGGGGGTCACGAGGACCCCGATCGGGGACAGTTCCCCGAAGCGCGCATGGCTCTCGGGAAGCGTGGCGAGCACCGCGGCGAGGGAGACGGCGAACGCGAGCGATGCCGCGCGTGCGATCCGCCCGGAGACGACGCGCACGAATCGCACAGCGGAGGAATGGGGGAGGATTGCAGCGAGGCCGCGATCGGCGCGCGAGGCGAGGAACACTCCCTCCCGAGCGCGTCGCAGGACGGCGCGGATCGGTCCTGCTCCGGTCAGGATTCCGAGGGTGGCGAGGTAGGAAAGCCGCAGCGAGGGATTCGAGAGCCCACGGGGTGAGACGAAGAGTTCCAGGAGCAACGCCGCGCCCCAGATCGAGAGCGGGTCCACGGCCCGGCGACGTGGGGAGCCGAAGAGGTCCGAGAGCAGGGGCGCGCTCCAGGCGAGCACGAGGGCAGCCGCCGCGCGGGTGACCGGATCGTGAGCGCCGACGAGAAGGACGTACCCGACGAGAGCCGCGATGCGGAGCAACGCGACACAGCCGCGGATGGAGAACCTCCTGGACCGTCCCGTGGCGCGGGGGGCGAAGCGCCGGATCGCTCGCGAGAGAAGGCGGCCGACGAGGCCCGTCAGCGGGACGAGGAGGGCCGCGGCGAGGAGCCCCACGTGGAGACCCGAGAGGGCCAGGAGATGGCGCGTTCCGGTCCGGGTGAAGAGGTCCAGGAGTTCGGGTTCGAGGCGCGAGCGATCCCCGAGCAGGAGCGCACGGAGGAGACCCCTCGCGCGCGGAGAATCGAGCCGATCCGCACGCTCGGCGAGCGCCTCGCGCCAGTGCGCGAAGGTACCCACGCGCTCGGGATCGAGCGGTGCGACGAGTTCGTCGGGGTGGACGCGCACCGAACCGGCCGCGAAACCGCCTCGCCGCGCCGGTCCGGGGACCGGTCCGCGGGGCCAGGGCTTCGGCTCTTCGCCCGGGAGCAACGCACACCAGCTTCCCTCTGGGGGAGGCGGCGCGACGAACTCGAGGAGAACCCCCGCGAGGGCTTCGGTCCCGGGGCCCTCGATGCGACCTCGCGACCCCCCCGAGGACCGGAACCGCCCGACGATGCTCTCCGCGCGGCGCTCGGCCCCGCTCGATGTGGAAGGGGCCCGCGGCGGCGCGATCCGCGCGGCTCGCGCGAAGGCCAGGACGAGGAGGAGGGGAACCCAGCGGGGGAGTGGACGGCGAGCGATCCGGGCCGCGAGGGCCACCCCCGCCCACAGCGCGAGCATGGCCGGCGGGATCCAGATCGCGCCGGTCGAGGCTCCGAACCCGAGACCGGCTTCGGTCGCGAGGGCGAGGAGTGCGGCGAGGGAGGCGAGGGGACGCACCCCGAGCCCGCCAGGGGCCCGCCCCTCTTCCCCCGACTCGACCATGCCGTAGCGACCGCGGCGCCTGCCGTTCGGTTTCAGGCCGCACCCCGTTCGACTTGGCCGTCTCGGCGCATCGCCCGCGCTCCCCGGCCGCTATCATGTTGCGCCCATGGGATCCCACCTGCTCTTCCCCGGCACCTTCGACCCGCCCACCCTCGGTCATCTCGACCTCGTCCGCCGGGCCCTCGCGTTCGCCGACCGCGTCACCGTCGCGGTCGCCGAGCACCCCACGAAGGAAGCGCTGCTCCCGAAGGACGAGCGGCGTGAGCTCTTCGCCGAAGCCCTCGCGGGGACCCCGGGCGCGGACGTCGTGGCGCTCGACGGTCTGGTGGTCGAGGGCTGTCGCGAGCTCGGCTGCGACGGGATCCTGCGCGGCGTGCGCTCCGGGAGCGATTTCGAGTACGAGGCACGGATGTCGGCCACGAATCGAATCCTCCTTCCGGGCTGCGAGACCGTGCTCCTCGCCGCTTCCCCCGAGGTCGCCCACATCACCTCGACCCTCGTGCGCCAGATCACGCGCATGGGGGGCGACATCACCCCCTTCGTTCCTCCCATCGTCGCCCGCCATCTCGCGGAGCGCTCCTGATCCTCCGCCGTCCCAAGGCCCGCGCACACGAACATGACCTCCCTAGAACCCGTCTCCACCCAGGACGCCCCGGCCGCGATCGGCCCCTACAGCCAGGCCGTCGTCGCCGGGGACCTCGTCTTCTGCTCGGGGCAGATCGCGATCGACCCCACGAGCGGCGAGCTCATCGCCGGCGGACCCGCCGATCAGGCGCGCCGGTGCCTCGAGAACCTCCAGGCCGTGCTCGCCGCCGCGGGAACCTCCCTCGATCGAGCCGTGCGCATGACGGTGTTCCTCACGGACCTGGGCGACTTCGCCGCCGTGAACGAGGTTTACGCCACCTTCTTCCCGGGCGTGCCCCCCGCGCGTGCCTGCGTCGAGGTCTCGCGGCTCCCGAAAGACGTCGCGGTCGAGATCGACTGCATCGCAGCGCGCTGATCCGATGGCCCTCACCTGCGGAATCGTCGGTCTCCCGAACATCGGCAAGACCTCCCTGTTCAACGCGGCCACCGGCGCCGGCGCCGAGCGCGCGTCGTACGCGTTCAGCACCGTGGAACCCAACGTCGCGGAGGTGGACGTTCCGGACGAACGGCTCGAGATCCTCCACCGTTTCATCGAGACGGACAAGATCGTCCCAGCCCGCGTGCAGCTCGTGGACATCGCGGGCCTCGCCGAAGGCGCCTCGCGTGGCGAGGGCATGGGGAACAAGTTCCTCGGCCACATCAAGGAGACCGAAGCCTTGCTGCAGGTCGTCCAGTGCTTCGAGAACTCGAACCTCGGGCGCGAGACGCCCGTGGATCCGAAGGGGGACATCGAAACCCTCGAACTCGAGCTCGCGATGGCCGATTTCGAGACCGTGTCGCGCAACGCGGAGCGCGTCGCAAAGAAGGCGCGCACAGGCGACAAGGAGGCGATCTTCCAGGGCGAGGTCTTCGCGAAGGCGAAGGCGCTGCTCGAGGATGGCGTGCAACTGCGCACCCAGGAGTGGACGCCGGAAGAGCGGGCCGCGCTGCGGCCGATGTTCTTGCTCACGATCAAGCCGATGCTCTATCTCGCGAACGTCGGGGACGACGACTTCGGCGGCGAGGGACCGTTCGCCCAGGCGGTGCGCGAGCACGCCGAGGAGGTGGGCGCCAACTGGATGCCGCTCTGCGCGGACATGGAGTGCGAGCTGGCCTCGATGGACGAGGAGGACCGGGCGCTCTTCATGGAGGAACTCGGGTTGGCCGAACTCGCGCTGCCGCGCCTCTTGCGCTCGACCTACGACCTGCTCGGCCTGCAGACCTACTTCACCGCGGGGGAAATCGAGATCCGGGCCTGGACGATCCGAAAGGGCGACACCGCGCCGGT
>DRLC01000281.1 GCA_011053145.1 Planctomycetota bacterium | reverse complement strand
TGCGGATTCGAGTTCATCGCGGGTCCCAACGCCTGCCCGGGGCTCGCTCTCACGAAGGCGGTGGACGGCGCGGGGGTTCTATCCCCCTGACCGATTCGCGGTCGATGCCTGCCGGCCACCGGAGCGGTGACCTGTGGTCCTGGAGGCATTCACCACTGTGAAGCCCCCTCGGCCGGCCACACGCCTGCCAACTCCCCATGCCATCGGTGGACGAGCTTTGTGTCCCGGGCCACCCACACGAAACCCGAAAACGGTCGATTTTCCCTCGGGATCCGAGACGCAAGGGTCCGAGAGTCGATCCTCAGGCGTACATCGACCGCCCCAACCAGCGTTTGCCCATGACCGAACCCTTGCTCGACCTGCTCGTCGTCGGCGCCGGCCCCGCCGGCATTTCCGTCGCCGTCGAAGCCCGCGCCGCGGGCATTGCTGCTTCGAAGATCCTGTTGTTCGAGAAGGGCGAGGCCCACTCGTGGTCGATCCGGAAGTTCTACCCGGAGAAGAAGCTGGTCACCGCGAACTTCAAGGGACTGGCTGCCCAGTGTCGCGGCGTGCTGTGCATTCCCGATCTCAGCAAGGGGGAGACGCTCAGCTACCTGGATCGAGCCATCCGCGACCACGAACTCGCGGTGCGCTATCGCGAAGCCGTGACGGCCATCGCGAAGCAGGCGGACGGCACGTTCCTGGTCCGCACCGAGAAGGGCACGCATCGGACCCGCGTCTGCGTGATCGCGATCGGCATTCTCGGCAAGCCGAATCGGCCCGATTACAAGATCCCGCCGAAGGTGCGGGCGCGGACGCACTTCGACGTCACGTCGGAGCGCCTCGAGGGGGAGCGCGTGCTGGTCGTCGGCGGTGGGGACTCCGCTTCGGAATACGTGCAGTACCTCGTCCAATGCGGCAACGAGGTCACGCTCAGCTATCGCCGCAGCGAGTTCCGACGCATGACGAGCCTGAACCGCGAGAGCCTCTTCGCGCTCGAGGAACGCGGCCAGGCCAGGATCCTCCGCGCGAGCGACATCGAAGGGATCGAACTCGACGAAGGCCGACCCCACGTGCGCTTCACGGGTGCCTCGCCCCCCAGCGAAACCTTCGATCACATCGTCTTCGCCCTCGGCGGCGCTACCCCGGCGGCGTTCCTGCAGAGCGTCGGCATCGACTTCGAAGGCGGGGACCCGCGCGTCACCGACGGCTACGAGACGAGCATCCCCGGCCTCTACCTGATCGGTGATCTCGCCCCCGAGACCGGCTCGATCATCCTGGCCTTCAACTCCTCACGCGACGCGATGGTCGACATCTGCGCCTCGCACCTCGAGTGCGAGCTGCCCGACCGCGCCGAGTGAGCGCGGGGGACGGCGATCCCCCTCTCCGCATTCCCGTACCGGGGGGCGCATCCTCGATCCCGGGCCGGGACGATTCAGCGACGGAAGTAGACACGGCCGAGGCCCCCGCAGACGCGGCACGGTTGACTCTCGGTTCGGGTCCTGGTGTAACCGGTGTAGGTCCGCACGTGCGTGTATCCCTGCCGCCAGGCCTCGGTGCCGGCAAAGGCCATGACCTCGCGGTACTCCCTCTCCTCGACGTCGTAGTAGGTCCGCCCCCGTCCGCCGCAGGCCTGGCAGATGTCGTAGTTCCGCGGCTCGGGTTCGGGTGGATCGAGTGGGTCGGCGGTGTCGGGCAGGGGTTCCGGCTCGAGGTCCGGGAAGCTCAGGGCATCCCCGAGCAGGTCCCAGTCGACGTACGACGGCTCCGGTGTGCGCGCCATGGCTTCGAACTCGGCGGTCGAGTCGCGCACGCCGTCCTGGAAGCACACGCCCTGGATCACGCTGCCGTCCGCCCGGATCAGCGTGCCCTCTCCGTGGGGCAACCCGTTGCGGCTCGGCCCCTCGAAGGTCTCGCCCGTGGCGTAGAGGTAGACGCGCTCCGGCTCTCCCTCGCCGGCCGGAAGCACCTCGTACCACAGGCGGTCTCGATCCGCTCCGACCGCCGCGCGATGGGCTCGGCTGAAGGCCTCCACGCGCAGGTTCAGCTCGTGCACCCTCCCGCGATCGACCCGGACCAACTCGACGGTGCATTGCGTGAGCGAAGGGTCGTCGGCGACGCGCGCCTCTAGGTAGCCGACCCAGGACCGAATCCACCAGCCCTGCCAAAGGGCGGCGGTGATCAGGTTCTGGAAGCGCCTCATGAGCGACACCGGGGGAAGTTCCGCGGAGCGCCACAGCGGCACCACCACCGCCAACCGCTGGTGAACGTCCGCGCGCGCTAGCCAGCCCTCGGGGGTGGGCGGAAGGGACTGGAAGTCATCCTCGGCAGAGGCGATCAGCTGTTCGAGGAGCAGGACCAGCGCATCCGGGTCGATCCGCTCGGCGGCGAAGGCCAGCGCCAGGGGCGAGAGCTTCCCGCGAGCGCTCTCTTCCAGGAGCTGGGCATAGCGGGCCAGCGACACGGGCGGGCGAGGGACGTCGATGGCCACGAGGCCGCCGTCGCGGAGGACCCGCAGGCGTGCCGAAGCGCGCCCTGGCTCTCCGTACAGCGCCTCGAGCCGCGGGGGGCCGTCGTCGATGGTCGCGACCAGCTCCCCCGGGCGCAGCTCCGGCGGGAGCGGCGGACCGAAGATCCTGATCAGGTCGGTCAGCGGCTGGGGCCGCGGTTCTTTCGCCAGGGTGGCCGCGAGCCGGGCGCGGAGGTCGACGCCCGCGACCCGGTCGTGGTGGGTCTCCGCGAAGAGGAGGATCTGCGCTCGCTCGTTGTCGAAACGGCGGGTCAGGGACAGCGTGAGCGCCACCGGTCGCCCGTCCTCGCGCACGCCGTAGAAGCGCGTCATGCGCTGCCTCGGAGGGGTCCCTTCGTCGACTGGCCGGGGTATCCGGACGCGCGCGTAGCCGGGGAGCAGTCGCCCGAGTCGTTCCTCCAACTCGTCGAAGCGATCTTCCAGCGCCGCGGCCGTGCCGTAGTTCGGTCGTTCCACGTCGTTGACGAGGAACATCGCCTCGCTCGTGGCGCCGCCGTTCGTGTCGGCGATCAGGTCGACGGTGGCCTCGGGATTGGGGTGGGTGCCGAGGCGGCGGCCGGCGGGCCAGCGCTCGGCGGGGATGTGGAGGTCCGCCGCGGGTGCATAGGTCGGTCCCGTGATCGGCTCGGGCGTTCCGCGGAAGGCGGCGAACCGGTGCGCGGCGTCCGCGACCAGGTCGCGCACGAACGCGTCGAAGTCCGCCGCGATCGGCGGCAGTCCGACGGACGGCTCCGCCTGCCGGCGCAGGGCGCGGTAGGCCGACCCGTCTCCGGGAGAGGGCTTCCCCCGGCCTTCGAAGAGGAGCCTCAGATGGAACCCCACCCTCCCGGTCGGCCTCCGCGGCCAGTTGCACAGGACCAGGGTGATCGTGGAAGCGGCCTTGCCCAGCCCCGGCTCTTGGATTCGGCACTTCCGCCAGCGCTGGTACCCGTCGTCGTAGTCCTCATCGGTCGGCTCCCAGTCCCCGCGCGCCCCGAGCAGCCACTCCCGGCAGCGGGCGTAGTCGGCCTCGACCTGCTCCCAGCCTCCGGCGGTCGCCTCCTGCTCATCGAGGCTCGCCTCCCAGAGCACCAGCCGCCCCTCGGTCCTCGGGCCGTCCACCTGCAGCTCGTTGCGCGTTCCCTCCCAGTCCGGCTCGCAGCCCTCCAAGGGTCGCAATCCCCAGGTCGGGGCTTGGTACCCGATGCATTCCACACCCTTCACGGCATCGAAACCGCGGTCGGCGCTCGCTCGCAGGTCGGTGACGAACTGCTGGAATGCATCCCGGGTGGGTATCTGACGCGGTTCCTCGAGCGTCCCACCTCGCGTCGGCGTCGCGAGCCCGAGGAGAGCGGTCAAGGTCAGGGTGCGTGCAACCAGGTGATGCATGGGCCGTCCTTGGAGTGCGTCTCGGGGGGGCGACGCCGAATCCGCGACGTCGCACATCGTTCCTCTGTCCCAAGAGTATTCGGCAGCCGCGCTGGGCCGCAACCGAGAGTGTCCCGCTCGTCCTCCCCCCCCTTAGCGGCGCCTTTTCCGTCGGGCCTCGACCTCGTCGGCGATGCGGGGGAGTTCGTTCCAAAGAGGGGCGGCCTCTCCGAGGCTTGGCCGCAGGGAGACGTAGTGGTGGAACGGGTCCAGGAGCAGCGCCGCTTCCCGGTCCAGGTTGAGCAGGAGCCGTCCCCACTGTCGCAGGCTGGCGCGTTTGCCGAGGAGCCGGTGGGAGGGGGGACGGATGCCGTCGAGGTCGAGCAGCCACCAGCGCTCGCGATCCCAGATCAAGTTGCCCGGGTGGAGGTCCCCGTGGTGGAGTCCGCGCTCGTGCATGCGGGCGAGGAGCTCGGCGAGGCGCAGGAGCGCGTCCGGATTGCGGCGCACTTCTCCCAGGGTCTGTCCATCGATGAAGCGGGTCACGAGGACGCCGCGGACGCCGCTCGGGAGGGCACGCCGCAGGTCGAGCAGGCAGAGCGGGGCGGGGACCGGGACCCAGGAGAGCTTTGCGTGCAGGTGCGCGGCGCGGCGCGCCTTGGAAGGGCGCAGGAAGAACCGGTGCTTTCCGTCCCGAAAGAGCTTCACGAACAGGGAGTCCACCCGATACGCCTCGCCCTCCTTGATCGCTGCGCCCTCGGGGACGGATCCCGCCGCGGCCCATGCGCGGACCCGGCCCTCGAGTCGCGCGGGGGCTCCCGCGAAGAGCGTGACGTCGCCGGATCGCGGCACCCGCGTTTCACCGTCCTCCTGGTTCGGGGATCTCGTTCCCATCGGCGGCCATCATCCGAGGGGACGGTCCCTGCGGCCAGGCTCGGGCTGGCACCTTTTCGGTGGAGTCAGTCGACGCGGCTCGCGGCGAGGGCCTCCAGGAGGGGGGGCGGGACGGGCGTCTTCGCCCCCGCTTCGTCGACGCACACCAGGAGGGCTTCGGCCCGGCACCAGACCTCGCCCCCCTCGCATTCCCGGATGCAATAAGCCTGGCGAAAGGACGTCGTGCCGACCGAGAGGGTTGCGAGGTCGACCAGGACCCGTGCGCCCCCGGCGCCGGGTCGCACGAAGTGGACGTTTGCCTGGGCGAGCACGAAGGGGAAGAGCGAGCCCGCGAGGGCGCCGTGGGCGGAGAGCTGCGCATAGCGCGCCTCTTCCATCAGCGTGAGGTAGACGGCGTTGTTCAGGATCCCGTGCGCGTCCTCCTCGCACCAGCGGGTGGAGAGCTCGAAGGTGAGCGGGAAGGTGGCGGGGATCTCGGGGCGTTCCATGGCGGGAGGGGGATCAGGCGGGATGGGAAGCGCGGCTCGCGAGGCGCGCCCACAGGAGGCCGGACGCGAGCACCACGAGGGAGACCAGGGTGACCGTGGCGGTGATCGATCGGCTCGCATCGTAGAGGAGACCGGTCAGCAGCCCGCCGAGCGAAAAGGAAACCGTCATGCCGAGGAACTCGAGGGCATAGACGCGACCCCGGAAGCGATCGTCGACATGCTTCTGCCAGAGCAGGGTCGACGCGACCCAGATCGCGCTTCCCCCGGTGTGGGCGAAGAAGACCGCCAGAACCGCGAGGGGGAGGCTGGGGGCCTGGCCGAAGAGGAGGTAGCCCACGGCTCCCACGACGAACCCGCCGGCCACCTGGCGGCGCAGGGAGCTGTCGGTGCTGCCGAACCAGCGCCGGGCGAGGACCGGTCCGACCCCGGTGCCCACCCCGCGCGCGAAGTAGAGCATGCCGACCGAGGTGCCGAACGCGGCCGCGCTCGCTTCGCCGGCAGCGCCACCGAAGCGCAGTGTCCCCGCGAGCGAGAGCAGGACGAGGAATCCCCCGGCGCCGCCCCAGAAGCTCTTCGCGAAGACGGTCCACGCGAGGCCGAGGGAGCGCACGTGGGCGAAGCCGTCCCGCATGTCGGCGAGGGTCGCGATGCGCTTCCAGTCGAAGGAGTCGGGGTGCTGGGGCGCCGGCCCGAGGTCGATTCGGGCGAGGAAGAGAGCGCTCGTGACGTAGCTCGCAGCGTCGCACAGGAACACACCGTCCGGGCCGATCCAGCTCACGAGCACGCCCCCGAAGAGGGCGCCGATCGACAGCATCATGCTCCAGGTCGCCGCGGTCAGCGTGAACGCGGTGTGCAGGTCTTCCTTTGCCACCGTGCGCGGGATCGAGGCCGAGCGCGCCGCCTGGAAGAAGATCGAGATGCTCATCTGCACGATGAGCAGGGTGTAGAGCAGCGGCAGGTCCTCGGCGTCGTGCACGAAGAGCAGCGCGAGCACGGTCAGGGCGCGGGCGAGATCCGACGCGATCATCAACGCCTTGCGGGAGACTCGGTCCGCGATCGGGCCCGCGATCGGCCCCATCAGCGCGGTGGGTAGGAGTCGCACGACGAGCTCGACGCCGAACAGCGCACCGATCTGTGCGCCGCCGCCGAGCGCGCCGATCAGCGCGAGCACGGCCATGCGGTTCAGCCAATCACCGGCTTCGCTGACCACCTGGGCGATCCATAGGCGGCGAAACTCGGGGGCCTTGCGGAGGAGTTCGAGCATGCGCTACCAGTGTGGAGCGCCGCCGCCGGGCGGGGGCGATTCCATCCCCTCGAGGTAGCGAGCCGCCGCTTGCTCGGCTTCGGCCCTTCGTCTCTCCGAGGAGGCAAGGCGCCGGAGGATGCGCTTTCTCGTCCTCCACGCGGCACGCTGCGCAGCGCGACCGGTGGTGTCGATGTGGGCGAGGCTCGCGAGTCCGGCGTCGCTGAACGCGAGCCGAATGCGCGCGACCGCCGCGCGTCGGAAGCGTTCGAGGAATGCCTTCTCGAGCGGCGCCGAGGCCATGCCGTGCAGGCGCTGTACGCCGCGCCGCCAGCGGTCCCGCTCCGCCACGAGCAAGACGTGGTTGAACACGATCTTGTTCGCACGCATCGAGAGCGCCTTCTTCGGCACCGCTTCGTTCACGAGATCATCCAGCCGGTCGAGATCGGGGAGGCGCTTGAGCCTCGAGACGGCGTCCCAGCGTGAGTCCGGGATGAACTGATCGGCGCGCATCTCCCAGTACAGGTGCCCTAGCCCCTTGGAGCGCGCATATCGAACGAGGTGGTAGGGGACGAAATGGTTGTGCGCGATCGTGTCGGCGGCGAGGTGTGCGAGGTAGCCGTAGCAGAACGCATGTTCGGCGTCGGTCGTCGCACGGGCGCGCATCTCCTCGATGATCGTCCAGCGGTGGCAGTGGTTCTGGTGCCCACCGAAGCCCTTGAAGTTGATGATGTCCGCCGCGATGTTGCCGTAGAGGAACGCATCGCGCTCCCGGCGCAGGAGGTTCGCGAGCCTCTTCGGGAACGTGCGGTTGCGATTGCGGTAGACGCGCTGGGCGAACTCGAGGTGGTGCCCCGGCCCCCAAGGGCGGACCAACGCGAGAACGGCGACGAGGACGAGAAGGCCGGAGAGCACGGCGAGATCAATCGCGGGTGTACCAGAACCACTTGCGGCGCGTGAACCCGAGGTTCGTCAGGACGCAGCGCTTCGCGGTCTTCGGCTCGCCGCCGAAAACGCGGTGGTAGGCGTTGTTCCGGGGCAGGTGGTCCGGGTTCTGTGCGTTGTGCACGAAGTGCGCGGTGACGAACAGGTGACCGCCGGGTGTGAGGAGTTCACGGTAGCGCGAGGCGTGGGCGACCGGGTTCTCCAGGTGCTCGAGCACGTCGATGGACGCGGCCAGGGAGAATCCCTCGGGCGGAGCCTCCCAGAATTCCTCGGGAGTCATCGGGCGGACGCGTTCGAGGCATCCGAATCGCTCCCAGCGACTGCGCGCGAAATCCGAGCAAACGCCCGGGAAGTCGACGTACACCACGTAGACGCCGTTCGCGGCGAAGACCAGGGTCGTGTCTCCGATGCCGCCTCCACAGTCGAGCACCACACCGCCGGTCTTGCGGGCCTCGGCGACCGCGCGATCGTGGATCGCCATCTTCTCCTCGTCGTCCTGGTGCCAGGCCGCGTATTTCAGGAGGTCCAGTTCACCGAGGGAGGAGTAGAGGGCGTTCCGATCCTCTTCGGTTTTCGGGTCGGCCTCGACCCAGCGGCGATTGCGCTCCTCGCGCGACGTCTTCGTCCGTTCGCGCACTTCGTCGACGCTCCAGCCGAAGAAGCGGGCGACATCTTCATCGAGACTCGAGACGAGGTCCTTGTAGGGATGGGGGATGGCCATGGGGGGAGGGTAGCAGGAACGGGGAGCGATTTGGCCGGGCTCGGTGCCGCGGCGTTCCTGCTACCCTTCCCATCCCATGGAGCCCGAGACCCTGGTGCTCGTGCACCCCCTAGCCCTGCCCTCGCCGATGGCCAATGGGGTCCAGACGCTCGCCACCGCGGCGGCCCTGGCGCGGCGCGGACGCAGGGTGCTCCTGTTCGTACGCGCTCCGGCGGGGATGGACCTCGCGGAGCACGTCGTGGAGGCCTACGGGATCGATGTCCCGGCGGGACTCGAGCTCGAGGGGATCGGGGCCTCGAAGCGGTCCGCGGGGATCTTCTTTCGCAAGCGCCTCGCGGGTCTCGTCGCGGCGCGCGAGCCGATCCTCTTCCTTTCCCGGAGCCTGCGCCATGCCCTGTTTCTGCTGCGCGCGCGACGATTTCTGAGCCCCATCGCCGGGTCGCGCAACCCCAAGACGCTCGTGCAGGAGTTCCACAACCTCGAGCACCGGGTCGCGCGCGAGTCCGGAGCGACGCGCCGGGCCGCGATCCTCGAGGGTCGCGAGGCGCGCGTGTGCGCCGGGGCGGACGGGCTCCTGTCGATCTCCGAGCCGCTCGCGGCCGATCTCCGCTCCGCCTTCTCCCCGCGCGTTCCGCTCGCGGTGATCGAGGACGGCGTCGACGTCGCGCGCTTTCGAGCGGTGGCGCGCGCAAAGCCCTCCGGAGTGCGGACCCGAATCGTGTACGCGGGGAGCTTCTTTCCGCACAAGGGCGTGGACAGCCTCGTCGACGCCGTGGGGCTCTCCCCCGAGGGCGTCACCCTCGAGCTCGTCGGCGGCCACCCCGCGGACGCCTTCGAACGCCTGCGCGCGCGGGTCGCTTCCACGCCCGAACTCGCCGCCCGCGTGCGCCTCCTCGGCCCGGTCGCGAGCCGTGACGTTCCCGCCGCGCTCTCCCGGGCCGATCTGATCGTCCTCCCCGCCGGTCCGGAGTCCGCCGCGCAGCGCTACACCTCGCCCCTGAAGCTCTTCGAGGCGATGGCGACCGGCGCCCCGATCGTCGCCGCCCCCTCCGCGGCCCACGCGAGCGTTCTGCGGGACGGGGAAACGGCGTTCCTCGCCCCCGACTGCGACGCCGCGGGCCTCGCCGCCGGGATCCGCACCGCGCTCGCCGACCCCGACCGCGCGCGCGCGGTCGGCCGAGCCGCGATGGAGGAGGCGGAGCGCTTCGACTGGGACCAGAGGGCCGAGAGAATCCTGTCCTTCGCAAGGACCCTCGCGCGTTCGTAGGCTTTGGGGATTCTCCGCGGGGGCGTCTTCCCCGTTTTCCCCCCAGTCGTTTCCAAGAGAGGAGCCTTGATGTTGGAACTCGCAATCGGTCTGCCCGGCGCCGGAGAGCTCGTGGTCGTTTACCTCGCACTCGGTGTCGTCTCCGCTCTCGTGTTGGCGATCCCCGCCGGGAGGATCTGCCAGAAGGCCGGCTTCTCGGGCTGGTTCGGAGCCCTCGCCATCTTTCCCCCGTTTTTCCTCTTTCTGCTCTGGGGCCTTGCGCTCCTCCCGTGGCCGAAGGAGGCCGGGGGCGAGGGCGTCACCCAGGGGTAGTCCGATACCAGCTCTCGAGCGCGCACAGCGTCCAGAGGAGCTCGCCGAAGTTGCGCCTGCGGGAGACATGGGCGCGGCGGATGCGGTCGAGCGCCCGCGCGTCGAGGTAGCCGTCGGCCGCGAGGCGGCTCGCGCCGAGGAGCTCCGACGCGAGCGGTGCGAGCGCGCCGCGGAACCAGCGTCCGAGGGGCGTACCGAACCCCTTCTTGGGAAGATCGAGGAGAGCCTCGGGGACGCGGCCCGCCAGGTGGTGGCGAAGGAGGACCTTTCCACGCCCGCCGGCCACCTTCAGGGAAACGGGTAGGGTCGAGGCGAAGGCGATCAGCTCGTGGTCGAGGAGGGGAGAGCGGACCTCGAGGGACGCGGCCATCGAGGCGCGGTCCACCTTCACGAGCATCTCCCCCGGGAGGTCGTGGCGCTGGTCGAACAGGAGCATCGCGGCGAGGAGCGAGGCGGGATCCTCCCCGCCGGCCTCCCGCAGTTCTCGCGCGATCCGCGCTTCGGGCGCCTCGTCCTCGGGGAGGTCCTGGAGCAGCGGACCCGCGAGGAACGCGCGCAGCGGTGCGGGGGTCTTCACGGACTCGAACACGAAAACCTCCGCGGCGGAACGCGGCTGCGCCTCGAACGAGCGCGGGAGCCCCGAGCCGATCAGGCGCAGTCTCCGCGAGATGCGTTTGGTCGCACTCGGAACCTGTCCGCGTTCCCCCGCGGCCCATGCCAATGCGCGGAGGTAGCGGCGGTAGCCGCCGAGGAGCTCATCGCCGCCGTCCCCGGTGAGCGCCACCGTGACCTCCTCGCGCGCGGCCTCGCAGACGAGCCGCGTCGGCAGCAGCGAGGGGTCGGCGAAGGGCTCGTCGAGGGACGAGAGCACCTGCGCGGCGCGGTCGACGAGGTGGGCTTCGGACAGCGGGATCTCGCGGTGCCGCGTCCCGAAGTGCTCGGCGGTGGCGCGGGCGGCGGCGCCTTCGGACTCCGAAGAGCGGGAGAAGGCGACGGTGAACGTGCGCAGCGCCCCGGTTCCCTGGCGCGCGGCGGATTCGAGCACCGCGGTCGAGTCGAGGCCCCCCGAGAGAAGCAGGCCGAGGGGGACATCGGCCTCCAAGCGCAGGCGCACCGCCTCATCGAAGCGCGCGCCGAACTCTTCGAGGGCCGCCTCCTCGTCGACCTCGGTTTCCGCGCCGGAGATCGCGGGGGGGTGCGCGATGCGCGCGGTCCGTCGGTGGCCGCTCTCGAACACGATGCGTTCTCCGGGAAGAACGCGCTCGATCCCCCGGTACGCCGTACGCTTCCCGTCGGTGTAGCGCAGAGCCAGTGCTTCGGCCACCGCCGCCGGGTCCACGCGCGGCTCGGCGCCGAGGCGACCGAGTCCCGCGAGGAGGGCGCGCACCTCGGAGGCGAAGACCAGGAGTCCTTCGTGCTCGCTGAAGAAGAGCGGTTTTTGGCCCACACGGTCCCGCGCGAGGAGGAGCCGTCCGGAGTGCGCGTCCCAGAGCGCGAGCGCGAAGAAGCCGCGCAGGTCGGCGACAAAACCCTCACCACGCTCGCGATAGGCGTGGAGCAACACCTCGGTGTCCGAACGCGTTCGAAAGCGAGCGCGGCCCTGCAATTCGGCGCGCAGTGCGTGGTGGTTGAAGACCTCGCCGTTGAACACGACGACGAGCTCTCCGTCTTCGCTCGCCATCGGCTGGTCCCCGGTCTCGAGATCGAGCACCGCGAGGCGCCGGTGCCCCAGGACGATCCGCCCGTCCTCGAAGAGCCCGTCCGCATCGGGCCCCCGATGGCGGAGCGCGTCCATCATCGTCTCGACCGCGCGCCGCGGGTCTCCGCGACCGGGTTCACCCCGGCCTTCGGGGCCCGGCCCGAGACGCAGTACTCCCGCGATGCCGCACATCGTCCCTAGTGACCGCCCTCGTCGACATAGCCGAGGGCGCGCAGCGCCGCGCGGTCCGCCTGGTCGAGTTCCACCGCGGCAGGGGGCGCCTCCGGGCCGAGCGACGTCCCGAACTCCTCCCGCCACTCGACCGCCGTCTCGCGGAACAGGCGGCTCCGCTCCGGCTCGGTCCACGAGACGTTCAGCGTCTCCCCCGGATCGGTCGCGAGGTCGTAGAGCTCGAGGGTCCCGCGGTCGACGTTCCAGATCCCCTTCCAGTTCCCGTCGCGCAGCGCGATGTTTTCGTCCCCGCGCAGCTCGTCGAAGGGCCGGTAGTACTTCTTGCGATTCACCCGCCAGGACATCACGAACGGACCCGCGGCAGGATCGGCGTTGGCGGCGAACCAGATGAGTAAGCTTCCACCGGATCCGAACCCTTCGCTCGGGGGTTGTCCTGCGCAGTCCAGGATCGTCGGGGCGACGTCGAGGAGGGAGACGGGGCGTTCGAAGCGTCTTCCGCCGTACATCCCGTACGGAAAGTGGATCACGAGCGGCACGTGCACGAGCTCTTCGTAGAGCGACTGGTCGTGCTCCCAGCCGCCGTGCTCGCCCATCTCCTCGCCGTGATCGGAGAGCACGAGGAAGAGCGTCTCGTCCCAGACCCCGGCCACCTTCAGGGCCTCGACGGTCCGGCCCACCTCCGCGTCCGCTTGCGCGACCTCGGCGTCATAGAGCAGGTTGATCGCGTCCACCCGCTCGGCGAGTTCGGCCATCAGCGCGCCTTGGCGGTCCGAGGTGTCGCCGCGTCCCGGCGGCCGCATTCCGGGGCGGTTGTGGCGTGTCAGGCGGCGGTAGTCGTCTTGGATCTCGGCGATCGCGTCGACCTCCTCGGGGGCCACCTCGCCGAAGCGAGCGAGGAAGCTCGCCTCGGGACGATACGGGTCGTGGGGGAGGACGTTGTGGAGGTAGAGGAAGAGCGGCCGTGGGTCGTCTTCCGCGAAGCAGGCCTCGACGTCCGCCGCCCCGACGACGCGGTTCGCGAGGGTGGCCGTCTCGAACCCGCGGTCGAGTCCGCTCATCGGTCCGGCGTAGGGATTGCGGAAGACCGAGCGTGTGCGATACCCGAGTGCCTGCATCCGGGCCGCGATCGGAACGGCGTCGTCGGCGATGCGGTCGCCGTCCTTGACGACGCCGTGCCGGCCGACGAACTCGGAGAGCATCAGGGAGGTGACCGACGGCAGGGTCCACGGGGAAGGGGCGATCGCGTCCTCGAACACGACGCTCTCGGCGGCGAGGGCCTCGAGGTTCGGCGACGTGGCGCGCCCGTAGCCGTAGAGCGAGAGCCGGTCCGCCCGCAGCGTATCGATCAGGAAGACCACCACGTGGATGGGCTGGGGCCAAGACGCGAAGGACGGGATGGGGGGCGTGGGGGGAGCGTCGACGGGCGGCTCCTCCTCGGTTCCTCCGCAGGCTGCGAAGAGGGCGGCGAGGGCGAGTGCGAGGGCGAAGAGGGGGCGGGGAGCCAGGGGGAGGGGGCGGCGCATCGGGGCCCATGAGTCTAGCCCGGGTTTCCACCGTTCTCGACGACCCGCCGAGGAGGATGCTAGAACGCGATCCTTCCATTGCATTGGGAGCGCAGCGCGGGAACGATGGCGCGCCGCGGTCCCGCCGCCGCGCCCCTCCCCGTGTCCTACGCCCCCGACTCCGGACGCTTTCGCGCGCTCCTTCTCACCGGCACCGCCCACTGCGGGTCGACCCTGCTCGGCCGGATGCTCGCGATGCACAGCCGGGCGATCTGCCTCGGGGAAGTCCTTCGCATGGGGGACGCGATCGAGCGCGGGTTCGCGTGCAGTTGCGGCGAGGCACTCGGGGCGTGCCCGTTCTGGTCGCGCTACGCCGAGCTCTTCCGTTCCTACGCGACCGATTGGCGGCGCTATGACCTCGCCTTCCTGGACGCCTTCGCACGCGGCGAGGAGCGGGATCTCATCGTGGACCTTTCGAAGACGCGGGTTTGGCGTTCCCGGCGCGCCTGGAAACGGGGAGAGGCCGCGCGGCTCGTGGGCTTCGTGTTCCAGCTCCGCGATTCCCGCGGCGTCATGGCGGCGGCGAAGCGTGCCGGCCACGACGTCGCGCACGCGGCCGAGCGCCACGCGAAGTGGGTGAAGCGCCTCGACCGCTTCGCCGACAAGGAGCGAGCACGCACCTTCCGAACGAGCTACGAGGCCCTGTGCGCCGATCCCGAGGGCCGCATCCGCGAGCTGATGAACTGGTTGGAACTCGACTTCGAGCCCCGCCAGCTCGAACCTTCCGACCGCGTTCACCACCTCGTCCACGCCTCGGCCTCGAGCTATCTCGCGGGCTCGAACGAGATCCGCCGCGACGAGCGCTGGCGCACCGAACTCGATCCGGCGGAGATCGCGCTGATCGAACGCCAGATGGAGCGCGTGCCGATCCTGCGCACGCTCTACCTCGATCCGTCCGCGCCCGAGTACGTCTATCGGGACTGACCCGGATTCTTCATGAGCCTGCACCCCAGACTTCGCAATCGACCGCCTTCGGCGGTCTCTCGTCCCCTGACGGCACTTTGCGATTCCTGCCGTCCTCGTCGACCCGTCAGGGGGGATCCCCTTTCAAGGGATCCACTGGATCCCT
>DRLC01000280.1 GCA_011053145.1 Planctomycetota bacterium | reverse complement strand
GCGGGATCGTCATGCTCCAACGCTCCGTGCGCAGGCCGTCCGAAACCGCCTCGGAGACGCGCACGCCGGCGCAGACGGCAACCCAGTTCTCGGGCATCGTGACCAGGATTTCGGAGGTCGCTCGATCGGAGGGGTGGTCGAAACAGGGGAACCACCCACGGTTGTGCTCCGCCTCGCCCTGGGTGAACACCTGGGTCGGCCCGGATCCATCGGCACGGTGTCCTGAGAACCACAGACCGGTCACCGGGGGTCCACCGTAGCTCACCGTCACCTCGGAGGGCGTGCCCGCCCGGATCGGGGCTGGGAAGGCGATCTCCAGCGTGTCGCCCCGATGGGTGAACGGGAGCGGCACCCCGTCGGCGTCGAGAACGGAACGCACGTCGAGGCCTCGCAGATCGAGCTTCAAGGCCGCGAGAGCCGAACGGGTCGGAGTGAAGAACACTCGACAACGCCCCTCGATGGCGCGGCGTTCGGGGTGCAAGACGATCCCGATCTCGTAATGCTCCACGTCGTAGCCGCGGTCTGGAATCGCGTGCTCGACGGCCGGCACGAGGCGCACCGGCGGCGCATGGACCGAGGAGCGATCCGAGACCCCCTGGCATCCCGCCAGGAGGAGCAGCAGAGCTGAGACGAACGGGAATCGGATGCGGAGAAGGGTCTTCTCGATCATGGAACACGGGGCCCCGCGCGGGACCATTGCACCCCCGGCCGGGGGACGTGGGACGAAGAACGGACGAGCCGATTCGATGGGGGGAACCAGAGGTCGCGCAAGGATCCTCGCTGCCTGCTCCCCGCTCTGAGCTGGGATCCTAACCGATCCCAACTCACGACTGAATCACATCGGGAAAGCGCCTCGCGCCGGACGCGCCCTCGGGTCCTTCCCTCCGCCGCCATCCTCCCCGTATGCTCCGAAGACCCCGTGGACTTCCTGCTCGAATGCATCGGCTTCCCGCCCTCGGCCGACCCGGCCGCCCTCGCCGAACTCGTGATGCGGGAGGGCGAGCCCGTCCCCTACCGCGGTCCGAGCGGATGCCACCGCCTCCTCCGTGTTGCCCCGGGGGTGGAGATCCGCCTCGACCAGGAGGAGGGCGCGACGCACCAGACGCTCTGGCCCCATCACGAGGCGACGGGTCGTCTGCGCGTTGCGGTCACATCGCTCCATCCCCTCGCCGAGTCACCGTCCGACGCGGTCCTGTTCGGGATCGCGAACCCACCGGTCCCCGCCGAGGCCGACGACCCCAGCGCGGAGGAACTCGGCATCGACTATGCGATCACGACCTTCCTTTCCGACGCCCGGCGCGTGCCGCGCTCCCTCCCGCAGCGGCACGTCCTGGCGATCAGCGTCTCCGGCTTCGCCGTGGACGTCTCCTACCTGGGTCCCAATGAGGGGGTGCGCGACCCCTTCATCCTCGAAGAGCCGCGGGGGGCCTCGCTGTGCCCGGTCGCGGACGAGACCAACCCGCGCGGCTGCATGGAGCTCTCGCTGCGGATCCGGAAGGTACGGCGACTGGAGAACCACCGAACCCGCCAGGGGTTCCTCATCCTCGAGACCGACGCTCCGGGTCGGCCGATCGACCTCTTCCTGAGCCTCTGGCAGATTCAGGCCGACGGCTTCGAGGCCCCGCGGCCCGGCTGGCGCATCGAGGGAGCGTTCCTGTTCACCGGCCGCGTGGCCGGCGGTCTCCCGCGGCGCCGGCGCGTCTGATCCCGAGTTCCCAGAGACTCCGGCGGGTCGGCTGCCAGCGGTCGACCCGCCGCAGGAGAGGCGGAAGCGCCAGGGGCGACAGCACGATGGCGGCCCAAAGCCCGGGCGGCCAGGCTCCGAGCAGTGCGACCGCGCCGAATACCAGCGCCCCCGCTCCCAACATCGCGAAGAGAAGGCCGAGGTTCGTGATGTCGTTCTGGCCTCCCGCACGGATCTCCTGGGTGAACGGGATCGGGAGCTTCCAGTGGGGAAGGAACGCGAGCAAGGCGAGCAGGAAGAGTTCCACCCCGAGGACGATCCTCGGAACGGCCCACGCCCCGAGGAAGAGTGGGAGCGCGACCGCGGACAAGAGCAGGGCCGGACCGAGTGAGCCCGTGATCACGCCGACGGCGCCCCCCCGCAGGAACCGCCCGGGATCCGGTTCGGGACTCGTGCCGAAGACCCATGCCGCCTTCGCGTCCACACTCCCCTGGCTCGCGCCGAGGCATAGGGCGGCCACCATGAGCCAAAACCCGAACACAGCACCCACCGCAACCGAAACCGGCGCCCGGTGCCCGATCGAGAGGGCCATCAGCAGGAAGAGCACCATCTGCGGAACCACGGCGCGCACATAGGCGGGCTCGCGCCAGGCGAGGCGGTGGGCCATGTCCCCCGCCGCGATCTCGGCCGGGCTCCGCCTGTAACGCCCGGCCAGGGAGGAGAACGCGGGCGATCCCCAGCTGTGCCGAGGCTCGCGACCGATGCTCAGACTGCCCGAAAGCCCCTCCAGGAAGTGGCGCGAGGCGAGCCGGAGGGTGAGGAGCAACCCGAGCGCGGGAACCACGATCAAAAGAAGGCTCTGGATGGCCGCGGCGGTGCTCCAGTCCCCCCCGAGGAGCGTCCAGGGACCGAGGGTCCAGAGGGGGGGCAGGAACCGAACCAGCTCCATCGGGACTTCCACCGTCAGGCCGGAAAGAGCCCCCAAGACCCAGGGCAAGACGATGCCGCTGGACATCAGGAGCGCAAAGATCAGGACCTGGGTCCAGAAGAGAACGCGTTGGAAGCGCTGGGGGCCGGCCAAGCGCAGGATTCCCGAAACGAACCCCGCGACGAGACCGACGGCGAGGCAAGCATCGAGGACCGTGAAGACCGGCGTCAGGAGCAGCACCCTCCACGGACTCGCCCCGAACGGGGCGAGAAGGAGCGAGCCGCAAAGGAAGAACGCCGAGAAGAGCGCCACCAGGCCCAGGAGCTCCATCAGCCGCGAGGCGAAGAGGGTCCGGTCGGGAACCGGGTGACCACTGAGCACTTCGATATCGGTGGCGTCGACGAG
>DRLC01000279.1 GCA_011053145.1 Planctomycetota bacterium | reverse complement strand
TCTCGAGCAGGGCTTCGAGAGCCTTGACGCGGCGTTCAGTGGCCATCTGACGCTCGACAAGCTTCTCGACAACCGGCGGAAGGATCGCTTCACGCGTGTAGTTGTTGATCATGTTGATGATCTCAGCGCGGTCCGCATCCGGGAGCTTGTGGAAGTGGTAGCTGTACTTCTGCGCGAGCACGTCCTCGCACAGATCCATGCACTCCCTTGCGATGCTCTCGGCATCTTTCTGATGGTGCTCGATCTGAAAGACGTCGCGCTTGTAGTCGTGCAGGAGCTTTTGGAATCGTCGGTGCATGGTGAGTTCTCGCGGAGGTGCGTCTGGGACTTCGAGCGATCTTGCGTGCAGGGGGCGATCAATCGAGCCTGCCGATACAGATCGACACGTTGTGGCCGCCGAAGCCGAGGGAGTTCGAGAGGGCGTTGCGAATGGAGAGCTCGCGCGCTTCTCCCGGCGTGTAGTCGAGGTCGAGATCCGGGTCCGGGGTCTCGAGGTTGCGGGTCGGATGGATGCGCCCCTCGTGAACCGAAAGCGCGGTGGCCACGAGCTCGACCGCGGAGGAGGCGCCGAGCAGGTGACCGATCATGGATTTCGTCGAGGAGACGCACAGCTTGTAGGCGTGATCCCCGAAGACCCGCTTCAGCGCCGTGGTTTCGATCGCGTCGTTGAAGGCGGTGCTGGTTCCGTGGGCATTCACATAGTCCACGTCCTCCGGCGCGATCCCGGCCATCTTCATCGCCAGTTGGAACGCCCGCGCCGGTCCGGCACCGTCGCTCTTCGGCGCGGTGATGTGGTAGGCATCGTCCGTCGAGCCAAACCCCTTCACCTCGGCGTAGATGCGAGCGCCGCGGCTCTTGGCCCGTTCGAGCTCCTCGAAGATCAGGATCCCGGCGCCCTCCCCCATCACGAAGCCGTCGCGGTCGCGATCGAAGGGCCTGGACGCCCTTTCCGGTTCGTCATTGCGACGCGAAAGGGCCTTCGCGGAGGCGAATCCGGAGATCGCGAGACGGGTCGTCGCCGTCTCCGCCCCGCCGGTGACCACCAGGTCCGCTTCGTCCGAACGGATCGCGCGCATCGCCATCGCGATCGCGTGCCCCGCGGAGGCGCAGGCGCTGGAGGTCGTGAACGCGGTCCCGAGCAGCCCGTGCCGGATCGCGACCTGACCGCTGACGGCATTCGCCATGATCCGGGGGATGAAGTGCGGCGAAACCCGGCGGGGTCCCCGGTCCATCAGGACCAGGTGCTGCTCTTCGATCCCCGTAATGCCCCCGATCCCGGTGCCGATGATGCAGCCGAAGCGTTCGCGGACCTCCTCGGGTTCTTCTCGGGGGTCCAGCCCCGCATCGAGGAAGGCTTCCTGCGCGCACTTGAGTGCGTACATCGTGAAGCAGTCCATCTTGCGGAAGTCCGGCGGGGAGAACATCTCGGAAGGGTCCCACGCGGCTTCGGCGGAGATGCGAACGGGAAGATCCTCGGCCTCCATCTTGGTGATGGGACCGACCCCGTTCTCGCCCGCGAGCATGCGGGGCCAGGACGTCTTCACGTCGGGCCCGAGCGCATTGACGGTGCCCAGGCCAGTGATCACGACGCGTCGCATGGAACCTCGATGGGGAGTACGGAGTGGAGCTTGGGGAGTGGAAAGCGGGGGGGCACCGCCGGAACGCAGGAACCGAGGGGCCCGGAGCGCTCACGCGCTTCGGGGGAGTGCGGTCCCCCGCCGGAGCGGGACGGCCCGGAGCGAGCCTGGACCGCCCCAGATCCCTAGGACTTGGAAGCGATGTAATCGACGGCGTTGCCGACGGTCTGAATCTTCTCCGCATCCTCGTCCGGGATGGAGATCTCGAATTCGTCTTCGAATTCCATCACGAGTTCGACGGTGTCGAGAGAGTCCGCACCGAGGTCGTTCACGAAGGAAGTGTCCTTGGTGACCTTGTCGGGGGAGGTGCCCATCTGGTTGCAGACGATGCGGGTAACGCGCTCTTCGATCGAGGGATTGGTCATCGCAGGCTTTGGATCGCTTGGTTAGGGGACCGCGCGCTCGGCGCGGCGCACACAGGGGTCATTCCGTTAGAGGCTCAGGCCTCCGTCCACGACGATCGTCTGCCCGGTGACATAGGCACCGCCTGGGCTGACGAGGTAGTCGACGACGTGGGCCACCTCCGCGGGTGTTCCGATTCGTTTCAGGGGGATACTGGCTGCCAGTTCCGCCGCCGCCGCCTCGGGCAGGTCGGCGGTCATGTCGGTCTCGATGAAACCGGGGGCCACGGCGTTCACACAAACGCCGCGCGAGGCGAGCTCCTTCGCGACTGATTTGGTCAGCCCGATCACGCCCGCCTTGCTCGCTGCATAGTTCGCCTGTCCGGCGTTTCCGGTCAGACCGACCACGGAGGAAACGTTCACGATCCGTCCCCGCGACTTCATCAGCGGCCGGGCAGCGGCGCGAATGAAGTTCCACGAACCCTTCAGGTTCACGGCGACGACGCGGTCGAAGTCTTCCTCACTCATCCGGAGCAGGATCTGATCGCGTGTCACACCGGCGTTGTTCACCAGGATGTCGAGCCCGCCGAGGTTTTCCTGGACCGCTTTGACGACGGCAGCGACCTCATCGGTATCCGAGACGTCGACTCCGAATGCGCGGGCCCCATCGCCGCAGGCTTCCACCGTCGCGGCGCAATTCTCCGCTCGGGTCGCGATGCAGGCGACACGCGCGCCACGCTCGGCGAGGCGCTCGGCGATCGCGCGTCCGATGCCTCGGGACGCACCGGTGACGAGCGCAACCCGGCCCTCCAGGAAGCGCCCGCCGGAGGGCTCCGAGCCGGGCGCGGGCTGGGACGTGGGATCGGTGGATTCAGGTGTTGCGGACACGGTTTCGTTCTGCGGCAGGATAGCCGTGGGCAGAGACCCGCGCAATGCGGGGCAGGGCTCGGGAGGGGGCTTGGAGCGCAGCTATCGTCCGGAGGTCGGGGCCGGATTGCAACCACCGGCAGGGGTCCCGAGGTCCGCCGGGTCGCAGACCCCTCGGACGTGGACGCGGGACGAGGTGGACTTGGCAATGCGACGCGCCAGCCCGGCGAGCACCTGGCCGGGGCCGGGCTCAAGGAAGCGGTCGATCCCGTGCTCCAAGCACCAGGCCATGCTCTTCTCCCAGAGGACCGGCGAGCACACCTGCCGGGCCAGTGCCTCCTTGATCTCGGACGGGTCGGTGAGCGGGGCCGCGGTCACATTCGAAAGGAACGGGATGCGGGGAGCGCACACCTCGACCTCGTCCAGGGCGGCCGCGAGCCGATCGGCCGCGGGCCGCATGCATTCGGAGTGGAAACCGCCCGCCACCGTCAGGCGGATGGCGCGCTTGACCCCGTGGTCCTTGGCCTTGGCTTCCACGACTTCGAGGGCCGCGATCTCGCCGGAAACGACGACTTGTCCCGGCGCGTTCAGGTTGGCGACCGCGCAAATCCCCTTCTGTGCACCGAGCTCGGCGAGTTCCGTCGCCACCTCCGCGCTGGCCCCCATCAGGCTCGTCATCGAGCTGGGGATCTTCTCACTCGCCTCTTGCATCGCCTCGCCGCGCAGGCGCACGAGGCGCAGCGCGTCCTCGAAGGTGAGCGAGCCGGCGCACCAGAGCGCGGTGTACTCACCGAGCGAGAGACCGAGGGTCACCGGGGCGGCGCCGAGGTCGAGGCCATCTTCCTGC
This sequence comes from Planctomycetota bacterium, assembly GCA_011053145.1. Classification (GTDB taxonomy): domain Bacteria; phylum Planctomycetota; class UBA1135; order UBA1135; genus DRLC01. The sequence goes on along the minus strand of DRLC01000279.1, from coordinate 5,931 downwards.
AGGCAGCGCAGGATCGCGACCGAGGTGGTCAGGATTCCCGGCTGGGCGATGTCGGTGCGATGCACACGATCGCCCTCTTCCCAACACCAGCCGGACAGCGGGATGCCGAGGATGCGATCCGCTTCCTCGAAGGTGCGCCGCGCCGTTTCGCGCGCCTCGGCGAAGTCGCGACCCATCCCCGGGTGTTGGGCACCCTGGCCGGGAAGCAAGACTCCTTCGGCGGCCGGCTGGTCGGCCTGGTTCGCGTTGACTTCCATGATCTCGCTCACTCCTGGTTCGAACCGCTTGGACCTACCAGCGCACCAACGCACCACCCCAGGTGAGGCCGGCACCGAAAGCGACCATCACGACGAGCTTCCCCTTCTCGATGCGGCCCTCGCGGTGGGCTTCGTCGAGCGCGACTGGGACGGTGGCCGCGGAGGTGTTGCCGTACTTGTGGATGTTCACCATGACCTTCTCATCGGTCATGCCGAGCCGGTCGAGGGCCGCATCGATGATCCGCCGATTGACCTGGTGCGGCACGACGAGGGTCAGCTCCTCCTGGTCGTAGCCGTCCAGCATTTCCGAGATCATCTCGCTCATGTGGCTGACCGCGAACCGGAAGACCTCTCGGCCCCGCATCTGGATGAAGTGCTTTCGCTCCTCGACGGTCTGCGCGGTCGGAGGGTGGCGCGATCCCCCGGCGGAAATGTGGATGTAGTCGTATCCCGACCCGTCGGCCCCGAGGGTCGTCCGGAGGATTTCGCCCTGGCCGCACTCGTCATGGGGGGTCAGCACGGCCGCGCCCGCTCCGTCGCCGAAGATGATCGCGGACCCGCGGTCTTCGAAATCCACGAAGCGCGAAAGGGTCTCCGCACCGAGCACGAGCACGCGCCGCGCCCGACCGGCGGCGACGAATGCCTCACCGGTGGAGAGCGACGTCATGAATCCCGTGCAGGCCGCCGCCACGTCGAACGCTCCCGCGCGCTTGGCGCCGATCCGATCCTGGATCAGGCAGGCGGCGGAGGGCAGTGGGTAATCGGGGGTCAGCGTCCCGACGACGATCAGGTCGAGGTCCTCAGGGCCGATCCCGGCGTCCTCGAGAGCCCGGTTGGCCGCATGCACGCAGAGGTCGGAGGTGGCCTCATCCTCGGCTGCGAAGCGGCGCTCGCGGATCCCGGTCCGCTGCACGATCCATTCGTCGGAGGTATCGAGGAACCCCTCGAAGTACGCGTTGGGGACGGCGCGCTCCGGGACGTACGAACCGGTCCCGGCGATGCCTACACGGATCCTTGATGCCATACCTGCTTGCTGTCCCCCAGAGTTCTTGGTCGTTCGTTGGTCGCGCGTGCCCAGCCGGCTCCGAAGCGAGCGCGTCGCTCGCGCGCGGCCCCATGAGCCTAGTGTTCGATGTTCGGATTCTGGCAATCGGGACCGCCCAAATCGCGCGCAGCATCCGGGTAGCGGCTCAAAATCACCCCCGGGGGAGCACTTTTCCGCCCGGGGCTCGAAGCCCAGCGCATCTCAGCCGGTGGCCAACCCCCGCTCGATGAATCGGTTCACCTCGGTGTCGAGGGCGCGGGCGGCGAGCTCCAGCGCATTGGCCACCGCGGACTCGTCGGAGCGCCCGTGACCGATCACGACGACCCCGTTCACCCCGAGCAGGAGGGCTCCCCCGTAGGTGGAGTAGTCGATGCTGCGCCGGATGTGCCCGAGGGCCTCCCGGCCCCATCCGAGGGCCTGGTGGGAGTCCAACTCGCGCAGCATCATCCCGAGCATGAACCCGGCGAAGTGCTCGAGCAGTTTCAGCACCACGTTCCCGGTGAATCCGTCGGTCACGACCACGTCGCACGCCTCATGGAACAGATCCGAGCCCTCGACGTTGCCGACGAACTCGAGTCCGGAGGCCTCGAGCAGCGGGTAGGCTTCCTTCAGCAGTTGCGTGCCCTTCCCGGCCTCTTCCCCGACATTGAGCAGACCCACCCGCGGAGCGGCAACCTCGAGGCACTCCCGCGAGTAAACCGACCCCATCGCCGCGTACTGCACGAGGTGATCGGGCTTCGGAGCGATGTTCGCGCCCATGTCGAGCAGCGTCAGGGGCTTGCCCGTGAGTTCGAGCGTGACCGCGATGCCGGGACGTCGCACTCCCTGGAGCGTTCCGAGGCCCAGGGTCGAGGCCCCCACGCAGGCTCCGGTGTTCCCCATGCTGACGAGCGAACCCGCCTGGCCCTCACGGATCGCCCGGACAGCGACCGCAATGGATGCATCGGGCTTCGCGCGCAGCGCCTGGGCCGGGGAGTCCCCCATCTCGATGACCTGGCTCGCGGGCAAGATCTCGAACCCCGGATTGCCGCCGTGCTCGCCGAGGAACGACTCGATCCGACCGGCATCACCGACGAGGAGGATCCGCGCGGCATCCATCCCCGCGGAGACCGCGCGCAGGGCACCGCCGAGGATCGCTCCAGGGGCGTCGTCTCCGCCCATGGCATCGAGGGCGATTCGGGTTTGGGGCATGGCGCCGACTCCTTAGCAACCCGGCTTGTTCAGGGGGACGCGCATCAGGCTTCGCGATCGGCCGCCTTCCCAGCGGCGTCCACGGGCGGATGCGGCCGGAAACGGATGAAGCGCGCGCTCCCCCGATCTGGCGGACAGTGCCACCTCTCAGCGGCCGGGGGACCTAGAACTCCTCGCGCGGAAGGACCTGCTCACCCTTCTTGTCGCTGCCCTTCGAGAACCCGTAGTAACCGCAGTTCTCGCACACGCGGTGGGTCTTGACCGGGGCGCCACAGCGAGAGCAGTGGTTCGGAAGGTAGGGCTTGGTCGCCAGGTGGGAACGACGGATCCCCTGGCGGTGCCTCGATTGACGTCGCTTCGGGTGGGGCATGGCGGAGGGCTGGTGGGAGGAGGGGTGGCCGGGGAGTTCGAGCCCGAGCGGGCAAGCGCGGGATGCTAGCCCCGGCTCTCTGGGGTGTCAACGCGTCGGGAGCCGCATTCCGGAAGAAGGAATCGCACCGTCTCCCCCCCCGCGAGGCCCCTCAGCCGCGGAAGGCCGAAAGCGGCTCGGCGGCGAGGGCCTCGAGCAGCGCCGCCCGCCCCTCGGACCGCACCCCCTGCCCCTGGGAGAGTTCACTCTTCCCGCCCCCACCGCCGCCGATGTGCCCGCGCACGAAAGCCGGGACCTGGCGGGCATCCAGACCCTTCTCGAGCGCAGCCCCTTGGCAGAGCCCGATCCAGGGGACCTTGTCGCCGGCCGTCCCGACGAGCACGACGGCGAGGTCGGGCGCGAAGCCCTTCAGGCGGGAGGCGAGCTCGCGCAGGCCCTTGCCGTCGAGCGGGACATCGAGGGCCCCGACGAGGACTCCGTCCTCTTCGGTGAGCGCCCCGCGGGCCGCATCGAAGGCAGCGTCCACGCCCGCCGCGGAGGTCTTTTCCTCGGCCTTGCGCGCCGCCTTCAACCTCTTTTGAAGGTCCTCCACCCGCGAGAGGACTTCGCCCGCGGACGACTTCAGGGCCCGGGCCACGCCGGTCAAGTTCCGGCGGAGGCGCTGCATCTCGGCCACGGCGAGCTCCCCCGCCACGGCTTCGATCCGCCGCACCCCGGCCTGGATCGCGGTCTCGGACTGGATCAGGAAGGGGCCGATCTCCCCGGCGGCGCCCACGTGGGTTCCGCCGCAGAGCTCGGTGGACCACCCGCCGACGTCGACCACGCGCACGCGGTCACCGTACTTCTCCCCGAAGAGCGCCATGACCCCACGCTCCTTCGCGGCCTCGAGGTCCTCGACCGTCGTCCGGACCGCGGCATCCCGTATCACCGCCGCATTGACACGGCGCTCGATCTCCTCGAGTTCTTCCTGCGTGATTCCCCGGGGGTGCGAGAGGTCGAAGCGCAGTCGGTCGGGGCCCACATAGGAACCCTGCTGTGTCACGTGGTCCCCGAGCACCTCGCGCAACGCTCGGTGCAGGAGGTGGGTCGCGGTGTGGTGCCGGCGCGTCGCCGCCCGCAGCGCTTCGTCCACCTCGGCGAGCACCTCGGCGCCCACCTCGACACGCCCCTGCGAACTGCCGATGTGGACGATCACGCCGCCGGCCTTCTGGGTGTCGTGGACACGGAACTCGAAGGATCCGTCCGCGCTCGAGATGCGCCCCTTGTCCCCCACCTGGCCGCCGCTCTCCGCATAGAACGGTGTCGCCTCGAGCACGAGCACGTCGCGGCCCTCCTCGCCCTCGCGCTCCGCCCAGAGCAGCACGCGGGATTGCAGCCGGACGGACCCCTCGCCTTCCTCGTGGAAGGTGGTGCGCGTCGCGGGAAGGCCCTCGGTCTCGTCGGCGCTCAGGATCTGCCGAAACGCCCCCTCGCTCCGGCTCGCCTCCTGGTGGCGTGCGCGGGCGCGTTCCCAGCCCTCTTCGTCCACCTTGAGTCCACGCTCCCGGGCCATCAGGTCCACGAGGTCGCGCGGGAAACCGAAGGTCGCGTACAGGTCGAAGGCCTCCGTCCCGGGGATGACCTTGTTTCCGGCCGCTTCCACCGCCCCGGCGAGTTCGCCAAAGTGCACCAGGCCACGTCCGAGCGTCTTCCCGAAGGCTTCCTCCTCCGCGCGCACGAGCACGCGGATGTGCTCCTCGCGCTCGCGGATCTCGCCGGAGGCCTCGCCCAGCGTCGCCGAGACCGCCGGCACGATGCGGTGGAGGAACGGATCTTCGATGCCGAGGTCCTGGCGCACATAGCGCGACGCGCGCCGCAGGAGCCGGCGCAGCACGTACCCGCGCCCCGCATTGCTCGGAAGTGCACCGTCCGCGAAGGCCGCCGAGACCGCGCGCACGTGGTCCGCGACGACACGGAACGCGATGTCGGTGCGCTCGTCGTCCCCATAGCGCTTGCCCGACGCCCCTTCGATCGCATCGAAGATCGGCCGGAACACGTCGGTGTCGTAGTTGGACGACTTGCCCTGCAGCACCGACACGATGCGCTCGAAGCCCATCCCGGTGTCCACGTGGCAGGCCGGGAGCTTCCCGAGCGAACGGTCGTCCATGCGCTGGTACTGCATGAAGACGAGGTTCCACAGCTCGATGAAGCGCTCGTTTCCGGCGTTCACGCCGAGCGCGGGGTCGGCGCCGACGTCCGGGGCCCCCTCCCCGCCCCGGTCGATGTGGATCTCGCAACAAGGGCCGCAGGGACCGGTCTCGCCCATCTCCCAGAAGTTGTCCTTCTTGCCAAAGCGCAGGACGTGCGTCGGATCGATGTCGGTCTTTTCGAGCCAGATCCGTTCGGCTTCTTCATCCGCGTCGAGGCCGTCCTCCGCGTCGCCCGCGAAGACCGTGACCCAGAGGCGATCCTTGTCGAGCCCCCAGACCTTCGTGAACAGTTCCCAGGCCCAGAGGATCGCATCCTCCTTGAAGTAGTCCCCGAAGGACCAGTTCCCGAGCATCTCGAAGAAGGTGTGGTGGTAGGTGTCCACGCCTACCTCCTCGAGGTCGTTGTGCTTGCCGGAAACGCGGATGCACTTTTGCGTGTCCACGGCGCGGACGTAGTCGCGCGAGCCACTCCCGAGGAACACGTCCTTGAACTGGTTCATCCCCGCGTTCGTGAAGAGCAGGGTCGGATCGTCCTTCGGGAAGACCGGTGCCGAGGGCACCTCGCGATGTCCTCGCTCCACGAAGAAGTCGATGAACTGGCGGCGGATCGCGGCGGCGGTCCGCTCGCTCGTGGGGCTGGCCGTGGGATGGGTCATGGCGGTTGGGGGCGCGATCGGCACGCCTGGGTTCGAGGAACGCCGACGAGGCGGGCGTGGCAGCGCTGCCACACCCGCCCCGTTCACCTCGGGTCGATCGGTTCGAGGGTCTCGGTCGGGTTATGCCTTCGCGGCGGCCGGCTTCTTTGCGGGCTTGACCTCGTCGCTGACTGCCCCGGCACTCTCCTTCGGAGCCTCGGCGGGCGCGGCCGGCTTCGGGTTC
>DRLC01000278.1 GCA_011053145.1 Planctomycetota bacterium | reverse complement strand
GACTCGGGCTGCGTGATCGTCGGCGGGGGAGCGTTGCTGTACGGAATCGGAGAGGCGATCAGCGACTTCCTCGGCATCCCCGCGCGCGTCTCCGAGGATCCGTTGACCGCGGTGGCGCGCGGCACCGGAGTGTTCCTCGAGAAGCTCGACATCTTCTCGCGCGTCCTCTCGTCGGACGACGAGGGGTGAGGCGCGCGGGCTCGCACGCCTCGGGAAGCGAGCCGGACTCCTGGGACGAAGCGCGAGCGCGCGCGTCGCGATCCGGAGTCGATGGAGCGAACGGTTTTCGAACCGGCCGGGACTCGCGCCGGGCCGCGCCGCGTGGTCCGATGCATCCGGCACCCGTCCCGACCGTCCGCCGCGCCGCGCCGGCGATGCCCTGATCTTCGAGCGTGCAACGCAAGCGTCCCCGACTCCCCTGGATCCTGCTCTGGCTGGCTCTCCTGTTCCTGAGCCTGCGCCCCGTCCCCGCGGCGCGTCGGGTCACCGACCTCGTCACCTCTCCGCTGCGCGTGGTCGCGGAGTTGGCCTCGCCGATCACGCTCCTCACCACCGGCCGGGTCCACGCCGCGGAGAGGCGGCTCCAGGACGGTGCCGACGCCCAGGCGATGGAGAGTGAGGCGTTGCTCCGCGACCTCGCGACGAGTTCGCTGCCCACCGAGCCGCGTCTCCTGCGCGGTCGTCGCGCGGTCCACGCCGAGGTCATCGGGCACCGGGATTGGGACCATCTTCTGTTGCGCCTCCACGATCCGCGGGGCGTGCGCCCCGGGATGCCGGTCGCGTTCGGCAACGCCTACGTGGGACGGATCGAGCGCCTCGCGCGGCGCGGGGAGTCCCCCGACCTCGCGGTCGTCACCCTCGTGACCGCGGCCAGCTTGCGCGTCGGCGCGATCATCGAGGAGCCCGAGCGCGAGGGGGAGGGGGCGGGCGCCGAGGGGGAGCCGGTGCGCCTCTCGGTGGGGGGCGTGCGGACCGGACCGCGCGAGCACGGAACGGGCCGCGCTTCGGTGCGCGGGCTGGCGGTCTTCTATCCGTCCGATCGCGCGGTGCGGGGGGGACTCGTGCGCGTGCGCGAACTCTTCGCCGACGCCTCGCGCTACCCCGAGCTCTCCGAGGGGCTGCGCCTCGGCCGCTACCGGGAAGTCGACGGGCACGCGTACGTGGAGCCGGAGATCGACTACAAGGACGGTCTGTTCCACGTCGTCGTCCTCGCGCCGCGGGAGGATGGGCTCGAGGAGGCATCCGCGTTCGCGGCGGTGCTCTTCGATTCGAACTGGGTCCGCGCGCGCCCGATCAACGTCGGGGATCCGCACCCCGAGCGGCGCACGCGCAAGGTGCGCGCGGGGCGGCGCCTGGGGGTCGAGCAGGGGGCGGCGGTGACCTCGATCGGCGCGCACCTCGTCGGCCGCGTCTCGCGCGCCGGCCTGTGGACCTCGGACGTGGCGCTGCTCGACGATCCCGGCTTCCGCGTCGTCGCGGTGGCGCGCATCGATGGGATCGCCGAGCCGCGCGTGCTCGGGCGCCTGATCTCGAAGGGGCGAGCGGGAGCCGACGGGTTGCTGCGCTTCCGCTGGGTCGTGCGCGTGGGGCTCGGTGGGGAGCAGGGCCGAGGGAGCGCCCATGCGCACCTTTACACCGGTTCGGGGGAGGACGGGTTGCCGCCCGGTTTCTCGATCGGTGAGGCGGAGCTGCCCCTCGACGCGCGGGCCGGGGAGGAGCGCGAGATCCTCGTGCGCCCCGATGTCGATCCCGCAAGCGTGGGGAGTTTCTTCGTGCGCACGCGCGAGCCGGCCGGGGGGGGGATGCCGTGAGTCGCGCCGCCTCCTGGTTCCTGCTCGTGGTCTGGTCCGCGTGGCTGTTCGCGCTCCAGGGGTTGGTCGCATCGACCCCGGAACTCGCCGACTGGACGCCGGAGCTCGGTGTCGTGCTGCTCCTCGCCCTCGACCCGCGCCTGGATCGTTCCGACGCGCTGCTCGCGCTCCTCATCGTCAGCGCCGGGGCGATCGCGTTCTCGAGCGATCCCCCCCTCGCGATCCTCGCGGGGTACGGGGCGGTGGTCTTCGTCGCGCGCAGCCTGCGTTCGATCGTCGAGATCGACCAGCCCATCGCGCGGGCGCTCCTCGCGGGGGTCTCGGCCGCGGTGCTCGTCTCCTACTTCGACCTGTCGCGCTCCGCGTTGCTCGCCTCGGAGGGACTCGGGCCGGTGGCGGGAGGGATCGGGGGCGCGCGCGTGTTCCACGCCGCCCTCGGGACCGCGCTCGTGACCCTGGTCGCCGCTCCACTCGTCCTGCGACTGCCCGGGATGGGCCCCCTGCGCGGAGGTCGGCGATGAGCGCGAGCACCACCCAGCGGGTCGCTCCCGTCCTCGTGATCCTCACCCTCGGGAGCCTGATCGTCCTCGGACGGCTCTTCGAGATCCAGGTCCATGAGCACCGCGTCTGGGCCGAGGAGGCCGCGCGCCTCGTGCATTCGGGGCGCGAGGTGCCGTACCGGCGCGGGCGCATCCTCGATGCGCGCGGCCGCGTCCTCGCGCGCGACAAGGACACCCACCATCTGGTCCTCACCTACCGGGACTTTCGGCGTGGGCACCCGCTGGGCGAAGTCGCCCACGCACGATCGCTCCTCGAGGGCCGGCCGGTCCCGCTGCCCGAGGCCGCGGCGCACCTCGAGGACTGGGCGCTCGAACTCCTGCGGCTCTCGCCCCGGGAGCTGGCGGGCTTCGGACGCGGGGAGGGACTCTCGACCGCTTCCCTGGACCTCGCCCCGCTCGCGGAAGAGGGCCGCCGCCGCCGCGCGCGCGAGCTCTCGCTGGCCTCGCGCGCTCGCGACGTCGGATACTACCTGCGCCGGCTCTTGCCGCTCGATCGCCGCGAGCGCAGGGCCCTCGAGAAGATCGCCCGCGAGGGCGAGTCCCTCGAGAGCTACCTCACGCTCGCCTCACGCATGCTCGGCTACGACGAGGACGGGGTCGAACTCGAAGACGAGGTGCGCGCCCGGATCTCCGGGACGATGCAGCGGCTCGGGCGCATGGCCGAGTTCCTCGAGTGGGACGAGAAACTGCTCGCGCACCGCACGCCGATCTCGCTTCTGATCGGCGAGCTCGAGGAAACGCGGCGCTGGGTCGAGGACGCGACCGCGGCCAAGCTCTTCTCCGAGGCGGCGGGCTTCCAGGCGGGGAGGCTCGAGCCCGACGTCCTGCTGGAACGCATCGACCTCTCCTGGATCGCACGGGAGCTCGGCTGGAATCGCACACGCCTCGAGGAATGGGCGCGCTCGACCCGCCGCTCGTGGCTCTCGGGATGGCGGGACGGGTATGCGCTCCCGCGCCTCCTCGCCGAGCTGCGGCTCGGGCCCGCGCGCAAGGCGGGTCCGGAGGTCTACCTCGCACACCTCGCTTCGCTCTTCTTGGAGGGCGACGCGGTCGAGCGTTCGATCTCGGGGGACGGGCCGACGCTGCGGGAATGCGTGGCCGAGGACGGGCCGCGGACGGCGGTGCTCGGCGGTCTCGCGCACCTGTTCGGGGAACGGATCGACCGGCCCGGGCGGGCGGTGCTCTCCATCCAGTCCCCCTCCTTCCGGGAGGCCTATGCAAGCCTTTCCGAGCGCTTCGAGGCGGACCGCGCGGACCTCGCGGCCCAGCGCCTCGCGGCGGACCGCTTGAGCGACGAGGTGCGCCAGACGCAGCGCCTCGAGACGATCGAACGCGTGGCGAAGGCGCGCCGGGCCGAGCACTGGATCCTCGTCGACCTCGCGTTCCCGGGGGAGGCCGAGGTGCCGAGCGACGGCGCCCCGGCCGCGGGGCTCGGGCGTCGCGTGATGGCGCTCCTGGAATCGAACCTCTGGTCCGCGCCCGAGGAGACGAGGGAGATCACGCGCCGCCTTGCGGACCGATGGGACGCGCGGGTGCAGGAGGTCGCGCGCGAGCGGCTCGACGAGAGGATCGCCGCCAGCGATCCGGCCGACCTCGTCGACGGGCGGCTCTCGATCCCCGCGGAACTCCGGGGCCGCGCCGAGGAGCGCGCCGAGTTCTTCCTGAAGGACTACGGGCGCCGCCTGCGGCCGTTGCTCGCGGGGGAGCCGAGCTTCGAGGTGCTGCAGTTCCTCGTGAACTACGAGGAGGACTTCGCCGGGTTCCGTGCGCGCGAAGCGCGCGAGCGCGAGTACCCGGTCGTCCCCGGGGACGAGGCGCGGGTCGCGCCCGGGATCATCGGGGGCGTGAGTTCGATCGGTGTCGAGGACGTCCTGAGCCAACTCGCGGCGGCGCGGCGCCTGCGCGAGCTCAAGGCGCTGCCCGAGAAGACCGAGGCCGAGAGCGAGGAGCTGCGGCGGCTCGTGGCGAGCGTTTACCTGACCGACGAGGTCAAGGGCGTGAGCGGGATCGAGGCGTACTGGGACCAGGAGCTGACCGGGCGCAACGGGTACTACGAGAGCCGCGGGCTCGAGGACGTGTTCGGGGAGGGGCGCGACGACACCGAGTTCAGCCGGCCGGTCGACGGGGAGGACGTCGTCTTGACCCTGGATACCGACCTGCAGCGAGCGGCGCGGCGCGCGCTCGAATCCGGCGCGGGCCTCGAGGATCCGCGCTCCGATCCCGGCTGGTACCGAAACCCCGTCGGCGCGGCGGTGCTGCTCTCGGTCGATGGGGACGTGCTCGCCGCGGCCTCCGTTCCGTCTCCGGCTTCCTACATCGCCCCCGACGCCCCCGAGCAGCGAAAGCTCATCATCGACCGCACCTTCCGGCGTCCCACCTTCCAACCTCCGGGCTCGGTGATGAAGCCCTTCGTCGCGACCTACGCGCTCTCGGACGTGCACGTCGATCCGAACCTGCCCGTGCTCTGCGCGGACATCGGCGGGGGAGCGGGTTACGTCGACGTGCACTGCCACAGCCGCGTCGGCCACGGAGAGGTGACGATGGAGCGCGCGATCGTCGTCTCGTGCAACTCGTACTTCGCGTGGCTCGGGGAGACGCTCGAGGAGCGTGATCTGCGCGCGATGATGCACACCTTCGGCTTCGACGTGCCGACGGGCGTGCGCACGCCGCCGCCCTGGGACGACGGGTTGCGCGAGCGCGGCGGATTCGTCGAGCACGTCGGGGGGCTTCGACCGGAGCGGTACGGGAGGATCGGTGCGCACGGGCGGCGGCTCGCCGGGAACGGCCTCGGCCTCGTGAACCTGACGCCGATGCAGCTCGCGCGCGGGGTGCTCGCGCTCGCGACGGGGAGGTTGCACGACCTGCGGCTCGTGAAGCGGATCGGCGAACGCGAGCTCCCGTTGGGGCGATCCACCGACCTCGGCGTATCGAGCGATGCCCTCGCGTTCGTGCGCCGGGCGATGGGCGAGGTCGCGAACTCCGACGACTGGCAGCGCACCGGTAAGGTGCTCGGTGCCGCGCACCTCGGTTTCCCCGTCGCCGTGAAGACCGGAAGCGCGGACCTCGCGTCCGCGAAGCGCCTCTTCCACGGACGCATGGTCGTGCCGAAGCACACCTGGATCGCGGGATGGGCGCCGGCCGACGACCCCAAGGTCGTGTTCGTCGTCTTCGTGCACGACACGCTCGCCACCTCGTCCCACGGCGCCGTCTACCTCGCGCGCGAACTCCTGCTCGAGCCGGAGGTGATCTCCTACCTCGCGGAGCAGGGGGTCGACATCTCGACCGTCCCGGCGCGTTCGATCGGAGGGATCGGGCGATGAAGAACCAGGTGTGGAGCTGGAAGGGGACGAGGCCGCTCACGGGCTGGCGTTCGATCCTGGATCCGCGCATTCCCTGGGCGCAGACGGACTGGGCGCTGGTCGTCCTCGCGGGGGTGATGGTCGCGACGAGCCTGGTCTTCGTGGAGGGGATGGCGGCCGCGGACTTGCTCTACGGACGCGACGACATCGTCTTCGCGAGCCATGTGCGCAAGCTCGTCGTGGCGCTGCCGTTCCTGTTCCTCGGGTACTTCGTGCGCCCGCGCTGGCTGCGGCGCAACGCGTGGATCGTCTTCGGGGTCTGCATGGCGCTGCTCTTGCTCGTCCCGCTCATCGGGGAGGAGCGCAACAACGCGCGGCGCTGGATCCAGCTCCCGCTCGGCTTCGACCTGCAACCCTCGGAGCCCGCGAAGATCGGGTTGGTCCTGATCCTCGCGCGCTCGCTCTACCGCAACCGCCTCGAGAGCCTGCGGGATTGGCTCCTGCCGGGTGCCCTGGCGCTCCTCCCGATGGTGCTGGTCGCGGCCCAGCCCGACCTCGGCACCGCGCTGACCGTCGTGCCGGTCACCCTCGGGATGTTCTGGTTCGCGGGAGCGAGCGGTCGCGTGCTCAGCGCTCTCGTGCTCGCCGGAGCGCTCTTCGGAGGCCTAG
>DRLC01000277.1 GCA_011053145.1 Planctomycetota bacterium | reverse complement strand
GGCTGCAGCGACCCTCCTGGACGTCTTCTCCTTCGGCCGTGACCTCGCCCACGGGGAGGCCACTCTGATCTCCGAGGCGATCGGATGCATGGTTCTCGGTTTCGGATTCGATGCGCTGACCCGAGAGGAGCAGCCCATCGAGTTGGGGCCCGAGGGCTGGCGTACACTTGCATCGGGCCTGGCGCGAATCGATGCGGGCTTTCGGGTCGCGAGTCCGGGCTGGACGACCCGACGGCTCCTCCTAGGGCGTGAGTTCGAGCGAATGGTGGGGGAAGGGCAGTTTCCCTCCGACTTCCTAGGGCCCCTGTGCACGCTGGCTGAGATCAGGCGAGGATTCTCCTCCAGGTGGTTCTTCGCCGACGTGCTCGCGGACTTCCAGGCCCGTGAGCGATCCACGCGGGAGCTCGAGGAAACCCCCTGGCCCGAGTTCCTCGAAGGACTCGAGCGCGAGCAGGAAGCATGGGACGACAGCGGCCCCAGTGCGAAGTTCTGGGGCCCGGCGCCCTCCATCTTCACGACGCGCCGCGGTTCCATCGCAGAGCTCCGACTCCTGCGCCTGCTGGCCGCGAGCAAAGCCGGATTGAGCCCTCCCGACTGCCGGGATCCGTTCGGAGACCGATTCCGCAGGCGATCCGTCGAGGGGGGTCTCCTCGTCTGGAGCGTGGGACCGGACGGGATGGATGCCGGCGCGAACACCGAGGCCGAGGATGCCCCGGTGGTCTTTCTTCCCGCGTCCTGAATCCGGATCGGACGTCCACGGCGCACGCGTGCGGCCGGCACATGCCGTGAACGCGGCCCGATCGAGCCGCGCCCGAGACGGTGAGGTCCGGGCGCGAGGAAGACGGAAGCTTTCGGGCGGCTTCCCAGTTGGAAGCCGCGGGTCGGACCCCATGCCGGCCCCCCGCCCGCGGCGCAAGCGGGGGGCCGAGGGGTGGGCGAACCTAGGGCAGGTTCACGTAGATCAGGTGACGGGTCGGGAGCACGTTTCCCATGAAGGTGTTCGGCGGAGGACCGGGGACCTGCCAGGAGGTGTTCGAGGCGAGGTCGGTGAACTTGTCCGTGAGGACCGGTCCGCCGACCTGGTCGATCGTGTATCCCCCGAGGGTGGAACCTCCGTAGAAGACCTCCCCGTAGGCCTGGGGGGTTCCGGTCGAGGAGGGCGTGCACCCATCGCGGTAGAAGACCGGGGCCTCATCGACCCATGCGACCTCGGGACCGGGGTAGTTGGCGGTCGTCGTCCACCGGCCGATGGCCGTCGTCATCATGTGGAACCACGGGAAGTTGGGCATCGTGTTCGAGGTCTGGAACGAGGTGCCGAAACCAGCTGCGTTGATGCAAGAACCCTTGCCGAAGAGGCGGCGTGCGGAGAGCTGGGGCGGCATCGCGCCAGGAGTGGGGCTACAGAAGCAGCCACTGCCGATGTAGCCCATGACCCCCGAAGAGATGATGTCCTCCGTCTGGCACGTCGCGGTCGACGTGGAGGGAACGTTGCGTACGGCCTCCGCGGTCAGAGAACCGCCCGGCGGAATCACCGCTCCAGCAAGGAACGGGTTCGCGGTGGTCGAGGGAGCCACCAGGGCGTAAGTCGTCCCGGGGTGGAAGGTTCCGGGGGTGCTGGAGAGCGGGTGATGGATGAAGTTGTCGCAGTTGTGGAAGAGGACCAGGGCGGCCTCGGCCCCACCCGTGGCGCAGTCGAAGGCGTAGTCCATGTACCCGTAGTAGAACGCCGTCGTCGTCGGGACGCAGGTGGGGGCGAAGCTCGGGAGGCCCACGCCTCCTGCGAGGCTCATGTCGATCTTCACGACGAAGCGGTACACCTGGTACTTCTTCGGGGGGTTCTGGAGGCTCTCCTGCCAGGTCCGCGTGTAATCCATCAGCATGGAACCGGCGAGGACGGGTTGGCCGTTGCAGTCGAACGCAGTGACGGCCGACTTGTACTGTGCGCACGTCGATGCGAGGGGGGCGCTGATCATGATCCGCATGCACTGCTGCGCGGGCTGGCACTGCTGCCAGGTGATGGCCGTGCCGGGCAGCGTGGTGGCCGGAAAGATCGGGAGGTTGGCCGTCGTGGGCGTCCAACAGGACCCGGTCAGGTTGTCGGGTCCGGTGAGACACTGTGCGACCGCGGGGGCGCTCAGTGCGGCGAGGGCGAGTCCGAGGAAAGCTCGACGAAGCATGGTTCGACTCCTTCTTGCCCTGGGGGGGCTTAGGTTCTCAGTGGTTCGGGAAGTGGAGGAGGAAGGGCGGTCACCCAGAGCAGAGTCTCTTGCTGTGCGCAAGACCCCGCTCCGACCGTGTCCTCTCCCCACTATCCTGATTGTCGAGGACCCGAATCTGGTTCCCTCTTTTCCCTGACAATTGCCCTGGGAGCTGCCCCCCGGTCCTACCAGTGCAGCAGGTCTTCGAGGACCCATCGCGCGGGACGACCGCTTGCAGTCCGGCAGATGTCCGCGGTCCGTGCGGGGTCATCCTTCGCCGCACGAAGGTCGGCGACGAGGCCGGGTGCGAAGGCACCACCGATTCCTTCCATGCGCTCGAGGATCCGGTCTTTGATCACCGGGTCCTTTCCCGCGGCGATGTCGCGCAGCGCGGGTTTGAGGAAGGCCAACGCCCGGTCCCAGTCCTTCTGCGAGGCATGCTTGGAGAGCTTGCGCACGAGGGGAGACGTCACTTCGTGGCCCGTGGCCCGCGCCCACTCGAGGATGACCGTCGCCGCAGGAGCACGCCCCTGTTCGAGCAGCTCGCCCGCGACGGAATCGAAGGACTCGAACAGGTGCAGGAGATCCGAACGCATCCGCCGTGCCTCCGCTACGTCCGGGAAAAGCTCCGCATCGAAGTCGGACGCCTGCTCCAGCACCGGCCAGGCCTCTTCGAACTCTCCCCGCCGCAGCGCGTTTCGAGCTTCTTTCCACGCCTCTTTCCAATCCGCGAGTTCCGAGAGCCTCCGGCGGCGTAGCAGGGACTCGAGCGGCGTGTCGAGGAAGGTCTTCTCGCCTCTCCAGGGCTGGCCCGCGGAGAAGCCGGGGGCTCCCTCCCAGGCGACGCGCCCATCGACGTCGATCAGGAGCAACCGAGGCACCTGGTACCGATCGATCGAATAGGCCTGGAACGTCTTGCCGAGGGACTCGGTTCCATCGGGCGCGTCCAGTGCGATCGCGCCGGGGAAGGGCGAGTCCCTCACGAACTCTTCCGCACCATCGCGATCCCACGTGTGCATTACGCCGAGGACCTCGAGGCCCACGTCGCTGTGGTCCCTCGCGAGGGACGCGAGCCACACATCCACGGGGAGGACCTCGTTCTGGTCCATGCTGAAGAGCACGAGGAGCTGGGGGTGCCCCCGGCGTTCGCGCCAACTGGTGCGTTCCCCGCGCAACCAGTGGTCGACCGTCGGGAAGGGCGGGTGGAGCCCCACCCAGCTCCCGTTCGAGCTCGTGTCCACCGGATCGCCCGCCTCGCTTTCAGCCCCCTCCGTCCCTGCCGCGTTCCCGGAGAGCCGTAGCGCGCGTTCGATCGCCGACGCCGGATCCTTCGGGTCGCGTGCCAGGAACCGCACGCGTCGGAAGCGTGCGTGGCCGACCCCGGTCAGGAGGCCGAAGGAGCCGCGGAGCACCGCGCGGGACGGGAAGTCCTGGCTCGCGACTTCCTCTCCGTCGACCCACATGTCGGCGGTGTTGCCGGTCACGTCAATCCGGAGGCGGTGCCAAGGACCGGCCGTGTCCTCGGCGACACCGCTTCCCCCCGAGATCGGCTCATGCCGCCATGTGTCGAAGGAGTCGCCGCCGTGGAACGTTGTGAGGTCGGCGTATCCGAGCTTTTCTCCGGAGGGTGGGAACAGGATCAAGGCGTGGAAGTCGCTCGCGGACTTGCGGCCGAACACGAGCCCAGCGAACGTGGCCCGTTCGGCGAGGACCTGGACCTCGGCCTCGATCGAGAAGTCCCCCGAGGTGACGCGGTCCAGGGTCAGAAAGCGGTAGTCGAACGCGCCGGTGGCGTCGCTGAACTCCGCATCGAGGTACGGGCCCGACGGAGTGAAGTTCCGCACGCCGGCCCTGGCCCAGCCGTCGAGGTTCTCCTCGTTGTAGGCGAGCTGCCAGCGTGCGAGCGATTCCCCCTCGCTCGCCACGGCTTTCCGGTACGTTTCCAGGAGCTGCTGGTCGTCGAACTCCCGCGCGAAGCGCCATGCCACGGCCATCGCCTGACGGTTCAGGTCCTCGTCGAGGTAGCGCTGGGCGATCCCGGTCACGGCGCGCAGGATCTCCGCGTGGATGCGCGCGAGGCGCTTGCGCTCCGGGTCGTTTCGATCGAGGAGCTTGTGCACTTCGGACAGTCGCTTGGCGATCTCTTCACTCTCCGGCTGCTTTTCGAACGCTCGTGCGGCGAGGCGTAGGAGCCTGACTCCGCGATCCACGCCCCCGTCTTGCTCGATGAGGAATCTTCCGAAGGACAGGAGGAGCTCCGGAGAGTCGGGGGTCTCGTCGATCCCCTTTTCGAAGAACTCCCGCGCGGCTTCGGTGTCCCCCCGGAGGATGGCGTACTGCGCCCATCGGGCCCACGGAGTGTCCGCTTTCCGGCTCCCGTTCTCGCGGTCACGCAGCGCCAGGATCCACTCCTTCCAGAGGGCGGAGAGGTCGTCCACCGTCGTGGGTAGCGCGGAAGCGTCCGCGGGGAACTCCACGCCTCGCGTCGGCGCCTCGGGTTGGCCGAGCACGATCTCCTCGAAGGTCTTGACCGCCGCGTCACCGGTCAGGCCGCCCGAGCGATCGATGTACTCGCGGAACGCGCCGCGGTAGACGAAGCGCCCATCGGTCGGATCCTGGTAGTTGTATAGGAAGTAGACGACGCCCCAGGTCGGTGCGTACCACGCCGGTCCCCAGTCATAGTCGTTCTCGAGCACGATGCGGAACGTGGGGGCAGTCGGCGGAACGACGTCGGGGTCGGCCGTGATGCCGTCGTCGGCGCTGCGCATCCAGCCCTTCTCCATGCGCTCCGCGAGCGGGAAGAGGCGATGGTCGGCGGGCAGGTTGGTGATCACGGTGCCGTTCGCGAGTAGACGGCTCCCTTCGAAGAAGGAGGCAAGACCCTCGTTCAGCCAGCCAGCGGCGCTCGTTGCGAGCGAAACGAACTGGTGTGCAGCTTCATGGAACAGCGTCCCCGTGACCTCCTGGAATCCGCCAGGTCCGATGTAGGTCTCGACGGAATCCCCGGTGAATTGCCCACCGGACCACTTCACGGGGGGGCCGCTGCCGAGCTCGAGGTATTCGGCGGAGTCGCGGAAGATCCGCAGGTCGATGCGCGGCACCTTCTTGCCATGCTCCTCGACGCCGTACTGGAAGAACACGCGATAGAACGCGTTCATCTGCTCCATCGCGGCCGCGGAGCGTACCAGCACCTCGTAGCCCGCGTCCGTCTGCGTAACGTAGTGCTCCCCCTCGAGCTTCGCGCGCTTCTTCCAGGTCGCGTGCTTGCGGTCGTGTTCCTCGATCCATTCGGCGGAGATGCCTTCGAGTAGATCGACCGCGCGCGCGTCGCTCGCAAGGCTCGGGTCGGGTGCGGAAGCGAGGCGCGCGATCGCGGCTTCGCTCGCATGGTTGTTCGGGTCCAGCGCGAGGATTTCCTTGTGCACCGCGATCGCGGCATGGGGCCAGCCGTCTTTCTCGTAGCGGGCCGCCACCTCGCGCAGCTTGGGAGCGAAGCGCTCGCGGAGACCGAAGAGGTCCCGCGCAATCGGGTCAGCGTCCACGATCGCGGCTTCCCGATCTCGGATCCCATCGAGGTCCTGGGAGCGCGCGAGTTCGAGGGCGCGGTGGAGTGAGCGCACCTCACGGTCCTGGTCTCCGACGGAGCGCGCCCAGCGGGCGCGAAGCTCCCAGGCGTCGATCGAACCGGGGTCGCGTTCGAGGGCGCCTTCGATCGCCTTGCCCGCGACGTCGGTCCGGCCGTCGTCGAGGGCGCGTGCGGCGCGCGCAAGTTCGCGCCTGAGCGCGCTGTCTTCGAAGTGCGC
>DRLC01000276.1 GCA_011053145.1 Planctomycetota bacterium | reverse complement strand
CCTTTTATGGGGCGGGCACGGGGTCGGCCAGGGGGAGGCCCTCGAGGGCGACCTCTCCTGGGTCCGTCTCCACGGCGCGGAGGCGGACATCGAGGAGGGCACCATGGGCGGGGAGGCGGGCGGGGAGCGCTTCGAGCGGGACCTCGACGCGCTGGTAGCGCCCGGAGAGCCCCGCGGTCCCTTCCAGGGCCAGCGTGTCGGTTGCTCCATCGAGCGAGCGCCGGAAGTCGGCCGTCAACTCGTGGGCGAGTTCGGACAGCCGCGCACGCCGTTCCCGCGCCAGGCGGGGGTCCACCGGAGGACCGATCGCCGCGGGCTCCGCCGCCGCGGTTCCGGGCCGCGGGGAGAACGGGAATACGTGGATGCGGCTGAACCCGGCCAGGCGAGCCGCTTCGAGCGTGTTCTCGAAGGCCGCGTCGTCCTCCCCCGGAAAGCCCACGAGGATGTCGGCGGTGAAGGCGGGCCGATCGAGCACCGACCGGATGCGATCGCAGGCGGCGAGGTAGGTCTCGGCCGTGTACCAACGGTTCATCCGTGCGAGCAGCCGATCGTCGCCCGCCTGCATCGGCATGTGCAGGTGCGGAGCGATGCGTCGCGGATGGGCGGCCATCGCGTCGAGCACGGAGGCGTCCACCTCGGTCGCCTCGATCGAACCGAGTCGCAGGCGCCAGTCGATCGGAACTCCGGTGTCGTCCCGTGCCTCGACGCTCGCGAGCGCGCGCAAGAGATCTCCGAGGTCGACCCCGCGGTCCCGGCCGAAGTGTCCGATGTGGATTCCGCAGAGCACGATCTCACGGTGCCCGCTCTGGAGCAAACGCCCGACTTCGGCCTCCAATTCGCCGATTGGACGCGATCGGCTCTTTCCCCGCACGCTCGGGATGATGCAGAACGCGCAGGCCATGTCGCACCCGTCCTGGATCTTGAGGAACGCGCGCCTGTGCCCCTGGAAGGCGGTAATCCCGGACGGAATCCCGAGCTCCTCGGGGTCGAGTTCGTGACCGAGCTGGCGCAGGAAGTGCACGGGCAACTTCGCATCGCCGTTGCCGAGGACCCACTCGACGTTCGGGAGGGTGCGCAGCACGTCGGCCTCGCTCTCCGCGAGGCATCCCGTCATCGCGATCCGGACCCGCGGGTTCTCGCGCGCGAGCCGGCGCGCGAGCTGGCGTGCCTTGCGGCCGGCCTCGGCCGTGACCGTGCAGGTGTTCACGACCACGAGGTCGCTCGCGTCGCCGGCCGCGCTCTCGCGCCACCCGCGCCGCAGCAGCGCCTCGCGCAGGACCTGCGTGTCGTACTGGTTGGCCTTGCAGCCGAAGGTGACGAAGCGGACGGTGTCGGTCACGGTGAGGATGGGATCGGTGCGCGGATCGGCATGGGATTCGTCCCCGCGCCGCGCGGGCATGGTAGCCGGATCCGGTCGGGGCAGTAGACTCCTCGCCCACCCATCCGACTGGGGAACTCGAACATGCAACGCCTCCGCTCCCGCACCGCCCCCGGACTCGCCGCCCTGGCCACGTTCGCGCTGGCCTCGGGCTGTGGGGGAAGCGAGCCGATCCAGTCGACGGCGGCCGGCGTCGCGGCGGCGGGAGCCGGCACCGCGGTGGATCCGCGCGTGGCCGACATCCGACGCGCCCTCGCCGCCGGGCTGCCCGACGCCGCCTGGACCCTGCTCGATTCGGTCGGGGACAGCCTCGGGGCCGAAGGGGATCTCCTTCGGGCCCGGGCGGCGCTGCTCGAGGGCGACGGGGTGGGGGCGCTGCGCGAGATCGAGGCGGCGAAGCAGGAGAGCGAGAGGCCGGACCCGCGCGTGCTCGCGACCGAGGTCGAGATCCTCGCTTCGCTCGATCGGCTCGACGCGGCGCGCGAGGCCCTGCGAGATGCCTACGCCGAGGTCGGGCGCGGGGCCGAACTGGAGCGGGCTCGCGGCTGGGTGCTGTTGCGCACCCCGGGGGGCGCGCGTGAGGGCCTGACCGCGCTCGAGACCGCGCGGGAACTCGATCCGGACCTGCCGTTCCTGGAGCACCCGCTGCTCCAGGCGCACCTCCTCGTCGGCCGGGAGGCCCTCACGAACGAGGCCGCCGACCAGGCCCTGGCCCACGCGCTGCTCGCGCGGCAGCTCGCTCCGGACGATCCCGATGCCCGGGAGCTCGAGGCCGACGCGCGCGCGGCTCTGCTCGACTTCGACGGGGCGATCCCGCTCTACGAAGAGCTGCGTGAGGAGGGGCGGGGCAGCGACGATGCGATCGCGACCCTCCAGCAGCGGCGGGGAACCTTCCTCCTTCTGAAGGGGCGGCGGGACGAGGCGATCGAGGCCTACCGCGCGGCGCGGGAGCTGGGGCTCGACGACGAGGGGCTCGGCTTCGGCGCGGACCTCCTCGCCGAGGAGGCCGTGAAACGCGTCGACGCAGCCTCGGAAGCGTTCGCGGCGGGGGATCTGGAGGCCGCCGAGACGGGGTTTTCCTCCGCGCTGGAGCTCGATCCCGCGAACCTCGAGGCGCGCGACCACCTGGCGGTCTGCCGCTTCAAGCTCGGGGACTTCGAGGGCGCCGCGATGGGTTGGCGGCGCGTCCTCGAGTCGGCCCGGGAACGGGGAATCGAGCTCCCCGATCCCGTCCACCTCAACCTCGCCCGTGCCTGGCACGCCGCGGGGACCCCGGAGCGGGCCCGAGAGGTCCTGGAGGAGTATCTCGCGTCGGAGCCCGACGGGCCCTGGGCCGAGGCGACCCGCGAGATGCTCGATCGGCTCGCCGAGGAGTGAGGCCGGAGCAGCGGGTCCGGTTGACCCCGAGGGGCTTCGCGGAGTACCCTGTCCCGTTCCCTTCCGATGGAACAGGCACGCGCCGATTCGGTCGCGATTCGGCGGATTCCCGACGATTCGATGGATTCGCCCGTGCCGTTCTCCCCCCGGGAGTGTTCGAGCCCCGCACCATGTCCAAGGACCCCAACCTCCTCGAAGCGTTCCGGAGCGCGTCCCAAGAGGCGCATCCCGAGCCGAGCACGCCCAAGTCGCCCCCGGGCCGGGGCGCGGCCTCGGGCCGTGGTGGGGGAGGTGGAGCTTCGCTCTCCGATCGCTGGGGCGCCCTGCCGCCTTTCGCCCGGCTCCTTCCGCTGGTTCTCCTCGCGTTCCTGTTCGGGGTGTTCGTGGGCCGGTCGACCCGCCCGGTCAGCGCGTCCGAGGGGCATGGGGAATACGGAGCCGAAGCGGCAGCGGCCGACCTCCCGGCCGCGCAGGAGCCCGCCCGGGTTCCGCAGAAGCCGGCTACCCAGCCCCAGGCGCCCGCCGCGGGCGATACCGAAGCCGCGCCGAGTGCGCTCTTCGACCGAACCAACCAGTACACCGTCGTCGTCGTGACCTATGGCCTCACGATGCAGGAACCCGCCTGGGGAACCTTCGATTTCCTGAAGGCCGAGGGGATCCCGGTCTTCCCTCCTTACCGCGTCGGCGACAAGATCGTCGTCTTCGCGGGGGCCGCTCCGACGCGCGCGGCCCTAGAATCCCTCGAGGCCCGGGTGAAGGGCCTCAGCCGCGACGGGCGCCGCGGTACCTACGGAGACGCCTACATCGACCGGATCGACGACTACATGAGCCGGTAGAGGCTCGAAGCCATTCCTGACCCAGGTACGAGCACAGCACGTCGCTCCGAAACCGAATGCAGCTCCGGGCGAGACTTCTCCGGGGCTCCCACCAACCGAAAGAACCGTACGACCCATTCTCCCATGTCCATCCATTCGAGTCTCCGTGGAGCTGACTCCCTCAAGGGGGAGCGCAGCGTCCTGACCCGCGTCGAGCGCCTCGCCAAGCTCCAGAAGGACGGCAAGTTCGATCCCGAGACCGGCGCCGTCTGGGGCCTCCCGAAGGTGCGCACCAAGTTCAAGGTCGTCAGCGGCAAGAAGGCGAAGGCCCTCGATCAAGCCAAGGCCGACGCCGCCGCCGCCCAGGACGCGAAGGACGCGGAAGCAGCGGCGGACGAGGCCTGAGCTCGGGAAGGGCACGCCGAGCGGAGGCCTGGGGAGTCGCCTCCGATCGCATCCCACCGGGTGCGCACCACGCCCCGAAGATCCAGATGCCCAGCGGATCCATCCTCCGCGCCGCCACGGGGCCCTCCCCCGTGTTCGAGGTTTTCTCCTCGATCCAGGGGGAGGGCCTCTTCGTGGGCACGCCGCAGGTGTTCTGCCGCTTCGCCGGCTGTCCGTTGCGCTGTCGGTACTGCGATACGCCGGCCTCGTGGGAATGCCCGGAGCCGGGGGCCGCTCGCGCGCGGGTGCGGACCCGCTGCGGTGAGACCCGCGTGGAGCGGGGTGCCCCGACGGCGGAGCGGCTCGCGGGATGGGTGCGGGAGCTCGATCCCGAACACGATCGCGCGGTGAGCCTGACCGGTGGAGAGCCGCTGCTCCACGCCCCCTTCCTGCTCGAACTCGCGGACGAACTCGCCCCGCGCGCTCTGCACCTCGAGACCGCCGGCGCACATCCCGACGCGCTCGCGCGCGTCCTCGATCGCATGGACCACGTCAGCCTCGACCTCAAGCTCCCGTCCGACCTCGACCCACCCGCACCGGACGCCGACGTCCCCGCGGATGACGCGGGCTGGCGCGCCGCGCGCCGTCGCTGCCTCGCGCTGCTCGCCGAGCGCGGCGGCGACGGCGAACGCACCGCCTGCGCGAAGCTCGTCGTCACGGGGGGCCGCCCGGCGCCGGACTATCGGCCCCTGCTCGCGGACCTCGCCGAACTCGCCCCGGCCCTCCCCGTGATCCTCCAGCCCGTGACCCCGATGGGTGGGGTGCGGCCGGCCGAGACCTCCGCACTTCTCGCCCTCACCGAACTCGCTCTCGGACTCGGCCTCGTCCCGCGCGTCCTCCCGCAGGTCCACCGCGTCCTGCATCTCGCCTGATCCCCCGATGACCGAATCCCCCAAGCTCCCCACGGTCGTCATCGTCGGCCGACCCAACGTCGGCAAGTCGACGCTCCTGAATCGGATCGTGCGCAGCCGCGTCTCGATCGTGGAGCCCACCGAGGGGGTGACGCGCGATCGCGTCAGCGTGCGCGCGCGCATTCCGGGCGAGTTCGGGGAGCGCTACATCGAGCTGATCGACACCGGGGGGGTCGGGATCGTGGATCGCGACGACCTCGGTCCCCATGTCGAAGAGCAGGTGCGGGCCGCGTTGATCGCGGCGGACCTCGTGCTCTTCCTCGTGGACGCGAAGGCGGGAACGACGCCCCTCGACCAGGAGGTTGCGCGGCGGCTGCGCGGGATCGACGTTCCCGTCCTCCTCGTCTGCAACAAGGTCGAGGGCGAACGTGCGAGCTGGGAGGTGGACTCCTTCCGAGCCCTCGGCGTCGGAGAGGAGCCTGTGGCGATCAGCGCCCAGAACGGGACCGGGATGACGGACTTGTTCGAGCGCATGGAAGAGCTCCTCCCGCCGTACGAGGAAACGGACATGGAGAGCCTGCGTTTGCGCCCCGCGCTCAAGCTCGCCGTTGTCGGTCGCCGCAACGCCGGCAAGTCGACGTTCATCAATGCCGTCGCGCGCGAGGACCGCGCGATCGTGTCCGAGGTGCCCGGGACGACCCGCGACGCCCTCGACGTGATCGTCGAACGGGATGGGGAGACCCTGGTCTTGATCGACACGGCGGGGGTCAGGCGACGCAAGCGACACGACGACGCCGTGGAGTTCTTTTCGGACGCGCGTGCCCACAAGGCGATCCGACGCGCGGACGTGGTGCTCTTGCTCTTCGACGCGACGCGCAACCTCTCCAGCGTCGAAAAGCGCCTCGCGCGCTACGTCGTCGATCACTATCGGGTGGTCCTCCTCGGGGCGAACAAGTGGGATCTCGCGCTGGAGAAGAGCGGCGGCACGATCTCACCGGAGGACTATCGCGCCTATCTCGACCAGGAGTTGCCCGGCATCAGCTATGCGCCCTGCTCGTTCCTCTCGGCGAAGACGGGACTCCACGTCAAGGAGACGCTCGAGCTCGCGAAGGAGCTCGGCGCCCAGTCCCGGCGTCGCGTGGCGACCGGTGAGCTGAACCGAGTTCTCGAGCGGGCGCTCGAGGCGCGCTCACCCTCTTCGAAGGGCTACCGGGTGCGAGTGCGCTATGCGACCCAGGCCGAGGTCGCCCCGCCCACGTTCGTCCTGTTCGTGAACGACAAGCGCCTGATCGGGCGCGATTACCTGCGTTACCTCGAGAACCGCGTCCGCGAGGAGTTGCCGTTCACCGAGGTGCCCGTGCGTTTCGTGCTCAAGGACAAGCGCGACAAGGACCTTTCCGAGGACTTCTCATGACCGGTTTCGCGCGACGAATCCCTGCTCTCCTCTCCCTCGTCCTCCTCTTCGGGGGGTGTGCGTCGACGCCCAGCGCTCCCCGGCCCAAGTGGCAGGAGGTCGAGGTGCACGCCCCGAGCGATCGCGTTCTTTGGAAGCTGACCTTGCTGCAGGTCGAGCGCCTGGGCTTTCCGCTCACCTCGGGGCTCGATCCGAGCGCCGGCGAGATCCTGACCGGCTGGCGGACGAACCTGATGCCGTTTCGCGGTCAAGGAGACCGGCGCCGGCTCGAGGTGCGGCTGGATGCGATCGAGCCGGGGCTTTGGCGGGTGCGCGCGCACGTCCAGCGCCAGCGCAACATGTCCCTGACCTCGCCCCTGGATCCGCGTCGAGCGGAATGGGAATGGGCCGGTGACGTGGACAGCGAGGCGAGCATCTTCCTGAACCATGTACTGACCGCCCTGGATCCGATCCAGGCTCCCTCGCGATGAACCCGGAATCCCTTTCCAGGGCGACTAGAATCCACGCTGCGGCGCTTGGCTCGGGGGGGGCGGAGTGCCGAAGGAAGCCTGCGTCGAAAGCTCCCCGATGACCACCGTCCAATCCACAGACGGCGGGGCGGTCTCCCCGTCCCCGACCGAATCGCTCCCCGACCTGGACGCCCTGGATCACGCCGGCGGCGGCCAGGTCAGCACCGTGGCCCAGCGCGACGCCGAGGGGTGGGTGACCGCCCGTCCACCGCGCTTCCACGAGATCGTGCGGCGGGTGTTCGGCTTCCCGGGTCTCCTGCGCCGGCACAAGGACCTCGTCCTGACCAGCGTGAAGCGCGACCTCGAGGTGCGCTTCTCGGGCACGATCCTCGGCTGGTTCTGGCCGCTGTTCCACCCGCTGTTCCTGTTCGTCGTCTACTACTTCATCTTCGTCCACCTCTTGGGCTTCAAGCTGCAAGGGCTTCCCGAGTCGCAGAAGTCGGGCATGGGCGTCTACATGTTCGTGGGAATCTCGGCCTGGACGGCGATCGCGGAGACACTCGTGCGCGGTACGAGTTCGATCGTCGACAACGGGAACCTGATCAAGAAGCTCGCGTTCCCCTCGGAGATCCTGCCGCTCAACGTGACCTTGGTGGGGCTCGTGACGCTGCTCTTCGCGGTTGCGATGTTCGTCGTCGCATGCACGCTGACGCCGATGTGGCCGGCCCCGGGCTGGGCACTCCTGTGGGTGCCCGTGATCCTCCTCGTGCAGGGCGTCTTCACCTACGGCCTGGCGCTCTTCCTATCGACGTTGCAGGTGTTCCTGCGCGACACGCTGCAAGTGGTGACCGTTCTCACCACGGTCTGGATGTTCGCGACCCCGATCTTCTGGGTTCCCGAGGTGACCAAGCGCGTCGCGGACTACATGCCGATTCTCTCGATCAACCCCGTCTACCACCTCGTTCAGGCCTGGCGCGGAGCGTTGATGGGGGATGTCGTGATTCCGAAGACGCCCGAGATCGCCGGAGGACTCGCGGTCTCGGTGGAAGCGATCGGGCCCCACCTGGCGGTTCTCGCTGCCTGGGCGGTCGGGTTCTACGTGCTCGGCTTCGCGTTCTTCGTCCTCTGCCAGCGACGTTTCGCGGACGAGGTGTGATCCGATGACGACCGAATACGCACTCGAGGCCGAGGGACTCGGCAAGGCCTACCGCATGTACCCGGGGCCGCTGCAGCGCGTGCTCGAGGGGATCACCTTCGGGCGCCACAAGGGCTACAGCGAATTCTGGGCGCTCAAGGACACGAACTTCCGGCTGAAACCGGGCAGCTCCTTCGGGCTTTGCGGCGCGAACGGCGCCGGCAAGTCGACGCTCCTCAAGATCCTTTCGGGAACCACGGCTCCGAGCGTCGGACGCTACCGCGCGCGCGGACGCGTCGCGAGCCTGCTCGAACTCGGAGCGGGGTTCCACATGGAGTTCACCGGGCGCGCGAACATCGTCATGAACGGGACGATGATGGGGCTCACGAGGGAGGAGATCAGTCGCAAGATGGACTCGATCATCGACTTCGCGGAACTCGGCGACTACATCGACGAGCCCGTGCGGACGTACTCCTCCGGGATGGGGTTGCGGCTCGGTTTCGCGGTCGCGGTCGCGGTCGATCCCGAGATCCTGATCATTGACGAGGTGTTCGCGGTCGGTGACATGTACTTCCAAAAGAAGTGCGTCGACAAGATCTACGAGTTCAAGAAGCGCGGGAAGACGATCCTGTTCTGCAGCCACTCGCTCTATGACGTGCGCCAGCTCTGCGATCAAGCGATCTGGCTCGATCACGGAGAGTGTCGCGCGATCGGAGACTCGGTCGAGGTCACGAACGAGTATTCGGCGTTCCAGCGCCACCACATCAGCGAGGACGACTCGGTCGTCGGACACATCGAGGAGGCCCCCGAACTGGCCACGCGCGCGGGCGAGGACCTGCCGCACATCGTGGACGCGCGCATCTACCGCATGGGGACCGACGAGGAGTGCTACCAGGTCACGACCGGCGACTCGATCGAGGTGCGCGTGTGGTGGGAGAACCCGCACCCCGAGGAAACGCCGATCCAGATCGGTGTCGCGTTCATGCGCCAGGACATGACCACCTGCGGTGGCGTCGGAACACACCTGTCGGGCTACGAGTTCTCCGGGGAGCGCGGCTGCCTCGTCGTGAGGCTGCCGAACCTCCAGCTCCTGAGCGGTCAATTCCTGATCCCGGTCGTGCTCTTCGACGGGGAGGGTGTGCACAAGTACCAGGAATACGTCCTGCCCGAGAACCTCGTCGTGCGCACCAAGACCCGCGACATCGGGCTCTTCCGGTTGACCCACGAGTGGACCGAGTACGAGCTGGCGCCGCCCGAGTCGGGGGGGCAGGAGGCGTGAAGCACGACGTCGGCCTCTGCGCGCTGATCGTCAACTACAACACCGGCTCCTACGCGGTCTCGTGCGTGGAGTCCCTCCAGCGCGAGTGGGCGCGCGAGGGGCGCGATCCCGCTCGGCTTTCGATCGTGTGCGTCGACAACGCCTCGCCGACCGATCAGAGCGAGTTCCTCACCCGGCTCGAGGGGCTCGGGGTCGAGGTGGTGCGCTCCGAGGAGAACCTCGGATACGCGCGCGGGATGAACCTCGCGTACGAGAGGACCGACGGCGCGCCTGGGGATGCGGTTGCGGTGCTCAACCCGGACCTGTTCTTCCTCCCCGGAGCGATCGGCACGATGATCGACTACCTCTTCGATCACCCCGAGTGCGGCTGCGTGGACCCGGCCACCTGCATCGATGCACTCGGCGTCTTCAACCTGCCTCGCAACCTCCTGCCGACCCCGGTCGAACACTGGCGGGTCACGCTCGCCCAGCTCACCCCGGCCTTCGCGCGCCGCTACTCGCGCTACCGCCTGCGGCGCGCCCTCGAATGGTGGGGCACCGATCAGCCGGTGGCTTCGGACATGCTCTCCGGCTGCTGCCTGTTCCTGCGCCGCGCCGTGGTCGAGCGCATGGGGCGCGTGATGGATCCGCGCTACCCCCTGTACTTCGAGGACACCGATCTCTTCCGCACCCTGCGCGGGATGGGGCTGACGGTCGTGCACCATGGGGGGGCGCGCATCCTGCACCACTGGTCGCGTTCGGCCTTGGTGGGCGGGGACTTCGACCACGAGCCCCAGCGGCGCCACGACATCAGCCGGGACCTCTACTACGCGAAGTTCTACGGACCGCTCGGACGCCTCGCGGTGGCGGCAGCGAATGCGTTGCACCGTCGCTGGCCGAAGGATCGCCTGGGGCGACCGATGGCGGAGCTCGAACACTTGGGCGATTTCGACGGCCCGCTCGAACTCACCCTGCCGCGCGAGGCTCGTTTCCTGATCGAGATTTCGGTCAATCCGACCTTCATCATCTGCGGCGGAATCTTCGGCGAGGGCGCGAGCTGGGTCTGTCCCGAGGAGGCCTGGGAGTGGCTGTTCCAGCTCGACTACTACGTGCGTGCGGTGGATCTGGATACGCTGGAGACGCTCGGGACCTGGAGCTTCCGCAAGACTTCGGCCGGGCGGAACCACGCGATGACGAGCGAAGAGATCGAAGCCCTGGAGGGGCGGCTCCTGTCCGCCGCCGTTCGATGAGCGAGCGTGCGCCGCTGCCCGAGGTCCTCGCCGCCCCCGAGCGCGCGCGTGTGCTCGTCTTCAGCCCCCACGCGGACGACGATGTGATCGGGTGCGGCGGGACCCTCGCGCTGCACCGCGACCAGGGCGATCCGGTGCGCGTCGTGGTCGTCTTCGACGGGCGCCGTGGGGATCCCGAGGGCCGCTTCGACCCGCGCGCCTACATCGAGAGGAGGCGCGCCGAGGCGCGCGCCGCGGGCGCGCTACTCGGGGTCGAGGACTACGCGTTCTGGGACTATCCCGAGGGGCACGAACCCGGCCCCGGCGAGTTCGAGGCCGCGGTGGGACGCATCGCCGACGAGGTTCGTTCGTTCCGGCCGGACGTGGTCCTCGCCCCCTGGATCGGCGAGCACCACATCGACCACCACACCCTGTGCCGCGGAGTCCGCGAGGCCCTCGCACGGGTCGGATTCACTGGCCTCGCCCTCGGCTTCGAGGTCTGGACCCCGCTCGTGGCCACGCGCATCGTCGACGTCACGCGCGTCCTCGATCGAAAGCGAGCGGCCCTCGCCGAGCACCGCTCCCAGCTCGAAGAGATCGAGGGGCTCGCCGACAAGGCCCTCGCCCTCGGGTTGCAGCGCGCCATGTACCTCGGCCCGGGCGCCCGACACGGGGAGGCGTTCCGGCCGTTGTAGGTCGGACGGGCAGGACGGGCTCCCTTCGAGTGAGCCCGTCCCATCCGTCAAGAGCGCGGCTAGCGCCGGTCCCTAGGCTCGAGATCGAGGTGGGCTCCGAAGCGACCCCCGAACGCGATTTCGGACAACGGCAAACGGACCCGCGGGGCGAGTTCGGCCTCTCGCAGTCGGGGGGGAAGCGCATCCGCAGGGCCGGGGGAACCGACCGCCACGATGGTCATGGGCTCGAATCCATCGGGGATCCCGAGCACTTCACGAGTCCTGGCTGGGTCGAAGCCCGCCATCTCGTGGGCGGCCAGGTCGAGGGCATGGGCTTGAAGGGACAGGCTCAGGACACTTGCTCCCAAGTCATAGCTGGAATGGGCGTTCGGCCGGCCGTTCTTCGTGAAGGTCGTCTTGGCGATCGCGACCAGGAGAGCGGATGCGGAGCGCGCCCAGCCGTTCGCCTCGACGAGGCAGCTCGCGATCCGCTCGAAATCCTCCTCATTCTCCCGGACCGCTGCGACGATACGCCAGGGCTGCTCATTGAATGCCGAGGGAGCCCAGCGGGCTGCTTCGAGGAGTGACGCCAGCGCCCCGGGGGGGAGGGGTTGTGGAAGGAAGGAGCGGGGGCTCCAGCGTCGGCGGAGGAGTTCGTGGATGGGAGTAGCTGCATTCATCGGATCGTTTTCGGGGCGTGGGGTGGGAGAGTCTGGACAGGGGTCAGGCGCTTTCGACCTCGCGGGGCCGCGAAGGTCGAACGGATAAGCGTCCTGCACCGGTGGTGGCGAGCAGGACGAGCACGGAGAGGAGGACGAGGGGGTACTCCATTCCCCCTGCTTGGCTATCGAAGCCCTCGAGCGTGGTGGCCGCGACGGCCATCGTTAGCGCGAGGAGTACGGAGGCGGTCCGCGCCAGGACTCCGAGGAGCAGGGCAAGTCCGCCCAGGGTCTCCGTGGATCCCGCCAGGATCGCGCTCACTTTCGGGAGGGGGAGACCCACGGAGGCCATCCACGCGGCAGTCCCGTCGAGGCCCGGGCCGTCGAACCACCCGAACATCTTTTGCGTGCCGTGGAAGACAAACACGGCGGCCAGCGCGAGTCGGACGATGAGGAGGGCGATGTCCTGGGAGTCTCGTTTCCTTTTATTCATTGTTGCAACAAGTATTTAGGCGATAAGGAGGGATCGGATGTTCGGTCTCAGGCTTGCTCCTGGAGTGAGCGGAGGGCGTCCCGGAGGGCTGCGAGGTCACGGACTGGTATCCTCGCGAACTGTCGCGCATGCAGATCGTCGACGGGGCGAGCCAGCCGCCGAAGGAGGCGACGACCGGCGGGGGTGATGCGCACGCGTACGATGCGGCGGTCGTCCGGGTCGCGCTCTCGATGCACGATGCCCGAGGCGACCATGCGGTCCACCAGGCGGGTCACATCCGGAACGCGGGTCAGGAGGCGTTCTCGGATGGCATGACAGGATGTGCCTTCTTCGGGACCACCGGCGAGGATGCGCAGGACGTTGTATTGGGGGGAGGAGATCCCGTGCTCCCGGAACAGGGAGGTGAACTCGGCTGAGAAGCGGTCGTGTGCCCGGACCAGTTCGAGATAGACATCGCGGGAGATTCGTGTGCGGTTGGCCGTGCCCATGGGGTCTTTGTATGTTGTGCGGATTGTTGTTGCAACAACAAAGATCGAAATCTTCCAACCGGACGGAATGCCTTCAGGGCCGGGCCATCCCAGGGGCCGGTGCGAACCCGGATTTCAGCGGGGCGGTTGATCCACGGATCCCTGGGGCCGATGGAGCCGCTCGTCGCCAATGGGCGTCGGGTGGGGGTCGGGCAGAGCCGATCCTCGGTGGGTCGTCGAGGACCGAGATCCGCGGGGGGGCCGACGCGGCAGGAGAGCTCCCGGACCGCGCCCGCCGGCGATGTCCGACGTGTGTTCCCGTCCGGGAGCATCCTCGAGCTCAGCGGACGAGCAGCACTTCCGGGGCCTACCCTGGAGGCCCGCATCCTCACCCCCTAGGATCCTCCCAGGGGAGTAGATCATCTCTTTGCCGCAGCGAGGATCGAACCAGATGCCACCGGGGGAGCAGCGGGGTCTCCTCCAGCCGATTCGTCCCACGCCAGAGGGGGAGGAGCCGGTCTGCGCGCGCTCGGTCGCCGATCTCGTCGCGGCCACGCTCCCGATCCCGCTCTTCGCCGTCGATCCGGCCGGGCGCATCGTGCATCGCAATCGCGCGTGGTGGACCTTCACCGGGCGAGCGGGCGGGTTGTCGATGGAGCTGCCGCGCGGGGTTTGGCCCGAGGAGGTCTTCCCCGACGATCGGGCGGTCCTGGGCCAACGGGTCCTGCGGGGTCTGGAAACCCGCAGCGGATTCGTCGCCGAGTTTCGGCTGCGGCGGGCCGATGGCGCCCTGCGATGGATGCGAGGCACCGCGGTGGCGATGCGCGATCGGGGGGAATTCCGGGGACTTGTCTGCGCGTGCGTCGATGTGACCGACGGAAAGCGTCTCCTGCAGCACTTGAGCGGCACCCGGCGAAGGCCTTCGGGGGAACTCGGGACGAGTCCCGCCGCATCGCAGTGGGGGCGGATCGTTCGGGGCCACAGGGTCTTCGCGACGGGGGCGAACACCAGGGCGTTCACCCACCGCATCAACAACCTTCTGACCGGGATCCTCGGGCACACGGCCCTGGCGCGGGACCGGTCCAGCCGGGGCGATCTCGAGCCCCACCTCGCGGAGATCGAACGCGCCGTGCTGCAGGCGAGCGAACTCTGCAGCGGGATGCTGCTCTTCTCGCACGGAGCACGCGATGCCGCGTCCGACCTCGATCTCAACGACCTCGTGCTCAGCATGCGCCCGCTCTTCGAGATGCACTGCGTCGACCTCACGTTCGCGCTGGAGGACGAGCTTCCTTCCCTGCGCGGTGACGCGCTCCAGTTGAGGCATGCGTTGATGAACCTGGTGCTCAACGCGATCGAGGCGGTTCGCGAAAGCGGTGGAGCGGTCGAGGTGAGCACTGGGCGGTACGCCGAGGATCCCGAGCGGGTTTGGGTGCGCGTGAGCGACACGGGGCCCGGGATGGGGGAGGAGGTCCTCGAGCGAGCCTGCGAGCCCTTCTATTCCACCAAGGAGGGGGCCCCCGGATTGGGACTCGCGATCGTGCGCTGGATCGCCGAGGAGCACGATGCGGAACTCGTCCTCACGAGCGAGGCCGGATGCGGGACCCATATCGAGCTCGGGTTCCCCGTCTCGGGGAGCCTCCCGATCGAGGGGAGCGGGACCGACCGTGAGCCGGAGCGCGGATCGGTTCTGCTCGTGGACGACGAGGACTGTGTGCGCGAGGCCGCGCGCCGGGTGCTCGAGGCCGAAGGCTTCTCCGTGTTCGAGGCGGCTGATGGGGACGAGGCGCTCGAAACCCTCGCCGCGGGCGTCGCCGTGGACCTGGTTCTGCTCGACCTCACCATGCCGGGCCGGGACGGGGCATCGACCCTGGGTGCCCTGAGGGCACGCGCGCCGGAGCTTGCGGTGCTCGTGATGAGCGGCTACGCGCCGGACGAGGTCGCCGCGATGGTTCCGCTCGAGGACTGCTCGGGTTTCGTGCGCAAGCCGTTCCGGGCCGAGGACCTTCTCGGGGCTGTGCGAGCGGCGGTTGCCGAGCGCTAAACAGGACGGGTGGAGCGACCTCTTCGAGGCCGCTCCACCCGTCCTGTCTAGTCCCTGCGTCCCGGCGGGTCGGCGTCCTTATCCTTGGCCGATGGGCCGGCGTCCTTGGCGAGGGCCTTCGCGGTGCGGGTCGGCGAGTAGAGCCAGGTTTCCTTGCGGAAGACCCGCTTCAGGAGCTGGCCGTCGTTCCCATACCAGATGAAGATCGGCCGCTCTTCGCCGACCGTCCAACTGAACTTCCAGGCGTCGAAGCTTTCCCCGTCGAGTTTGAGCTGGCGTAGACCGAGGCACTCGAAGACCCCCTCCCGGAAGCAGTCCTTGCCGGGCATCGCCTCCACCTTGAGGTGCGGCCAGGTGTAGGTCTCGCCCTCCCGGAACAGGACCCCGTAGGGGCGCCGCAGGAGCGAGAGGTCGGTCACGAAGAACTCGGGCGCCTCGATGTCGACCGGCGTCTGCCCGAACTGCATGCCCTTCAGGCGACCGTCCTCCATCTGCACCTTCATCTGGCCGACCTGCATCTTCCCGGCCATGCCCAGGATGTTGAAGCGCTGCTCGGTCCCGCACATCGTCTGCACGAGCGTGCTCTGGTTCTTGCGCGGATACTTGATCGTGTCGAAGTACTCGATCGTCTTCGCGCCGTCGACCTCGCTCATCGTGTTGCGCTGCACATAAACCCCCACGTCGCGCTTCCCGCGCTTGATCGTGTAGACGGCGAGCGGCCACGCCTTCGCGAGCCGACGAGCGGTTTCGAAGGGCGACATCATCCGTCCGTCCGTGGCCCGGGTCCCGGCTGCCGAGGGGTCGGCGCCCTCTTGGACCGGCGCCGAGTCGTGGGATTTTGGAGCGTCATCCTGGGCCTGGGCGGCGGACGCGGTGAGGAGGAGCGGCGCGAGGGTGAGGAGGAAGACGTTTCGCATGGGGGAACTCGGTGAGGCGCGGGCGGGGGATTCTATCGGTCCCCTCTACGCCCCGCCTGGGGCGTTGCTAGGATGGACCTCCCGATTCGGGCCTTTCGACGGAGGGGGGGGCGTCGCCCGACGCCGCCAACCGCCTCCGACGCGCTCCGTAGCGACGGATTCATGGGTTCGGCGGGTCGGCGGCGGGGGAGGCCGGCCGGGATCGACCCTCGCCACCGGGCCGAACGCGCTCCTCCGTGCAGATCACCCTCCTCACCCCGCACTACCAGCCCCACTTCGAGGGGGGAACCGAGTTCGCCGCCCGGACGCAGGCGCGGGCCCTCTCGCGGAGGGGGCACGGCGTACGGATCGTGAGCGGGACGGACCGGCCCCATCGGGGCGAGGACGTCGAGGAGGCGCTCGTCGATGGGCTGGCGGTGCGGTTCCTGCCCCGGCTCCCCGGAGAAGTCTTCGACCTGGCCCTCGCCAGGCCGCGACTCGACCCGCTCCTGCGAGCCGAGATCGCAGGCAGCGACCTCGTCCACGTCCACCACTGGTCCACGTTGACCGGGAGCGTCGTGCGCGATCTCACCGACGCCGGTGTGCCCGTTGTCGTGACGCTCCACGACCTCTTCGCGACCTGCCCCCGCTTCTTCCGTGTGCCGCCCGCCGCGGACATCTCGTGCCCGGCCGGGGAGGAGCTCGAGTCCTGCGCAAGTTGCATCGCCCCCGAGGCGCCGGGCTGGAGCACGGCCCGGCTCCTCGCCGGGCTGCGGGAACGGCGCGCCGCCTTCGCGGCGGAACTCGACGCGGCCGCGGCGATCGTGTGTCCGAGCGCGTCCCACGCGGAGCGTATCGCGCGTCACCTCCCGCTTCCCACGGGCCGCGTCCACATCGTGCCCCATGGGCTGTGCGTCGAGTTCGAGCCCGCTCCCGAGGGGGCACGCACCTCGCTCGCCTTTGCCGGAGCCGCGGGCGAGACGCTGCGCGTGCTCTTCCTCGGCCACCTCGGCGCGGCCAAGGGGGCGGGGGACCTCGTCCGAGCGCTGCGCGACCTGCCGGGGGTCGAGCTCTTGCTGCTCGGGGCGGAGGTGGAATCCGGATGCATCGGCGAGCTTCGTCGGGCGGCGGGGGCGACGCCGCTCACCTTCGGTGGGGCGTACCGGGTCGAGGAGCTCGCCCGGCGCGTGGCCGAGCTCGGTGGAGCCCACCTCGTCGCGCTGCCCTCGCGCGTCGCGGAGAGCTACGGCCTCGTCCTCGACGAGGCCCTCGCCCTCGGGCTGCCCGCTTGGGTTTCCGACCGCGGAGCTCCCCCCGAGCGCGTGGGGTCCGCCGGGCGCGTCCTCCCGGCGGAAAACCCTTCCCGCTGGCGCGCTTCCTTCGAGGAGGTCCTGGCCGACCCCGCGCTCCTCGCGGCCGAGCGCGCGGCAGTCCCCGAGCGAACGCGCACCGCGCGGCAGGCCGCGGTAGAGTTGGAATCCATCTACCGGGACCTCCTCTCGTGACCCATCCCCCCAACGTCCCTCCCCCGGTATCCCCTTGAAAGGCCTGTATCCGCCCTTCGGCGATCCCCGCTCCCTTCCGCGCCGGATCCTCGTGATCGCTCCCCACCCCGACGACGAGGTCTTCGGGTGCGGAGGCATGCTCGCGTGGCATGGGGAACTCGGAGCCGAGGTGCGCATCCTCGTCCTGACCGACGGGGGGGCGGGGGATCCCGAGGCGCGCACCGACGAGATCCGAGCGACCCGGCGCGAGGAGAGCCTCGCGGCCGGTCGTGCATTGGGGGACTTCGAGTACCGCTTCCTGGGCTTTCCCGACGGTGCTCTCGGGACGGAGGACAGGCTCGCGGAGAGGCTGCGCGAGGAGATCGCGGACTTCGATCCCGCGCTCGTCTACGCTCCCTCGCCCCTCGAGCTGCACCCCGATCACCGCGCCGCCTCGGCGGCGTCCCTCGCGGCGCTTCGCTCGCTGGCGGCGGAGCTCGGCGGCGAGCGGCGGGCGCTGCTGTACGGCGTGAACGCCCAGGTCCCCGCGGGGGTGCTGTTCGATACGACCCCCGTGGCCGCGAAGAAGCGCGCCGCGATCGCGTGTTTCGAGAGCCAGCTCGCCTACCAGGACCTGGCCGCGAAGTGCGACGCCTGCGACCGTGCCCGCACCGTGAACGTCGAGGATCCGAAGGTCGAAACGATCGAGGGCTTCGTCGATCTTCCCTGGGATGCGCTCGGTCCGCTCGAACGCAGCGCGGCCTCGCTCCTGACCCTCGTCCAGGGCGCCGAGCGCTCCACCGCCGCCGCGCGGGGCCTTCCCGAAACGACCGCGGTGATCTCGACCTGGAACAAGGCCGACGTCCTGCGCGAGAACCTCGATAGCCTGCGGGCCCAGACGCTGCCCTTCGCCCGCATCGTCGTCGTCGACAACGCGTCGAAGGACGACACCGCGCGCATCGTCGCCGACGAGTACCCGGAGGTCTCGCTGATCGTCATGCCGCACTCGGCCTACGGCGCCTGTGAAACCTTCAACATCGGATTCGCCTCCGCGCGCACCCCGCTCGTCGCGATCCTGGACGACGACATCACGTTGCCGCCCGACTGGCTCGAGCGGACGACCGCGCGGCTCCTCGCCGAACCGGAAACGACCGCGGTCATCTCGACGGAGATCATCGAACCCGGGATGCCGGAGAGCTACATCCAACGCTCCCGGGAGGCCGGTCGGCGGTACATGAGCACGTTTCGCGGGTGCGGTTCGCTCGCGCGCCGGGAGGCCCTCGCCGAGGCGGGCTACTACGACGAGCGCCTCTTCATCTACGGGAACGAGCGCGATCTCACCTGCCGCCTGTTGAATCTCGGCTACCGCGTCCTGCAGGACCCCGAGATCGTCACCTACCACAAGACGCCTTTCGGGATCCAGATGGGCAAGCGCAGCCTCTTCTATCACGCGCGCAACGCGTGGCTCTCGATGCTGAAGTACGCGCCGCTCTCCGACCTCCTGCGCATGCCGTTCCTGGTCGTCTCCAAGGTTCTCCTGCGCGGCGGCAAGAAGGAGGCCGCGGGGGAAGTGACCGATGCCACCGGAACGATCGGGATCGGCCGCGCCGTGCGCGAGACCCCCGGCGCCGTCTGGATCCTCTTCAAGGCGAGCTGCTCGATCCTCTACAACCTTCCCTACTGCCTTCGCCACCGTGCCCCGGTGCGCGCGAAGGACTTCGAGCTTCCCCTCGGATAGTTCGACTTCGACCCCCGCACCGACCGATCACCCCTCCATGCTCCGCTCCAAGTTCACAGGCGTCGGGTCTTTCGTCCCGCCGAACGTCGTCACCAACCAGGACCTCGAGGATCCCCTCGAGATCACAGCGCGTTCGATCGAGCGCCGCACAGGGATCCTGCAGCGCCACTGGAACGACGATCCGACCGTGGCGACCTCGGACCTCGCCTTCGAGGCGAGCCGGAAGGCCCTCGCGATGGCTGGACTCGACAAGAGCGAACTCGACATGATCGTGTTCGCGACCCTCTCTCCGGATGCTGCCGCCCCCGGATCGGGGTGCTTCCTGCAGCGCAAGCTCGACCTGCCCGGCATTCCGACCGTCGACATCCGACAGCAGTGCTCCGGCTTCCTCTACGGGCTTTCGGTGGCCGACCTCTACATCCGTTCGGGTCAGTGCAAGCACATCCTGCTCGTCGGAGCGGAGATGCAGTCGAAGCTCCTCGACATGACCCCGCGCGGTCGCAAGGTGACGACGCTCTTCGGGGACGGCGCGGGCGCGGTCATTCTGTCGGCGACCGAGGTGGCGGACGACTCGGACGATTCCAGCGAGTCCTTCGTGCTCTCGACGCACCTGCACTCGGACGGATGCCGTCTCGACCACCTGATCTGGCAGCACCCTGGGACGATGAACGAGACCTTCCTCGAAATGGATCTCTTCGACGACCCCGCATCGCACCCGCAGATGCTCGGGCGCGAGCTCTACGACATCTGCCTCGAGGTGCTTCCCGCGGTTTCGCACGAGGCGCTCTCGGCCCACGGAAAGACGGCTTCCGACGTCGACCTGTTCGTGATCCACCAGACGAACATGCGCATGAACCGCGAGTATGCGGAGCTGATGGGGGTGCCGATGGACAAGGTCTTCTCGACCGTGCAGGACTTCGGCAACACCACCGCGGCGACCGTGCCGATCGGTCTCGCCGAGGCCGTGCGCCAGGGGCGGCTCGAACCCGGGATGCTCGTCCTGTCGTGCACCTTCGGTTCGGGCCTCTCCTGGGGCTCCGCCCTGTACCGCTGGTAGGCCGATGGAACGCATCCTT
>DRLC01000275.1 GCA_011053145.1 Planctomycetota bacterium | reverse complement strand
TCAAGGGATCCAGTGGATCCCTTGAAAGGGGGGCGGGTCGACGAGGACGGCAGGAATCGCAAAGTGCCGTCAGGGGACGAGAGACCGCCGAAGGCGGTCGATTGCGAAGTCTGGCGTGCAGGATCATGAATCACCCGGGCTAGACCAGGGCGGGCGGAGCGGGAGCCCCCCGCGCGAGAATCTTCGTGCGGAGTTCGGGATCGGCGACGATCGAGCGCGCCGCCTCGACCAGCTCCAGGTCCACGAATGGATCGTCCAGCCCCTCGACATTCGCACCCGCCTGGCGCGAGCCCGCGATGTCGCCCATGCCGCGTCTGGCGAGGTCGGCCTCCGCGATCCGGAAACCGTCCTCGGTCTCGGTCAAGATCTCGAGCCTCTCCCGGGCCGAGGGAGCGGCGAGCAGGAAGCACCACGCCTCCCGCGCTCCGCGTCCGACCCGCCCGCGGAGCTGGTGGAGCTGCGCGAGCCCGAAGCGCTCCGCGCCTTCGATCACCATCACGGTCGCCTCCGGGACGTCGAGGCCGACCTCGACGATCGTCGTCCCCACGAGCAGTCGTGAGGTTCCGGCGCGGAAACGCGCGAGTGCGGCGTCGCGCTCTTCGGCCGACTGCCTGCCGTGGACGAGCTCGATCCCGTGGGGCGCCAGCACGCCCTTCCTGAGTGTGCTCCATGTGCTCTTCGCGGCCGCCGTCCCGTCCTCCCCCTCGATGCGCGGTGTCACCCAGAAGACGCGCTCCCCCTCGGCCATGCGCTCCCCCAAGAAACGCACCATGGCGCGCTTCTTCCCCGGCACGACGAGCCGCGTCCGGCGGCGCCCACGGCCGGGTGGCACGCCGTCGATGCGACTCACGTCGAGATCGCCTAAGCACGCCAACGCGAGGGTGCGCGGGATCGGTGTGGCGGTGACGAGCAGGAGGTGCGCGCGTCGCTCGCGCGCGAGCAGGAGTTCCTTCTGCGCGACGCCGAAACGCTGCTGTTCATCGATCACGAGGAGATCGAGGCGTCGGAAGCGGGTGCGCTCGGCGAGCAGGGCGTGGGTTCCGATGACGACACGGGCCTGTCCCTGCGCCACGGCCCGCTCTGCTTCCTCGCGCTCGGCCCGCCCCATCGAACCGGTCAGGAGAACGCACGGATCCCCCTGCGCCGCGAACCGCGCGGCGAGGGACGCGAAGTGCTGCTCGGCGAGGAGTTCGGTCGGCGCGAGGAACGCGGCCTGGGCCTCGGGCCCGGTGCGCAGTGCGAGCGCCAGCGCGAACTCGACGACCAGGGTCTTGCCCGACCCAACATCCCCCTGCAGGAGACGGCGCATCGGGCGACCGGAATCCATGTCCCGCGCCACCTCCTCCATCGCGCTCTGCTGGCCCCGGGTCGGGGAATGGGGAAGTCCCTCGCGCAGCGCCGCGAGTTCCCGCTTGCCGAGGGCGTGGCCCGGAGCTCGGATCCCTCGCGCAGCCTCGCGCACTTCGAAGAGCCGCGCCTGCGCCGCGAGCAGTCCCTCGAGCGCGAGACGGCGGCGCGCGGCGAGGAAGGTCTTTTCGTCGGCCGGCGAGTGCAGCTCACGGATGGCCCGCCCGAGCCCCGGCAGGCCGAGCCGTGCGAGGCTCGCCTCGTCGACGAGTTCCTCCACGCAGGCGGCGCACTCCTCCGCGACGGCAGCGATGAGCCCGCGCAGGAAGGCCTGCCCCACGCCGTCGGTCGTCGGGTAGATGGGCATGACCGTGCCCGGCTCGGGGAGCGGGCGCTCGTCGGTTCCGACGCGCGGCGACTGCAGCGCGGGTCCGGACTTCGTGGGTACGACGCGGCCGTGGAGTTCGATCTCCTCGCCCGCCTCGGCCCACGCCAAGAGGCGCTTCCTGAGCCAGGGCTGGTTGAAGAACAGGGCCCGCATCTCGCCGGTCTCGTCACGGATCTGCGCCGCGAACACGCTGCGCCTCCGCCCCGACCGAAACCAGCGCACCGACCCCACGGTCACGCGCACCGAGCACTCCGCGCCGACCGCCTCGCACGCCGCGGCGACCGTAGAGCGTTCTCCCTGGCGCTCGAGTCCGCGCGGCACGAAGAGCGCGAGGTCCAGGACTCGTACCAACCCGAGCCGCGCCAGGCGCTCCGCCCGCACCGGCCCGACGCCCGGCAGGGTCGTCACCGGACGCTCGATCGAATCGCCCGCCGCGCTTATTTCCACCACGTTCCGCGCAGGATGTGGGGCAAGCGCTTCTCCGCGGTGCGGCCCAGCGGCGAGTACCCGGTCTCGTCCACGGAAAGATCCGATCCGAAGTTCCAGAGCACGATGCCCTGGGGCAGCTCCTCTTCGGGGGTCACGCGCATCGCCTCGGAAAGCCCGAGGTAGAGGCGATCCTGAAGCTTCTCATCCACGGGTCCCGCAGGAACGGCGGGCTGACCGAGGGACCCCGCGCGGGCCGGGAAGCCCATCCCGAGCACGAGCACGGGCTTGCGGACCTCGTCTCCGAAGGCCCGAACCTCGGTGAGGGAGCGACGCAGGCGGTAGCGAATCCTCGAGTCCTTCACCGTCCCGGAATCCGGGGAATCCTCCGATTCGAAGGACGGGAACGCCCAGAACCCCACCAAGTCGAGCTCCCCGAAGAAGCCGATCCCGCTCAGCTCTCCCATTCCGTCCGCCGCATAGGTGATCGCTCCGTCGAAGAGCGGACGCACCGATGCGAGCAGCGCTCGCCAGCCGGCGAGCCGCTCACGCTTGGCACCGGCGAGCCACGCGGAATCCTTCGCATCGGGCGCGGTCCGCGATGCCCGGGTCAGCCCCGAGCCGACCGAGAGGATATCGATGTCGAGCAGCTCCGCGAGCAGTGCGTAGTGCGTGGCGACCCGGCGAAACCCGTTGAAGAACCTGCGCGTGCTCTCGGGGTCCACGAGCTTGTCGCCGTGTCCCCAGGTTCCGGCCGGCGAGGCGAGGGGCTCCGCGCACAGGACCGTGCGCATCCCAACCGCCGCGGCGCGGGCGAGGACCTCGGCCACCTCGGCGTCGGGACTCGTGCGAAACAGGTCGGCGCGCGGGCCGAGGGCCGCGGCGTGGGCCGTCCTGGAAGCCTGGACCGTGACCGCGACGAGGTCCGCCCCGAGCCTGTGGCTCGTGGAGAGGATCGAGGGCAGATCGGGAATCGGAAGCTCCCCGTCCAGCGCGAGCAGCACCCCGCCCCGACCGATGCGCGCGTCGTCCGGCTCGCCGGCCGAGCCGCCCCAGAGGGAACGGGGCAGCGCGTGGGCGCGGTGCCTTCCACGCTCGCGGCGGAGGCGCGGCTTGAAAGCATCGAGTTCCCGTTTCGAGAACAAAGACTCCGGTATCGACAGCGCAGCTTCTCCTCGCCACAGGGAGAGCAGCTCCCGGCGTCCCTTCGGCCGCCTGCACAGCCGAGCGACGAACAGCCCGCGGGCCGGCTCGCGCACGTGCTCTTCGACACGCTCTCCCGCCTCGCCCAGGATCCGAGCTGGATCGCGCAGGAGTCCGGCCCATTGGAGCCTCGCGCACCATTGCGTGAGGGGCCTCGACCACCACGCATCGGCCGCCGCGATGCCGATCGCTCGAGCGAGCCACGGGACGGCCGGATCTCCGAGGGCGTTGCGCGCGGCGCACTCCGCGGGCGCGGCCCCCCCGTCCCCATCGAGTCCCGGCGTGAGGAGCACGTCCACCCGACCGCTGATCGGATCGCAGAGCGAGAGGCGCACCACGCCCAGCTCGGCGAACATCGACTCCGAGGAACCGTGCAGGATCACCTCGATCTTGGGATCGGGCGGCTTGGCGCCGATCCAGCGCGTGACGCGGGCGACGGCCTCGTTCACGGTGCGCCGGTACACCGCCGCGCGGGCGAGCGACACGTCGGGCGGGACGTGGAGACGGAACCCCCTGCCCTCGAGGATCCGGTCGGCACCGGCCGCCGTTCGCGCCTCGCGTGCCTCGGCGTGATCGAGGGGAGCCCGGGCAGCGGGACGGCCGTCGAGGGTCAACTGCGTCTCGATCCCGGCCGCGCCATTCCGCACGCTCGTGAGGCGGGGGCGCCACGGCGCGGGCACGTCCGCGATGCTCCGTGCGAGCGCCTCCTCGTCGCGCCCCGCCCAGAGGACGATGGGAAGGCCCGTCCGGCCCGGGTCCGCGAACGCGGCGACGAAGCGATCGCCAGGTCCTTCGTGCAGGCGCCCCAGGATCCGGAAGCCGCCGGGCTCCACGCTCAGGCCGAGCGGGGCGGCGAGCCGCTGGATGCGCCCGTCGTCGACGAGGCCGAAGACCAGGCGAACGGCTCCGGGGTCGGGGGGCTCCGCCCCGGGCGCATGGACGCGGCAGCGAAAGCCGGTCGCGCTCTCGAGGAAACCAGCGAGGCTCCGCGCCCGTTCCAGGAGCGGCCCCTCGGGCGCGACGAGCTCGAAGCGACCCGAGGCGTAGAGGTTTCGGTGTAGCGTGAAGGGGTCGAGCTCGAAGGCTCCGTCCTCGGATCCACAGGCCGCGACGAAGAGGGCGAGCCATCCCAAGAGCACCCCCACGGCGCAGCGCGCCACCACCCGCCCCGCGCCGGCGCGGGAGCGGCGTTCGGAGTCCCCGCGTCGGTCGCCGTGGTCTCGCATCGTGGCAGATGCTATACGCTTCTCTCCCGCGCCGCACGAACGGCGACCCCCGCCGATGCGCAT
>DRLC01000274.1 GCA_011053145.1 Planctomycetota bacterium | reverse complement strand
GTAGCGGGGTCGGCGTGCTGGACGATGAGGAACGCGGCACTGCTTCCGTCCGCTCCGACCAGCGAGATTCCCGGCCAGCCATGTTCGCGGAGGACCTCTTTCAGTCGA
Source organism: Planctomycetota bacterium (assembly GCA_011053145.1). Taxonomy (GTDB): domain Bacteria; phylum Planctomycetota; class UBA1135; order UBA1135; genus DRLC01. Next base: position 6,723 of record DRLC01000274.1, on the reverse strand, counting down.
GCAGCGTGCGCCGCGTCAAGCTCGCGCATTTTGGCGACCAAGGCCCTGTCGGGATGCGTCACGCCCGAATCGATGACTTCCTTGCGGATGTCCTGGTCCGCTTTCGCCATCTCGAGGAGTTCCCGCCGAAGGCTCGGTGCGGCCACAGATCCGGGCCCGGCCAGGGGGAGCGTGGATGGTTTCTCCGTGCGGGAAGGGGGGTCGTGAGCAGGACGGAGGTGGGTGCATCCGGCGACGGCAATCGCGCCGAGGGCCAGGGCAATTCTGTTTCGACTCATTTCCCACATGTCTCGATCGCGATTCTGGCGACTGCGGCGCGGGCAGGGCGAAGGGCGCGGCCCGGTGGCGCGCAGGGAGCGGGGCAGGGTGCGGCAGGGCGTGCTCACGGGACGGCGAACCTTCGTGCGCTGGGTCAGGGGAGAGCGATCCCGAGGGTTTGCAGTGCGTAGGCGGTGGCGAGGACCGGGTTGCCTTCGTACCAGCGGGGGGCGGCCTGGTTGCGCCAGGTTCCGTCCTGGCGTTGGAGGGCGGCGAGGCGGGACGCGAGTTCGAGGCGCCACGGGTGGGGGTTGCCTGCGGCGTCATGGACCGTGTCCTCGCCGTAGAGGGCGAGGGCGCGTGCCATCGTGGTGTAGTAGTAGAAGAGGCCCTGGTAGGGGGCGTTCGGGTCGGAGGAGGACTCGAAGCCGGGGTTCACGTCGAGGGTGTAGTGGGAGGTGATCCACTTCCACGCAGCTTCGACGCGGGGGTCGTCCTTGGGGAGGCCGGCGAAGAGGTAGCCCTTGAGCAGGGCATAGGTCATCGAACCGTAGGAGCGGGCGACCCTGCGGCCGTCGGAGAGCTCGATGTAGCCGGCCTTCGAATCACCCGGGGCGTACCCCGCGCCGCCGTCGTTGCCGCTCACGATCGTCGTGCCGTCGGTGGCGGTGAGCTCGATGTCGTTCGACTCCGAACGGTTCTGGCAGCGCTCGAGGAACTTGAGGGCCTTCGTGTAGACCGGAGATCCGGATTCGACGCCGCCCGCGTGCAGGGCTTCGAGGGCCATCTGGAGGTTCGAGAGGTCCGGGCGCTCGTCGCCGCCGTAGCCCACCCCTCCATAGAAACGGTCGGATGGGGTGTAGCCCTCCCCCTCGTCGGCCTGGAGCGCGGTGAGGAACGCCATCGCTCGCTCGATGACCGGTTCGTCGCGTTCTCGCCCCGCGCGCGCGAGGGCCATGACCGCGGCCGACGTGACGTAGTTCGCGAGCTGGCCCGCGTGGATCGAACCGTCCTCGTGTTGGAGCGAGGCGAGCCAATCGAGTGCGGCTTCGATCGCGGCCTGTTCCTCGGGGCTGCGATCGCCGCTCCGCGCGAGCAGCCCACCGACCACCATCGCGGTGATGCCGGGGTCCGCGAAGCCCGAAAACCCCCACTTGCCGGGGGAGAACTGGGCGTCGAGCAGGAACGCGGCGCCACGCTCGGAGGCTTCTCGCGCGAGCGCGCGCACCTCCTTCGGGTCGAGCGGGCCCGGAGCCGTGGCGGTAGGAGGCGCGGCGGTCCGCGGGCCGCCCGGCTCGTCCGCGGCGGGGAGGGCCCCGAGCGCCCGTGCGATCCGATTCAGCGCCACCACCCGCCGCGCGGTTTCGAGGACCGAACCGTCCCAGGATCCATCGCGCCCGCGGCCTTCGAGGGTCGCGCCGGCGCGTTCGATCAGGCTTGCACGCTCCGCGTCCTCCTCGACCGGGCTCGAATCCGGTCGGCCTCCGACGAACTGCGCCGCCCGCTTCGCGCGCGCTTCGAGGCGGGGCAGTCGAGCGAGGATGCGCGCGGCATCGCTCGTCCAGCCCTGGACACGCTCAGCGCTCGCTCCTTCCTCGCGGATCGACCCGTCCGCGGCCTGGTGCTCGAGCACGAAGGCGACCGCCTTGCGGACGAAGGGGCCGTCGTCCATGCGGTAGGCTCGGTGGCTCCCCGTGAACGCGTCGAGCGCCGCGAGGGTCTCGGTCAGGCCGCCGTAGGATCCGCTCTCGAGGTCTTGCCGGCCGCGCAGCCAGTGCAGCGAGCCGTCGACCGCGGCCTCGATCGCCCCGCGGTCGAGGGGCGGCGCGCCGTCCTGAACGGGAACCAGGGGGAGGAGGGCGAGGACGAGGGAGAGCAGCATGGCGTTCTGGGTTCTTGGGCGTGGGCCCTCTGGAAAAGGGAGGCAAGAGGATACTCGCCGGAGGGGGAGAGTCTGAACGGATGGGGGGGCGGGCGGTTCATGGGGAGTACGGAGTCCGGACCATTCCCTCCAGATTCAGCGCGGGACGCGCTGAATCTGGAGGGAATGGTCCGGACTCCGTACTTCTCACCTACCCTTGTGTCCCCATGGGATTCGAGCACAAGGATCGCCGCACCGTCGAGGGACGGCCCGGGCGCTGGCACACCGGGATCTTCACCAAGCGGCCGCTCCCGGGAGCGGTCAAGACTCGCCTCGTGCCGCCCCTCGATCCCGAGGGCGCGGCGCGGCTGCAGGAGGCGATGCTGCGGGACGTGGTCGAGCGCTTCGTCGCCGCCCCGCTCGCGCCGGTGCTCTGGTACGCGCCCGCGGAGGATCGCGCCTGGTTCGAGGAGGCGTTCCCCAGCGTCCGGCTCGAGCCCCAGTGCGGGCCCGACCTCGCTCGCCGCATGGCCTACACCTTCGAGGACGTGCTCTTCGACGCGGACAGCGCGGTCCTCGTCGGAAGCGACCAGCCCCTCATCCCCGCGGAGCGCATCGTCGAGGCGCACCGCGCACTCGAAGAGGGCGCGGAGGTCGTCCTCGGCCCGGACCTTGGCGGGGGCTACTACCTGATCGGGATGCGCGGCTCGCACCCCGAGCTTTTCCTCGGGATCGAGATGTCGACCGAGTCGATGTGCACCGCGACGATCGAGCGCGCGCGCGAATTCGGCCTGGCGTTGCACCTGCTCCCCGAGGAACTCGATGTGGACACGGGGGCGGACCTCGAGCGCCTGCGCGACACGCTCTTCGGCGACGGCCTGGATCCCGCCTCGCCCGATTACCCCGCCCGTACCGCCGGCGTCCTCGCGGAGCTCTTTCGCGATGTCCCTCTCCCCCCGACGCAATGACCGAGCCCGCAGCCCGTTTCCAGCCCCTCCAGTTCACGCGCCTTCGCCCCGAGGAGATGCTCGCGCGCGCCGAAGCGATGCGCGACGAGCTTCGCGGCCGCCGCAGCGTGCGCGCGTTTTCGGACGAGCCGATCCCCGAGGGAGTCGTCGAGGCCTGCGTCGAAGCGGCCGGGCTCGCGCCCTCGGGGGCGAACCGCCAGCCCTGGACCTTCGTGCTCGTCTCCGATGCAAAGACCAAGCGCGCGATCCGTGAGGCGGCCGAGCGCGAGGAGCGCGAACTCTACGAGCGTCGCATCACACCCGAGTGGCGCGAAGCTCTCGCTCCCCTCGGCACGAACTGGGAGAAACCCTTCCTCGAGCGCGCCCCGGTCCTGTGCGTGCTCTTCCGCCACAGCTTCGACGTCGAGGAGGGAAGGAAGCGCACGAACTACTACACCCAGGAGTCGGTCGGGATCGCGCTGGGTTTCTTCCTCGCCGCGCTGCACCGCGCCGGCCTCGCGACGCTGACGCACACCCCGTCGCCGATGGGATTCCTCGCCGAACTCCTCGGACGGCCGAAGGGCGAGAAACCCTACGTGCTCCTGCCGATCGGGTTCCCCGAAGAGGGCTGCGAGGTGCCGTCGATCGAAAAGAAATCCCTCGACGAGATCCTCGTGCGCTTCAGTCCGCGAGCCTGACCGCGGTTCCGTATGCGAGCAGCTCGGCGGCCCCCTGCACGATCTCGCTCGACGAGAAGCGCATCCCGCAGATCGCGTTCGCGCCGAGGGCCTCGGCCTCGGCGATCATCCGATCGAGGGCTTGTTCGCGGCTCTCGGCGAGCAGCTTCGTGTACTCGTCGAGCTCCCCCCCCAGCACGTTCTTGAACGCGGCGGTGATGTCCCGACCGAGGTGGCGCGCGCGCACCGAGTTGCCCTTGACGAGTCCGATGGTGGCCTCGATCGTGCGGCCGGGGATGGTATCGGAGGTGACGACGATCATCGTTGGACGTCCCGGTAGGGGTCAAAGGGGAGCGTGCGGGCGCGGGCGCGCGCGACGAGCAGGAACACGAAGAGTAGACCGAACACGAGGAGCGCGAAGAAGACCTTCGGCAGGAGTTCGAGGTCGCTGCGCAGGATCTCGACGAGCCACCAGAGGAACAGCCCGATCGCGCCGAGGGCGCTGGCGAGGAAACCGAGGGGGAGTCCGGCGGACTGAATCGGGTCGCCCGCGAGGCGTTCCCACTCGCTGTCGATCGGCTCGCGCGGCGCCACCTGGCGGGCGATCACGGCGAGGCGTTGGAGCTCGGCCACCTCGAGGGCGAGGGCGCGGTCCGAGGACAGGCGCTGTTCGAAGGCGGCGCGCTCGTCGGGTGCGAGCTCGCCGTCCACATAGGCCATCGCCTGGAGTTCCTCTCGGGTCGGTTCGCGCGGGCTCACGATGGGCTCCTCGGGTTGGCGGGACGGGCGGGCTCGCGGAACTCGGACAGGGCGCCGGAGAGGTAGGGGGCGAGGGCGTCGCGCAGGCGACGGCGGGCATGGAAGAGGCGGCTCATCACGGTGCCCTCCGGGATGCCGAGGGCGTGGGCGATTTCGCGGTACGAGAGGTCGTCGAAGTGGCGCAGCGAGAGGATTTCGCGGTCGCGCGCCGAGAGGCGTTCGAACGCTTCGTGGAAAGCCGCGTGGACCTCGTCGCGCTCGGGACGCTCGGTGGGGCTCGGGTCGCGGGATTCGATCTCCCACTCGAACTCCTCACCGTCCTTCTCCCCCGAGAGCGAGTGCTTCTTGAGGCGCTTGTGCTTGCGCAGGAAGCTGAAGCAGGTGTTGCGCAGGATGCGGTGGAACCAGGGCAGGAAGGGCTCACCGTCGCGGTACGTCTCGCGGGCCCGGTAGGTCTTCAGGAAGGCTTCCTGGGTGAGTTCGCGGGCGTCTTCGGTCGAGCCCACGAGGGAGTGCGCGACGCGGAAGGCGCGACCGCGCACGCGCTCGGCCAAGCGGTCGAAGGCGGCCGAGTCGCCGTGCTTCGCGGCGGTCATGAGTTCGATGGCGAGGAGGTCCACGGGGCCGTCGTACCCCTCGCCGCGGTTCCCATTCGCACGATCCGCTTTCTTTTTTTCGTCCCTCTTCACGGTCGACGGGGGGGCTCGGGGAGGACGCCGACGGCGGCGCGAAGGACGTGGGCTGCCGCGCGGCGGGCAGCTCCGGGGGGCCCGAGGCGCTCCGCGGCGAGGTCCAGATCGCGGCGCACGGCGGCGTGGGCTTCGGCGTCGGTGAGCCAGCGCACGAGCCCGGCGGCGACCTCGTTCGCGGGCTCGCCGTCGTGGTGGGTCGTCTCGGGAAGGATCTCGCGGCCGGCCAGGAGGTTCGGGGATGCGAACCAAGGCACCGTGAGGATGCAACCCTGGAGCCGGCGCTGGAGGCCGTTTCGCGCCGGGTACACGACGGAGGTGGGGATGCGGTGGTGCAGGAGGTCGAGGAGGACGGTGCCCGAGACCGAGAGCGCGACGCGTGCGCGCGCGAGCTCGGCGTGGAGCGGTTCTCGGCTGACGCGGATGCGCGCGGACGGATCGATCCCAGCGAGGGCAGGGGCGAGTTCCTCCTTCGCGAGGGGCAGCACGACCTCGGGGTCGAGGCCCGTGTCCCGCACGCGCTGCAGGACGCGCAGGAAGAACGGCAGGTTGCGCTCGAGGACGCCGCGGCGACTGCCGGGAAGGAGCACGAGCGACGTGCGCCCCGAGTCCTCCCCCCAGCCCGGCGCTTCGACGCCCGCGAGCGCGTCCACCTGTGGATGCCCGACGTGGGCGCTTCGCACGCCGTGGCGCGCGAACCATGCGGGTTCGAAGGGCAGGATCGTCAGTGCGAGATCCACCGCGCGACGATACCCCGCGACGCGCCACGGAGCCCAGCCCCAGTACTGCGGCGTGACATGGTGGACCACGGGGATCGATGAGCCGTGCGCGAGGTGAGCGAGGGGGACGTGCAGTGCGGGCGAGTCCACGGGGATGCACGCGTCGACGCGCTCGGCGTCCATCGCCTCCACCGCCCGTTCGAGGAGCGCACGGTAGAACCCCACCGAGCGCAGCGCATCGCCGCCCATCGCGGCTCGGGCGACGGGGTCCCCGACGGTGCGGACCCCCGCGGCGGCCAGGCGCTCTCCACCGAGCCCCGTGAGGACCGGGGCGGGCGCGCCCCATGCGGTCGCGGTGTTCATGAGCTCGCGGACGAGCGCGACCGCATGGGTCTCGCCGGAGGGCTCGGCGCACGAGAGGAACAGGCGCAGGGGCCGGTCCGGGAGCGCGATCGGTTCGGGCTCCGAGGGGGTGGCCGCGGTGGCGAGGTCGCGAGCCACCGCCGCGCGCAGTTCCGCGCGGCAAAGGACGCTCCCGGCGGCGTGCACCGGGCCGATGGCGAGGCCGCCGAGGGCGCGCAGGAACTCACGCCGGACCCGCGCCCGCGGGCGGCCGGCGGACGGCCGGCGGGGGCCGGCGGGTTCGTGGTGTGGGCTCGTGTGGGTCGTGATGGGCGCCTCCCGAGCGTATTGCACCCGAACCGGGCACCAGCGCAAAGAGAACTACGCCCGGGGGTGCTCGGATCCTCGCCCTCGTGGAACCCGAGTCGCTACCATTCCGCGGTGCTCCGCCTGATCGGTTTCTTCGTCCTC
>DRLC01000273.1 GCA_011053145.1 Planctomycetota bacterium | reverse complement strand
TCGAGCCCACGTCGAGCTCGTCCACCTGCGGGTAGACGTGGCCGTCCGCGACGAAGATCTCGAGGTCCCCGTCCGCATCGAAATCCTCGAACCCGCAGCCCCAACCGAGGTAGGGCTTGGTCACGTCGGCGAGCCGCAGGCGGTGCGTCACGTCGACGAAACCGCCGCGCTTCGTGCCGCGGTAGAGCGTGAAGTAATCGTCCGCGAAGTTCGTCACGTACAGGTCCACGATCTGGTCGCCGTCGTAGTCGCCGATCCCAACCCCCATCCCCGCCTGGGGTTTGCCGCTCATGCTGACCGCAAGACCGGAGAGGAAGGCCGCGTTTTCGAATCGCCGGCCTCCGTCGTTCTTCCAGAGCAGGTTCTCGACCGAATCGTTCGCGACGTAGACATCGACCCAGTCGTCGTGGTTCACATCGAACGCGATGCACTGGAACCCGAAGAAGGGCTTGCCGCGGATGCCCACCTCCGCGGAGGCGTCCCGGAAGGTCCCGTCCCCCTCATTGATGTAGAAGGTGTCCGGGGCCTCGGGGAGACCGCGCGGCCCCTTCATCACGCTCACGCCCTTGTAGCTCACGGTCGGCCGATCGCGCAGCATCCGTTCCTCGTCGAAGTCGACGTAGTTCGCGACGTACAGATCGAGGTCCCCGTCACGATCGAAATCGAGGAAGCAGGCGCCGGTGCTCCAGCGCGGATCACCGACTCCCGCCCGCTCGGTCACGTCCTCGAAGGTGCCGTCTCCACGGTTGCGCATCAGGACGTTCGGTCCGTAGTTGGTCAGATACAGGTCCGGCCAACCGTCCGCGTCGTAGTCCACGACCCGCACGCCGGTGGTCCAGGAGCGATCGCCGAGCCCCGCCGCCACGGTCGCGTCATGGAACCTGCCCGTGCCGTCGTTCAGGTAGAGCGCGTCCGCCGGCGCGCTGTCGGTGTCGGCCCCGAAGAACGAGCCGTTCGTGAGGTAGGCATCGAGATCGCCGTCACGATCCACGTCACAGAGCGCGACGCCGCCGCCGATCGTCTCGACGATGAACGGCTTGTTCGGATCGCCGCAGACCTGGCGAAAGGATCCGAGCCCGGACTCATCGGTCGCGTCGACGAACCACAGGCCGAGCCCCGGCCCCGCGCCGGAGTCATCGCTCACGCTCGGCTCCTCCGTGGCCGGCGGCGGTTCGACCGAACCCTCGCTCGCCTCCCCGCCGCAGGCGGAGAGGAGCGTGAGCAGACAGAGGGGCTCGGGGCGGAGCCTCACCCGGCGGCGCGTTCGAGGAGCTGGGTCGCGATGGCGTCGTCCGGATTCTCCTTCACGATCGCCTCCAGGAGCGCCACGCCCTCTTCCTTCTTCGAGGTGTCGAGCAGGACCTCGGCGGCCGCCTCACGCGCCGCGACATCGAGGGAACGCACCATGTCCGCGAGTCCCTCGGCAAGCTCTTCCGCGCGCGCGGTGTTTCCGAGCACGTTCGACACGCGGATCAGCTCGATGCGCGCCGCGATGTCGGTCGGCTGCAGGTAGAGCGCTTCCTCGAAGTGGTTCATCGCCGCGTCCCAGTTCTCGAGGTTCTCCATGATCACGCCGCAGGCGTAGTGCGTCGGCGCGCTCTCTGGGTCGAGGTCCAGCGCACGGCGGTACATCTCCAGCGCGCGCTCGTCCTGCCCCACGGCTTGGTACATCTCGGCCACGTCGAACTGGGCGTTGAAGTCGGTGGGCGACTTCAGCGCCCGGTCGAGCTTCGCGTCGAGCTTCGCCTTCACCGCCTGGGCCTGGTCGAGTTCTGCCTTCGCGTCCGCGGCCCCCTCGACGTCCCCGAGTGCGGCCAGCGCCTGGGCCAGGCCGTTGTAGCACCAGGGGTAGTAGGGATCGATCGCGATGCCCTCGCGGTAGAGCTCGGCGGCATGCTCGGGGTCCTCCTCGAGGTAGAGGTTCCCGAGTTGGAACCTCCCCCCCGGATCGTCCGGCATCGTCTCACGCACGCGTTCGAAGGCTTCCTTCGCGGCATCGATCTCCCCGGACTCGACGAGCACGAGGCCCAGGCGCTTGTACGCCGCGCCGTAGTCCGGATCGAGCTCGACGGCCCTTCGGAGGCATGCGATCGCCTCCTCGTCCCGCCCGCGCAGGTCGAGGGCGCGGCCGGTCCAATACTGGAAGGTCGCGTCGTCCGGTCGGGCGGCAAGGGCCTTTTGGAGGTGACCGATCGCCTCGTCGAGGACCTTGAAGTCGCGCGTCGAAGAACCGAGGGCCGGGCTGTAGGACGAGGGGACGAGGGCGCAACCGAGCGCGAAATGGGACTCGACGTGATCCGGGTCCAACTCGAGAGCGCGGCGGTAGTCGGCGATGGCCTCTTCGGTCTTGCCGAGCTTCGCGGCGCGCACCCCCATCGCGAAGATCTGCGCGGCTGCGTCGGCTCCGCTCTCCGCTGTGGCGGCCGGGGCCGCCGCCGGGGCATCGGATCCAGCACCGCTCGGTGCCTGCTCGTCGCCCCCCCCGCACCCGGCACCGAGGAAGACGAGGGAACCGGCGAGGAGGAACGTGGAGGGATGAAACTGCATGGTCGGTCGCGTGGAGGGGTGGGATCGGGGCCTGGGAGCCCAGGCAAGAGTAGCCCGAATCGAGGCTGGGGCCAGTGGGGGAAGCGATCGGTTCGTCCGGTACGGACCAGGGCGCGGAGCGCTGGCGGAAGGGGGTGAGAAACGCTGGATCCCCCCGGGGTAGCCGGGGATCGCGCGCGGGTGGAAGCCCTTTCCCCTTGCGCAGCGCCCTCCGATCGGGACGATCCCCCCGTGAGCATCGCCGACGGAAGGACCCTGCACGTCACCTTCGTGGCGCTCTACCTCCTGGCCCTGATCGCGGTGGGAGCCCGGAAGGCGCTGAAGATCAAGGACCAGGCGGACTTCAGCCTGGCGGGGCGGGGGCTCTCCACCTTCGTCCTCGTGGGGACCCTCCTCGCCACCTGGATCGGGACGGGGAGCATCTTCGGCAACGCGGGCGAGACCTACCGCGTCGGCGTGCACGCGTTCATCCTGCCTCTCGCGGGCCTGGCCGGGATCGCGGTGCTGTTCGCGATGGCGGCCCGCATCCGTCGCTTCGGCCAGTTCACGATCCAGGACATCCTCGAAGCCCGTTTCGGCCCGGCCGCGCGCGTGCTCGGCACCCTGACCCTGGTGGCGGCGTACCTCATCATCGTCAGCTACCAGTACCGCGCCGGCGCGGCGGTGCTCGGCTACCTCTTCGAGGGCATCTCCCCGACGGGCTTCGGCCCCGTCGCGATGGTGGCCGTCTTCGTCATCGCCTACACCGCCCTCGCGGGAATGTTTTCGGTCGCCTACACGGACGTCGCGAACGGAATCCTGATGGCGCTGGGACTCCTGATCGCGATCCCGGTACTGCTCATGAAGACCGGGGGGCTCGGGGCGGCGATCGATGCGCTCCCGGCGGATCAAAGGACCCTGTTCGGTCCGGGGAGCTACGACGCCTGGGAACTCGTCGGCGTGCTCCTGCCGAGCTTCCTGCTCCTGATCGGCGACGCGAACATGGTGCAGCGCTTCTTCTCCGCGCGGAGCCCGGCGGAAGCGCGCCGCTCGGCGGGACTCCTGCTGATCGGCGTGGGCGTGCTCGAATTCGCGATCCTCCTCGTCGCGCTGCTCTCGAGCGCCCTCGTCGCCCAGGGCAAGATCAGCCCCCCCGAAAACGAAGGGCACCTGATCCTGCACGTCGCCTTCGTCGCCCTCGGTCCGGCGCTCGGAGCCCTCCTCGTGGGAACGGTCCTCGCGGTCGTGGTCTCGACCGCGGACTCCTACCTGCTCTCTCCGTCCACCTCGCTGGTGCGCGATGTCTACCAGCGCTTCGTGCGACCGGACGCGCCGGAACGCCAGGTCGTCCTCATCGGCCGCCTCGTCGTGGTCGGGCTGGGCCTCGTCGCGCTCTACCTCTCGACCCTCTCGCAGTCCTTCTTCAAGGTCGCGCTGTTCGCCTACACGATCTACGGCGCCGGCATCACCCCCGCGATCCTCGCGGCCTACTTCTGGAAGCGCGCGACCAAGGGCGGCGCGATCGCGTCGATCCCCACCGGGGTCCTCGTCGCTCTGGGTTGGAAGTGGCTCCTCGCGAATGCGGCGTCCGTCGACGGCCCCCTCGGGCGGCTCGGGACCTTCGGCGCGGAACACGGCATCGATCCGATCCTCCCCGCGGTGGTCCTGTCCCTCGTGGTCCTTGTGGTGGTCAGCCTCCTCCAGGCTCCCCCGGATCGGGAGCACTCGGAAGCGTTTTGACCGGCTCGGGGAGCACGGGCTCCCCGAAGAGCAGCGCTACGCCGCCATGGCCGAGCCAGGCGCGTTCGAACTCGGCCCGCGGATAGGTGCCGAGGACCTTCGATGCATCGGGCGCCGCGGGATCCGCGACCAGCACGTCGCCGGCGGCGGTGAAGCCCCGCACCACGAGCAGGTGTCCGTCGGTGGACGCGATCGGGGCGCCGGGGAGCTCCCCCTCCGCGAACGCGATCGAGCAGATCACCGGGTGCCCCCCCGCGAGCCAGGGGACGAGGTCGCCCAGCCCGGAGAGATGCGCCGCGCGGCCCTCCAACCCGAAGCCATAGGCCGTTTGGATCGCACGCGGCCAGTTGCCGTAGAGGTCGTGCAGCGGATCGAAGGTTCGACGCGCGACGGTCTCGGGGTCCGTCTCGATGCCTGCTCCGCGAAGCACCATCGCGAGCGAAGTCGGGGTGCAAAGGCGCGGCGCGATCTCGGGGGCGGCATCGAACTGACTGAGGGCCGGGACGACGAGCGGCGCGAGGGCGAAGGCGGTGGACGGAGCGAGGAGCACGCGGGGCTGCGCCGCATCCGCGAAGCGCTCTCCGGTCTCCCGCAGCGAGAGGCTCACGCGGCGAACGCGCGCTGGGCCGTGCAACCGGAAGCGCACCTGGGCCGCTCGCTCCGGCCGCGCCGCAAAGAACTCGTCCACGTCGACGCGGCCCGCGGAAGACTCGGACCGCCGCGCTCCTCGGGTCTCCTCCGGGACCGTGCCGTAGGCGTCGAGGAAGAACCAGGGCGACCAGGACTCCCCGTCCGGCCGTACGCGCAGCTCGACCTCGTATCCCGCTCCTGGCGCGAGGTCCACGTTCCAGGACACGAGCGCCCGATCGAACGGCCGCGTCGCGACGACGGGGTAGGAGATCCAGGTTCCGGGCACCGTTTCCACGACGCCGCCGCCCTCGAACTCCACGAGTTCCTCGTCCGCGAACGCGAAACGTTCCGGATCGAACGGGGATCGGATCGGGGACGAAGTGCAAGAGGCCGCGAGGAGCCCCAGGGCGAGGACGAGGTTGGCGCGCATGGGACAGGAGGATACGCCCCCCCTCGCGCGGATGCCCGGCTCGGGGCTCGGATTGCGCGCCCCCTTTTCGGCGCGCACGCGTCGGCGCGCACGCGAACCGTATGCTGTCGGCGATGCGCGCCCCCCTGTTCTCCCGCCTCCTACGGGCCGTCTTTCTCTTCGCGCTCGACCTCTATTACAGGCGCGAGCGGATCGGTGCGGGACGCGTGCCCGAGAGCGGGCCCGTCCTGTTGGTCGCGAACCACCCGAACGGGCTCGTGGATCCGATCCTGCTCGCGAGCACGACCCGCCGTTGGGTTCGCTTCCTCGGCAAGGCTCCGCTCTTCGAGATGCCCGTGCTCGGTTCGGTCCTGCGCGCCTTTCGCGCGCTGCCGGTCGTCCGGCGCCAGGACGGCGGCGACACGAGCGAGAATGAAGCCACCTTCTCCGCGGTGTTCGACGCCCTCGCGGCGGGTGGGGTCGTTTGCGTTTTTCCCGAAGGGCGCAGCCACGACGAGCCGCGGCTCCAGGAGCTTCGTACCGGAACCGCGCGCATGGCCCTCGGCGCGGAGGCCCGCGAGGGTTTTTCCCTCGGTGTCCGGATCGTCCCGATCGGGCTCGTCTACCGCGCGAAGCGTCGTTTCCGTAGCTCCGTGGCCACCGTGGTCGGGGAGCCGATCGATGTGGGAGCGTTTCGGGACGAGTACGAGCGCGACGAGCGTGCCGCCGTCCGCGCCCTGACGCGCCGCATCGCGTCTTCGCTCGAGGAGGTCACGCTGGAACTGGACTCGTTCGAAGACCTGCCGCTTCTCGAACTGGTCGCCCGCCTCGAAGAGCCGGACGATCCCGAACACCTCGCGACCGTCCAGCGCATCTCCCACGCGCGGCGCCGACTCCGCGAGCGCGGAGATCCGGCGCTCGACGCGGAGCTCGAGGCGATCGCCGAACGCACGCTGGCCCTGCGCGCTCGTCTCGACACCCTGGGGCTCGACCCGACGAACATCCACGCCGCGTACAGACCGCGCGCCGTCCTCGTCTTCGCGCTGAAGACCGCACTGTCCACGCTCCTGGTCGGTCCCCTGGCACTGCTCGGGGTTCTGCTCTGGGGCCTTCCCTACCACGGGGTCGCGCTCCTGACGCGCTTGCAGCGCCCCAGTCGGGATGTCTTCGCGACGGTGGGCATCCTCACCGCCCTCGTGATCTTCCCGCTCTGGTGGCTCCTGCTCGGCCTCGTTTCGCGCTGGATCCTCCCGGCGGTCACGGACCGGTCGATCGGGCCCGGCGCAGCGCTCCTGGCCGCGATGACCCTCTCCCCGATCCTCGGCCTCGTCGCCCTCGCCTGGCGCGACCGTGCCCCCTCCGTGAAGCGCGACATCCGCGCCTTCTTCCTGCTCGGTCGACGCGCCCGCCTGCGAAGGCTCCTCGCCTCCGAATGTGCCGAACTCCTCGAGCGCGTCCTGGAACTCAGGGAGTGATCGATCGGAGGCCCCGCCCCCCATCGACCCCCCGGGGCACGACGCGGCGCCGCGCGGAGCATCGGGGGATCGGCCCGGAAGGGCTCCCCAGCGGTTCTCGCGGCATCCCGCCGGAATCGGTTTCCCGGCGGACGGATTGTTCCCCCACGACCCGGCCCGCGGGGGTAGGGTTGAGCCGAGGGGGATGAGGACAACCCGACGTCTTTCCACCGATGACCGCACCGATCACCCCCCGGCGAGAGGACGGCCCCCTGCTCCCTGACGGCCTGGAGCTTGCGCGGCCGCTTGCCGACGAAGCCCGCGATCTCTTCACCCCCGAGGCCCTCGGGTTCGTCGCCGAACTCCAGCGCGCGTTCGGCGCCCGTCGCCGGGAACTCCTCGAGCGACGCGCGAGGGTCCAGGAACGCCTCGATCGCGGTTGGCGCCCGGACTTCCTGGAGGAAACGCGCGAGGTGCGCGCCGGGGACTGGCGCGTCGCACCCGTCCCCGGAGACATCGCCGACCGGCGCGTCGAGATCACGGGCCCCGTCGACCGCAAGATGATCATCAACGCGCTGAATTCCGGAGCGCGCGTGTTCATGGCCGACTTCGAGGACTCGAACTCCCCCACGTTCGACAACGTCACACTCGGCCAACGCAACCTCTTCGACGCCGTGCGCCGGACGATCGAATGGACGCACCCCGAAACCGGCAAGCACTACGCGCTCGGCAACGAACTCGCGGTGCTCTTCGTGCGACCGCGCGGCTGGCACCTCGAGGAAGACGGGCTGCTCGTCGACGGTGAGCCGGTCTCGGCGTCCCTGTTCGACTTCGGGCTGTTCCTCTATTGGAATGCGAGCGAGCAGCTCGCCCGAGGCACCGCGCCCTACTTCTACCTGCCGAAGCTCGAGAGCCACCTCGAGGCACGCCTGTGGAACGACGTCTTCCTCGCCGCCCAGGAAGCGATGGGGATTCCGCGCGGGACGATCAAGGCCACCGTCTTGATCGAGACGATCCTCGCGGCGTTCGAGATGGACGAGATCCTCTGGGAGCTGCGCGAGCACTCGGCTGGACTCAACTGCGGACGCTGGGACTACATCTTCAGTTTCATCAAACGCTTCCGCGCCGACCCCGCGTTCGTCCTCCCCGACCGCGCTTCGGTCGGCATGGACCGCCATTTCCTCTCGAGCTACAGCCAGCTGCTGATCCGCACCTGCCACCGGCGCGGTGCCCACGCGATGGGCGGGATGGCCGCGCAGATCCCGATCAAGAACGACCCCGAGCGCAACCTGGACGCGATCGACAAGGTGCGCATCGACAAGGAGCGCGAGGCCCAAAACGGCCACGACGGGACATGGGTCGCCCATCCTGGGCTGATCCCCACCGCCCTCGCGGCCTTCGACGCGATCCTGCCCGGGGCGAACCAGCTCGACAACCTGCGCACCGACGTGGAGGTCACCGCCGTCGACCTGCTCGCCGTTCCCACGGGCGAGATCACCGAAGCGGGTGTGCGCCAGAACCTCGACGTGGGCGTGCGCTACCTCGCGGCCTGGCTCTCGGGCAACGGCTGCGTCCCGATCCACGACCTGATGGAGGACGCCGCGACCGCGGAGATCAGCCGCACCCAACTGTGTCAGTGGGTCCACCACGGCTCGTCGCTCGAGGACGGACGCCCGGTGGACTCCGCCCTGGTGCGCCGGATCCTCGAGGAGGAACTCGCGGCGATCGAAGCGGAACTCGGTCCTGAACGCTTCCGCGGCCAGCGCTTCCCCGAAGCCGCCCGCATCTTCGAATCGATCACCCTCGCGCCGGAACTGTGCGAGTTCCTGACCCTTGCGGCCCACGACGCCCTCCGCGGGAACCGCTGAGCCGCCACCGACCACCACCCCTCACCCCAGATGCGAAGCACCATGAGCACCCCCTATCTCTCCTCCGACACGGACACCCCCGCCAACCGCTGGAACGGCATCCGGCGCGACTACACGCCCGAACAGGTGCAGGCCCTGCGCGGAAGCGTTCGGATCCGCTACACCCTCGCCGAGCGCGGCGCCGAGCGTCTGTGGCGGATGCTGAACGAGGAGGACTACGTCCACGCCCTGGGCGCCCTCACCGGCAACCAGGCGATGCAGATGGTCAAGGCCGGCCTGAAGGCGATCTACCTCTCCGGGTGGCAGGTGGCCGCCGACGCGAACGTCGCGGGGCAGATGTATCCCGACCAGAGCCTCTACCCGGCGAACAGCGTTCCGCTGGTCGTGAAGCGGATCAACCAGTGCCTACAGCGGGCCGACCAGGTCGCGCACATGGAGGGCGATCGCGACACGGACTGGTTCGCGCCGATCGTCGCCGACGCGGAAGCAGGCTTTGGCGGCCCGCTCAACGCGTTCGAACTCATGAAAGCGATGATCGAAGCGGGCGCAGCCGGGGTGCACTTCGAGGACCAGCTCGCCTCGGAGAAGAAGTGCGGTCACCTCGGCGGCAAGGTCCTCGTCCCCACGTCGACCTTCCTGCGCACGCTCAATGCCGCGCGCCTCGCGGCCGACGTCTGCGACGTCCCGACCGTGCTGGTCGCCCGGACCGACGCGAACGCGGCCGCGATCCTGACCAGTGACATCGACGAACGCGACGCGCCCTTCCTGACCGGAGAGCGCACGCCCGAAGGCTTCTTCCGGACTCGCCCGGGTCTCGACCAGGCGATCGCGCGGGGCCTGTCCTACGCGCCCTATGCCGACCTCGTCTGGTGCGAGACCTCGGAACCCAACCTCGCTGAGGCGAAGCGCTTCGCCGAGGCGCTGCAGAACGAATACCCGGGCAAGCTGCTCGCGTACAACTGCTCGCCCTCGTTCAACTGGAAGGCGAAACTCGACGACGCGACGATCGCCAAGTTCCAGCGCGAGCTCGGTGCGATGGGCTACAAGTTCCAGTTCGTGACCCTGGCCGGCTTCCACGCCCTGAACCACGGAATGTTCGACCTGGCGCGAGGCTACCGCGACCGCGGCATGGCTGCGTATTCCGAGCTGCAGCAGCGCGAGTTCGCCGACGAAGCGGCCGGGTACACCGCGACGCGACACCAGCGCGAGGTGGGGACCGGATACTTCGATGCGATTTCGAAGGCTGTCTCCGGCGGCCAGAGCTCGACGACCGCCCTCGAGGGCTCGACCGAGAGCGAGCAGTTCTACGGGGAGGACGCCAAGGCGGCGGGCTGATCGCCCCAATCTGGTGGTCGGCTACGGGGATCCACCCCGGGCGCAAGAGCCCGGGGTGGATCCCCGTAGCCGACCGCCGCACTGGGCAAAAAAATAGGAGACGACCGCTGGGGTGCGGTCGTCTCCGACTCTCTCCTCGAATGGCCAGCGAGGCCCTCTCCGGCTCGCCAGCCCCCTATCGATCCCCCCACGCCGTTGGCGCAAGCGACAAGAGACCAGCCGAACGAAGGGAGAGTTCTCTAGCAGGAACGAGAGACCGGGGTGGGGCCCGCCAAGAAATCCCAAAGAATCTCGGATCGCGGCGAGAACTTGCGCCACGGGGCCCCGGGACCGAGGATCGCGCTCCCCAGCCTCCCCCAAGACCCCATCCCCATGGCCCCCACCGCCCCGCTCACCCCCCCCGATCGCCTCCTCCTGGGTCCCGGACCGTCGACAACGGCCCCCAGCGTCCTCCAGGCCCTCGCAAAGCCCACCGTGGGGCACCTCGATCCCTGGTTCCTCTCCACGATGGACGAGCTCCGCGAGATGCTGCGGACTCTCTTCGGGACGCGGAATCAGCTCACGATTCCCATGAGCGGGACCGGATCCTCGGGGATGGAAACGTGCCTCGTGAACCTGATCGAGCCCGGGG
>DRLC01000272.1 GCA_011053145.1 Planctomycetota bacterium | reverse complement strand
GGACGCGGCCCCGGTCGGGCTGCGACGGGACGCAGATTCGCGGTCCCGCCGGTGGACTTGCGGGATGCCGCGGCGCCCGGAACGGACGGGTTCTCCGCGACCCCCGCAGGAGTGCCGGGGGCGCCGCTCAAGCGACCCTCGGCGAGGAGCTCCGCGCGGATCGCATCCCAGAGATCCGTACGCAAATCCGCCGGGCCGGGGGCGAAGGAGGACACGAGGACCTCCCGGGCCCGTTCGGCGGACCGAGCTTCTCGCGCACAGCTCTCGCACAGGGCGAGGTGCGCGCCGACGAACCGTTGGGACTCTTGATCGAGGTCGTTCCCCACGTAAAGGGCCAGCTTCTCGCGGACGTCCGTGCAGTTCATCATGGTGTGGTGGTTCGAGTGGTGTTCGGGGCCGTCGAGCATCCCTGATCGCAGGAGTCCGCGGGGGAGAGCTTGCGGTGCCGCCAGGGCTCGCGGTGGCTCTCTCTGCGGGCTCCGAACGGCCCCTTGCGTCTTCAGCCAGCTATACGCCCCCCTCTCCGTCGTTGTTGGCGGCCTTTTCCCCGGAACTCGCGTCTTTTTGGCCTTCCGCCGCCCCCCGCTCGAGGGCCGCCCTCAGCCCACCGGAGCGCTCCATGCGCTCCCACTCGTCCTGGAAGAGTTTTCTGCCCCGGTGCAGCCGCCAGCGCACGGTGACGTGGGTGGCCCCCACGATCTCTGCGATCTCCGTGCAGGGAAGCCCCTCCAGCTCCCGCAGGATCAGCACCGTGCGGAAGTGGGGAGCGAGGCGATCGATGCAGGCCCGGACCAGCTCGCCGGTCTCCTCGCGAACCATCGGTTCGAAGGGCTGTTCCGCGTCCGCGTCGGTGAGTTCCAGCTCCATCTCCCCCTCCTCGCCCTGCACCGTGGTGCTCCGCTGGGGGCGGCGCTTGCGCAGGTGGTCGATCGCGAGGTTCGTGACGATCCGGAACAACCAGGTCGTGAACTCGTGCTGGAAGTCGAAGCGGTCCAGATTGCGGAACACCCGCAGAAAGGCTTCCTGGGCCAGATCGCACGCATCCTCCCGGTTGGGCACGAGCCCCCAGGCGACCCGGATCGCGCGGTCCTGGTGGCGCTTCACGAGCTGCTCGAAACCGAGCTCCTCGCCACGCTGGGCGGCCCGGATCAGGTCGTGATCCGAGATCTCCTGGGGCCTCGCGCCCCGCTCCGGCTCCTGGGAACCTTCGTCGGATGAAGAATCGCTCACGATGCGTTTGCCTTCCTCGGCCATGGTCGACGCAGCGGATCGGGAGGGGAGGACCGGGACACGCAAGCGTCCCGACGCCGATCAGCCCGGATTCCCTTCGGCGCTCTCGAGCTGGGAGGTGAGCGTGGAATCCGATTCCGCACCGGGTGCGGAGCGGCGCGGGCCTCCCGGGGGGCCATCCTCTCCGCTGTCTCCCTCGCGCTTCGACAGGGGGGAGGCCGGGAAGCGACCCTCGATGTGGGAAATCCGCCGGTACTTTTCGTGCCGCCGGGCGAGCAGGGTGTCGACCGGGAACGTGGCCAGTTCGTCGAGGTGGCGCAGGAGCACGCGCTTGACCTCCGCCATCGCGACGGAAGGGGCCCGGTGGGCACCCCCGAGGGGTTCGGTGACGATCTCGTCCACGACCCCCAACCCGAGGAGGTCCTTCGAGGTCAGCCGCAGGGCCTCGGCCGCGTCCGGGGAGCGCTCCCCGTCCTTCCAGAGGATCGCGGCGCAGCCCTCGGGGCTGATCACCGAATAGTAGGCGTGTTCCATCATCAGAACGCGATCCCCGACGCCGATCCCGAGGGCGCCCCCGGAGCCGCCCTCGCCGATCACGATCGCGACGATCGGGACGCGGATCGAAAACATCGCGAGGATGTTCTCCGCGATCGCCATCGCCTGGCCGCGCTCCTCGGCCCCGATGCCCGGGTACGCGCCCGGGGTGTTGATCATGCAGACGATCGGGAGGCCGAACTTCTCGGCGAGGCGCATCTTGCGCAGGGCCTTGCGGTAGCCCTCGGGGTGCGCACACCCGAAGTTGCACTCGAGGCGCTCCTTGGTCGTGCGCCCCTTGCGGTGCGCCACCAGCAGGATCCGGCGTCCTTCGATCGTTGCG
Organism: Planctomycetota bacterium; assembly: GCA_011053145.1. Taxonomy (GTDB): domain Bacteria; phylum Planctomycetota; class UBA1135; order UBA1135; genus DRLC01. Next base: position 1,657 of record DRLC01000272.1, on the reverse strand, counting down.
AAACCGGTCATCATCGCCTGGTCATCGCCGAAGGCCCGGTCGCCGTGCAGCTCGAAGAAGTCGTCGCAGATCCCTGCCACGTAGTCCGCGGCCACCGGGCGCTTCGGATGCCGAGCGACCGTCACCCGCTCCCACGCGGAGAGTTCCGTGTAGGTGCGGTCGATCGTCTCCCGGAGGCGCGCTTTCAGGGCCTCGATCTCTCCGGAGATGTCCAATCGCGTCGAGAGCGATAGGGACTCGAGTTCGGCGATCTGCGCTTCGATCTCTTCGATCGGCCGCTCGAACGCCATCCCGCCGGTGCTCCCCTGGAGCCCGGCCGTCTTCTTCTTCTTGTTTCCCTTCGCCACGATTTGGAGGCCCTCCCGGGTCCTGGGTACCAGGATCGGGGAAGAGAACGCGGAAGACAACCCCATTGCCGGTGGCGATGCTTCAAGCCCTCCAGCCGGGGGACTATTCTGGGGGCCGTCCCGCCCCCCTCCCCGCTCCTTCCCACCCGATTCCCCAAGCATGTCCACCCCCCTGGCCAGCTCCGGCACGACCCCGACCGGCGAGGCCCGCCCCGGCCCGGAAGCTTCTTCCGGATCCGCCCCCACCGTCCATGCCTGGCGCGTCGAGGTCTTCCGCGCCCCTTCCCAGGAAGACCCCGAGGGACGAGCCCTCTCCGGGGCCCTCGCCGAAGTCGGACTGACCGGCTGCGCCTCGCTGCGCGTCGGCAAGGGGTACCTCCTGTCTCCGGCCTATCCACGGGAGATGGTTCAGGCCATCGCGGCCGAGCTCCTGGCGGACCCGGTCGTCGACGAAGCGCGGATCCTCGCCCCCGGGGAACTCCCCGCGAAGCGAGCGGCCCATCGCGTCCTCGTGATGCCGCGTCCGGGCGTGACCGATCCCGTGGCCCAGACGGTGGAGGCGCTGCTGATCGACACCGGGCGCGTTCCGTCCGAGGGCACGCCGGGAATCGCGACCTACCGGGCCTTCGAATTCGGGGAGTCGCACGGGATCGAACGTCTCCTCGATGCATCACGGCGCGTTCTCGCCAACGAGACGATCGAACTCGTGCGCGTCGACCGCGAAGACCTCCCCTACGGCGAGGGTTTTCCCGCGACCCCGCGCGGCCGCGTCGTGGTCGAACTGTGCGGAGCGGACGACGACGAACTCCAGCGCATCAGTCGCGAGGGGGCGCTGAGCCTCACGCTCGACGAGATGCGGGCGATCCGCGAGTACTTCGTCGCGTTGGGACGCGAGCCCAGCGCCTGCGAACTGGAAACCCTCGCCCAGACCTGGAGCGAGCACTGCAAGCACAAGACCCTCTGCGGCATCGTCGAGTTCGAGGGACCGGACGGGGCCCGGGAGCGCATCGACAACCTGCTCAAGACGACGATCGCACGGGCGACCCACGAGCTCGACCGCGACTTCTGCGTCAGCGTCTTCACGGACAACGCGGGCATCATCGAGTTCGACCAGGGGCACGACGTCGCGATCAAGGTCGAGACCCACAACCATCCCAGCGCGATCGACCCCTACGGCGGCGCGGGCACCGGCATCGGCGGCGTGATTCGCGACATCCTCGGCGTTGGGCTCTGCGCCAAGCCGATCGCCAACACCGACGCGTTCTTCGTCGGTCCCATGGACATGTCGGATGCGGACGTGCCGAAGGGCT
>DRLC01000271.1 GCA_011053145.1 Planctomycetota bacterium | reverse complement strand
GCCTAGAATCCCATCGTCAGCCGCACGCCCTCGGTGAGGGCGCGGCGCACCGCCGAGGATGGATCCAGGAGGATGCCCTGGCCGTAGACGACCACCCCGATCAGGATCGCGTCGTTCGGGACGGGCTGGCTCACGAGCGAAGGGGACCCGGACCCGAGCCAGGGAGTGCCGGGGAAGATCGTCAGCGGTCCGCCCAGGTCGATCAGCAGCTCTCCTGGTCCGCCGGCCATGCCGTACCCAGGGAGCAGGATTCCGGCCGGGAAGTTCGGCTGCGCAGAGTTCGAGAACGCGAGCAGTCCCATCGCCCCCGGAGACTGCGTGCCCAGGGGGTTGTCCAGCGCCGCCTCGAAGGTCTCTCCGATGCGTGCCTCCGAGAGGATCGTCAGGCTGCCCGTGGGATTGAGGGTCCCGTAGATCATCGAGGCGGCTCCGCTCTGGGGGGTCGAATCGATGGATCCGATCGCTCCGGGGACGAGGTAGGCGGCCGGGGCGAGGGGATTGCCGGCGAGATCGCTCCAGGTGTTGTTGTCCCAGACGTTCAAGGGAAGGCCGAATCCGTCGTCACGCGCATTGTCGCCGGTGACCGTCCCGTTCCCGTCGAACCAGTTGTTCGTCACCGATCCGCCGCCGGTCATCAGCACGACGCCGGCACCCGCAAAGTTGCGGAACACGTTGCCGAAGACCTGGTAGGCGTTCTTGGTCGTCCCATCCCGGATCACGACTCCCTGGGGGCGCAGGCCCTTGCCCCAGGGGGTGATCTGTTCGAACGTGTTCTCGCGGATCTTCGTCGTGACCTTGCCGCGGTTGCTCGTGTCGTAGACTCCGGCCTGGCAGTCGAGGAAGGTGTTGCCCTCGATCAGCACACCGCCGCCGCTGTCGTAGTTCAGGATCGCGGTCGCCGTATAGGTTCCACCGTCGTACCAGAACCCGGTGAAGGTCGAGTCCTTCACGGACCCGTTTGCGTCGGGACCTCCGACCGTCCCGGTGAACTGCACACCGTTCTGGGCGATGCTCGAGGTGACCCCGCGGCCCGTGAAGGCCGAGTTCACGACGTGGATTCGTGCTCCGTCCTCGCCGACGACGTGCGTCTTCTGGACGTCGAAGAAGCTCACGCCGTCGATCGTGACCACGGATCCGGGACCGCGCACGAGGGCTCCGACGCCGTTCTGGATCCCGCTCGTCGCGCTGTCGCGGTAGCCGTGGACGATCGCGTTCTCGAGACTTCCGGAGGCGTCCTGGAAGAGAACCGCCATCGAGCTATCCCCCGCGACGATGTCGTCGCGTCCGTCGAAGGACAGGCCGCGCACCGCCACCGACGTCGCACCCACCACGGCGAGGTTGTAGTCCTGGACCTTGCCTCCCGAAACGATCGTTGCCGGCTGTCCGTGGCTCCCGATTGTCCACGTGACGATCACTCCCGGAGCACTGGCCTCGATCGCCATCGTGTCTTGGCCGCGGGCCGGCCCCAGGGTCCCACCCGGATCGATGAGCAATGCCTCCTCATAGATCCCGGGGGAGACGAAGACCGTTCCGCCCGGGCCGACCGCGTCGATCCCGGCCTGGATCGTGGGAACGTCCCAGGGAACGGATACGTCCTGGGGAGAAGCGGAAACGAGCGAAGAGGGAGCGGCGAGCGCGACCACCCCGACGAAGAGGCGTAGTGCCATCGACATGGTGTTCTCCTGGACAGGGAGGGAAGACAGGGATCGGGAACAACTGTCGGGGGGATGGCCCGAGTCTATCCGGGATGGTGGCGAAACTGAGAGCGAATCGACCAGCTCGCTGCAAGCGGAGATCGGGCGAGAGCGACGGGCGGTGCCCGCTCATCCGGGCTAGCGGCGAGCCAGAACCCGGAACCCGCTCGGGGCGGTCGTCGTGCTGCTCCCGGGGAACAGGCCCAGGAGGTGGTTTCCCGCCCGCAGCGGGAAGAGGAACGGGCGCGGGGCGAAGGACGTCGTCACGAGGTCGGAGAGGACGTGCAGGCGATCTCCCTGGGGGGTGACTTCCACCGATGCGAACCCGGCGAAGAGAGACCGCAGGCCGGCTTCGGTGAAGCGGCGGAAGTCGAAGGGGTGCCCGTGGCGGTGGAAGAGGAAGGGCACCGTGAGGACGAAGAGACCGCCGGGGGAGAGGACGCGGTGGGCTTCGCGGACGAATCGCTCCGGGTCCGCGAGATGCTCGAGGACCTCGGAGGCGAAGACGCAGTCGAAGGATTCGCGGGCGAAGGGGAGAGCGTGCGCGTCCGCGAGGAGGTCCGTCACGGCGGGGGTCGGTGTGATGTCACTGCGCACGTAGCGCTTGGCTGCCGGAAAGAGGGAGCGGTAGGGATCATCGCCCGCACCGATCACGAGCACATGCTCCGCCGCGCCGAGGTCGAGTTCGCGCAGGGAGCGTTCGACGAGGAGGCGGCGCGCCGTGGGGAAGAGGGTACGGAGGAGGCTCACGGGGTCGTAGCTGCTTCGCGCAGGTAGGCGGCGTAACGCGGGGTCCAGTGGCGGAGCGAGTAGGAAGACTCGACGAGGCGTCGGCCCGCGCGTCCCAGCCGCGCGCGCAGTGGGGGATTGTCGTGGAGTTCGATGAGGGCTTCCAGCCAGCGCTCTGGATCTCCGGCGAGCCGTCCCACCTGCGGCGTGACGATCGACGAGTTGACGCCCACGGGGGAGGCCACGACCGGCCTCGCGGCGGCGAGGTACTGCAGGAGTTTGAGACCAGACTTGCCCCGCTCCAGCGGCCGGTCGAACAGCGGCATGATGCCGACGTGGATCGAGGCGAGCAGGTCGGCTTCGGTTTCGGCGGACCAGGAAACCCGCTCGACCGGGATGCCGGGCAGGGGCTCGTCCCCGGCCCCGATCAGGAGCAGGCGTCCCCTGTGGTGGTCGAAGAATCTTTGCAGGGGCTCGAGGACGACGGCGAGGTTTCGGGCGGAGACGGGGGTCCCGATCCAGCCGATCGTGAACGGGGCGTCGGGCTCGGGGGTGACCGGGTATCGATCGGTGTCGAGGACCGTGGGGACCGACTCGATGCGCGTCCGCGGTCCGGCCGCCGGTGCGAAGGCCTCTTCGAGATAGGGGTTGCCCACGGTCACCAGCCGGGCGCGGCGCACGAGGCGCTGCATCTTGCGCCCGAGGAGCATGCGTACGACCGAGCGCGGATGCTGGTCGTAGATGTGCTGGAGCGCGTCGTCGAAGTCGAGCGTGAAGCGGGTCCCTCGACCCAGGAGCGCACGTTCGAACCAGGCCGGTGCGTAGGGGTAGAGTTCCTTCTCGACGACGATGAGGTCGGCCTCGCGCCAGGCGCTGCGCTCGCGCGCGCGGCGCAGCGCGGCGCGAACGAGCAGCCCCGGGGGTCGCCGACGCGCGAAGCGCGCATCGAGGTATTCATCTCCGAGGAGCGGTGTCGCGGTGCATTCGATCCCCTCGCGCTCGAGCCCCGGAAGATGCTGCCAGGTCCGATAGCGGCTGCTCGCGCCGCGCTCGCCGTAGCGCGTCAGGAAGTGGACCTTCACGAGCGGGCGTCGAGCACCAGCGGACGGTGGCGCGGGGGAGGGGCGATCTCCCGTGCGGCGAGGGCGAGCGCGAGGAACAGCCATGTGACCGGTCGCACGACACCGTCGAAGACCGCGAGGTCGACGATCAGGACGAGGAACGCGAGGACGACACCGGCGAGGAGGGGGCGCTGGTCCAGCGGAGCGCGGCGCACCGCGCCGAGCCCGGAAAGCCCCGCGGAGAGCAGGCCGAGGAGTCCGACGAAACCTGCGATCCCCGTTTCGGCGAGGGCGCCGACGTAACTGTTGTGGGGCTGGATCGCCGCGAAGTCGTGCTGCCCCACGTTGGCGCCCGCGTCGACGTAGACGCCGCTCGCGAGGGCGAAGTTGTCCGCACCGATCCCGAAGATCGGATGCGACGTGAATGCATTCCACGCGCCGCGCAGGACTTCATAGCGGGCCCAAACGCTGCCGCGCTGTTCGCGAAACTCGGTCTGGATCGAGTGCAGGTAGCGTTCGACGAGCTCGCCGGATCCGGAGATCGAGACCAGCGCTAGGCCGAGAAGGGCGAGCAGCCCCCAGAGGGCGAGCGGTTCGAGGACTCGGACCCCGCGCCGCGAGCCGCTCGTCAGGATCGGAGCCACGAACCCCACCCCGAGGCACAGGAGGACACCGGCCCGCCCGCGGCTGACGAGAATCGCAGCGAGCAGGACCCCCGCGACCAGGAGATAGCCGAAGCGCTTCCAACCCCGCCCCATCGCGTTCCCCGCGGCGATCGCGAAGCCAGGGAGCAGGAAATAGATCATCTCGTTGCGACTCCCGAGCGTCCCGGTCGCCGATACGAGCGGGCCGCCTTCGAGCATCCTGAGTCCTTGGGCGAGGGCGACGACAGCGAGCAGGAGGCAAGCGAGGCAGTAGCTCCTCGAGAGGATCTCGAGGGTTCGCGGTGTGCGCATGCACTGGAAGGTGACCGTGAAGAGGACGAGGTTCAGCAGGACCGCGGCGAGGTAGTGCAGGGACCTCCCCTGGTCCAGAGCTCCGAGCCCGGAAGCGGCGACCGCGAAGATGTAGAGCGCGAGGAATGTCTGGAACCTTCCGCGCGGCCAGGCGAGCGGGCGTCCCATGAGAAACATCGCGGAGACGTAGATGCCGGAGATCACGGTCAAGGCGTCCACGCTCGAGATGAAGAAGGGCCCGACCTCGACGGTGAGCAGGCGATAGAACGGGATCGACAGGACCGCGAGGACCAGGAAGGTGAGCACCCCGCGGGAAGGCGGAGCCACGCGCTTCCGGGGGGGCGCGGAGGGGTGAGTGAGGGAGGTCGCGCGGGGCATGGTTTCAGCGTGCCCGATCCGCCGCGGCGAAGAGGGCCTGTTCGATTCCACGCGCCATGATGGCGGGTGTGAAGTGCCCTTGGTAGCGCTCGAGGGCAGAGGCGGCCATCGAGGCGTGGAGAGTGCGGTCGGTGGCGATGCGCTCGAGCCCACGGGCGAGCGCAGCGGGGTTTCGCGGCGGCACGAGCAGGCCGGTCTTTCCCTCCTCCACGGCTTCACGCGACCCGCCCACGTCGGTCGCCACGCAGGGAAGGGCGTGGTTGGCCGCTTCGACCAGGACGCGCGGGAATGCCTCGGTGTGGGAGGGGTGCACCAGGAGGTCGGCGCGTGCGAGGAACGGGGAGACGTCGGCCTGTTCCCCCGCGAAGCGGACGCTGTCCCCGAGACCTGCCGCGTGCAGGCGCCGGATCGCCTCGGCGCGGGTCTCGCTCTCGCCTGGACCTCCCACGATCGTGGCGGAGAACCGGAGTTCGGGGTGTGACATGCGCAGCAACGCGTAGGCGTCGACGAGGTCGAGCACCCCCTTCTTGCGAGTCGCCGCGAGGATCGAGACGAACTCGGGGGCTTCCCGAAGAGGCCGTGGAGTGGTCGGAGTGTGGTCGCTTGCGTTGTAGACCACGGAGGAGCGCGCTTCGATCCGGGCGCGCATCGGGAGGTCTTGGGCGAGGATCGCGGAGCAGACGCAGATGATGTGGTGCGATTGCAGCGCGCACCAGCGCATGTAGCCGCGGTAGACGCTGCGGGGGTAGGTCGACTCCACCTCCCGGATGTGGCTCACGACACCGAGCCCGGCGGCACGACCCGCGAACGTGGCCTGGGGGAACATCAAGGTGTTGACATGGATCGCGTCGAGCGCGTGGCGCCGCGCGAGGCGGCGGACCGCGAGGACGAGGCGCGGAAACGAGGCGGCGAAACGGGCTCCCGTCGCCGCGGAACGGCGCAGCTTGGGGGCCGGGACGACGTGGACCTCGCGCACTTCCTCGGCGAGGGGTTCCTCCATCGGACCGTGCTCTCCGAGGAGGAGAACGGGCTCGATCCGCGCGCGGTCCAGGGAGCGTAGGATCTGGAGCAGGCTGTGTTCCGATCCCGTTCTCCGCGCGGTCGGCTGGCAGAAGAGGACCCGCAACGGTCGGTCCGATCGCTTCATCGCGCCAAGACCTCGCGATAGAGCCGCGAGTAGCGCTCGGCGATACGCTCGATATCGAACTTCTCCCGAAACGACGTGTTGTCGATTCCGCCCCGGCCTGTGCGGACGAGGGCCTCGCCGAGCCGATCCACGGCCTCCGGCCCGAGTTCGTCGACCACCACGGAGTTCTCCTCGTCGAGGATGCTCTCGTAGGTGCCCTCGATCGAGAGCGCAAACACGAGGGTATCCATGGCCGCTGCTTCGAGCACCGCGTTCGGCAGCCCTTCGCGTTGCGAAAGGAAGAGCAGGGCATCGGAGGCGACGAGGTAGGGAACCAGGTCGGAGATGACGTGGGGGAGCAGGGTCACGTTCTCCGTACCGAGTTCCGATTCGAGCCAGCGCACCGTTTCCGGATCGGGGAAGTCTCCCGCCACGACGAGGTGTGGCTCGAGGCCGCGGAGCCGTTCACGGATCGCGCGCCAAAGGTCGGGCAGGATCCGCACCCCCTTCCGCTCTCGACCCCCTCCCGTGTACAGGAGCACGGTCCCCCCGGCCGGGAGCGAGAGGCTCTCGCGGGCGGCGAGGCGCGCCGCTTCCGGGTTCGCGGGGGGGGACCAGCGGGTGAGATCGATCCCGTTCGGGATCAGGACGTCCTTCGCCCAGTCGCGGTTCGAGGCGGCGAGCAGGGGGGTTAGGGAGATCACCCGGGAGAGACGCGGGAGGAGGGACCGGTCGGTCGCTGAACGGGCGGCGATCGTGGCCAGGTCGTCCACACCGTACATCGTGGTCTTCAGGATGACGCGCATGCCGATGTCCAGGGCCGCCCGGATCGCGGGACGATAGTAGCCGTGGACGTGCAGGATCTCCGCGCGCGAGGAGCGGATCGCGGAGACCAGCGCGCGACGGTGGCGGATCTTCCCGAGAGGGCTCGTGCCCAGGGGAATGACGTGGGCCTCGAGTCCGGTCGGGAGTCGGGTTTCGTCGGGGCGAGCGGAGAATGCGCAGAGGACCGGTTCCACCTCGCCCTGCTCCCGAAGAGCACGGATCAGGGCCATCCCCTGCATGGAAGCTCCCGAATACTCGGGGGGGGCACGGTGCAGGAAGTGCGCGACTCGGATCATCTGGAGCGGAAGAAGCGGCCCAGGACGAAGAGCTTCCAGGCGCGACCGAGAAGCTCCGGGGACGCTCCTTCGAAGGGGTCGTCCAGCACCCCGTCGACGCGCAGGAGGTCCGAGGGAACACCGTGGCGAATGGTCTCTCGGATCGCTGTCTCGTGGGTGGTCATGAAGCGACGGATCGGGAACACGAAGCCTTGTTTGCGGCGGTAAGCGAACCCCGCGCCGAGCTCACGCGCGACGAGCTCCTTCAAGGCCTTCTTGCCCTCGAGCCGGCGGACCCGCAGGGATGGGGGCAGGCGGAGTGCGAAGTCCACGAGGGCCGTGTCGAGAAGGGGAGCGCGCTGCTCGATCCCGTGCATCATGCTCGATCGGTCGGCCTTCGTCAGGATGTCGCAGGAGAGGTAGCGCGGGACATCTCCGTGGAAGTAGTAGGCGGGATCGGCATCCGCGCGCCGGGGATCCTTGGCGAGTCCTTGGGCGGCCTCATCGAACGGGACCCGCCAGGTGGCGAGGGTCGTTTCATAGGTTCGGGCCGCACGCCGCTCGTCCGAGATGAACTCGAGGAGGCCGAGGTCATGGGAGTTGCGAAACAGCATCTCAGCGGGGTCGCTCCCCGCGTTGAGGAGGTACTTGTTGCGCCGGATGCGGCCGGGCGCGACGCGCTTGAGGAGCGCGAGAGCTGCGTCGCGGCCACCCGAGCCGAGGTGGCGGCGCGCGCGCGCGAGGAAGTGTTGGTAGACGTAGCGGCGATAGCCGCAGAAGACCTCATCGCCGCCGTCGCCGCCGAGGACCACCTTGACCGAGCGCGCGGCCATGCGGTTCAGGAGGGCGGTCGGGATCGCGGAGGAGTCGTAGAACGGCTCGTCGTAGTAGTCGAGGATCGCGCAGGCGGCGTCGAAGTCCGGGGCGTCGACGACCTCCATCTGGAATGGAGCCCCGCAGTGGTCGGCTGCCCGGCGCGCGAACTCGGATTCGTCGTTCGCGGTGTCGGTGAAGCCGATCGTGAAGCAGGTGGGCGTCTTGCCGAGGCGTTTCAGCGCGAGCAGGTTCAGGGTCGAGTCGATCCCGCCGGAGAGGAACAGCCCGAGCGGCACATCCGCGCGCAGGTGCCGCTCGACCGCCCGCTCGAGGACTCCCTCGAGTGCCCCGAGCCCATCCGGCGACCGCGGATCCGCTTCGTCGCGCGTGCGGAATGCGATGGCTCGGGGAACGCTCGACGCCCGCCCCGGGGACCAGTCGAGAAGATGTCCCGGGGGAAGCGTTTCCATGTCCCGCCAGACGCCGCCGTCGATGTGGTAGCCGACGAGGAGTCCGGCCAGGATCTTCTCGTCGTCGCGCTCGAAACGGCGCAGCGCGAGCAGGGCCTTCGGCTCGGAGGCGGCGATGAGGGTCGTGCCCTTGCGGTGGAGGAAGATCGGCTTCTGGCCGGTCGGGTCGCGAAAGAGCAGCAGTCGCCCCTCGTCCTCGAAGTAAGCGCATCCGGCGAACATCCCGTTCAGGCGCTCGAGGAACTGCTCTCCGTGGGCCGCGAGTCCGGCGGCGAGGACTTCGGTGTCGGAATGCGAGTCCTCGATCCGGATGCCTTCGGCCTCGAGTTCGCGGGCGAGTTCGATGAAGTTGTAGATCTCGCCGTTGAAGATCAGGCGCACGCGTCCCGATGCGTAGGGTTGGCGGTTGCGCGGATCGAGCCCGAGGATCGAGAGCCGTCGGTGCCCGAGGTAGAGCCCGGTCCCGTCCGGGAACGAGAGCCGCTCTTCTCCGGCATCGTCCGGACCCCGGGCGGCCAGGGTGTCCCGGGCCGCGCGCGCTCTCTCGGGGTGGATTTCGTCCGAGGAGGCGATGACCAGGAAGCCGCACATCGGCTACTTGCGCGCCTCGACGACGTACTTGAGGCTCGAAGACGGGCGCTGGAACAGCGACCAGGCGGCGTGCTTCATCAGGAACGTGGCACGACCACCCCAGTTGAGTTGGGCGTAGTTCGCGAAGAACCGGGCTCCGATCTTCACGTCACGGAAGCCCGCGTCGTGGAACAGGGACCGCAGGCGCTGGTCGTCGAAGGATTGGCGGTGTCCCCAGAGGTGATGGGTCTCGCCGCAGTGGGGGCAGATCGTCGTGCTCCGAGCGAGGTCTTCGCGAAACGGTACGGTGACGAGGAAGAGACCGTTCTCTTCGAGAGCGGAGTGGACGCGCTCGACGCTCGGGGCGAGGTCGTCGGTCGGGATGTGTTCGAGGACCTCGGAGGCGATCGCGATCCGGAAGGGCCCGCCCGAAAAATCCTTGAGCTCGCCCTGGCGCCCGTCGACCCCCATCTCCCCGAGGCGCTTCGCGGTCTCGGCGTCGAGGTCGAGGTTCACCACGCGATGCCCCGCTTC